>JBCCMB010000045.1:0-19537 GCA_039026555.1 Pseudomonadota bacterium
CCCGTGCCGCAATCCGAGGAAGAAGAGGTCATCAAGGCGCAAATCGCCAAGCGCATGGCTGCCTCGCCCGGCTGGTTCACGAAGATCCGTGACCAGATCAAGGGTGTCTCGGAAGAGACGACGACGGGCGTGAACCGGCTCTATCCGCTGGTGCGCGACGGTCAGCTCCCCTTCCCCGCGATCAATGTGAACGACAGTGTCACCAAATCGAAGTTCGACAATAAATATGGCTGTAAAGAGAGCCTGGTCGATGGCATTCGCCGCGCCACCGATACGATGATGGCCGGTAAGACGGCCGTGGTGTGCGGCTATGGCGATGTCGGCAAGGGCTCGGCCGCGTCCTTGCAGGGCGCCGGCGCCCGAGTGAAGGTTACCGAGATTGACCCAATCTGCGCGCTGCAAGCGGCGATGGACGGATTTGAAGTGACGACGTTGGAAGATGCGGTGTCATCCGCCGATATCTTCATCACGACCACGGGCAATAAGGACGTCATCCGCATTGAACATATGCGCGAGATGAAGGACATGGCGATTGTCGGAAATATCGGCCATTTCGACAATGAGATTCAGGTCGCCGCGCTCAAAAACCACAAATGGACCAACATCAAAGACCAGGTGGACATGATCGAAATGCCGTCCGGCAATCGGCTCATTCTCTTGTCGGAAGGCCGTTTGTTGAACCTCGGCAACGCGACCGGCCATCCATCTTTCGTGATGTCGGCCAGCTTCACCAACCAAACCTTGGCGCAAATCGAGCTCTTCACCCGCGGCGAGGAATATCAGAACGAAGTTTATGTGCTACCCAAGCATTTGGACGAAAAAGTCGCCCGCCTACACCTCGACAAAATCGGCGCGAAATTGTCCGAATTGTCGGATGAACAGGCCGACTATATCGGTGTGAAGACGGAAGGCCCCTACAAGCCGGAGCATTATCGGTATTAGGGCGATCGGCCGTTTATCCTGATTCATGAGGGGATAAGTGGTTTTTGTTTCGATCTTTAATCTTCTTTAGCCGATCATTGTCATCTCAACGCCCGCGATCTATTCACGCGACAGGATTCGTGGGACGCGATGATTGAAAGGGTGGGAGACAATGCCGATGACGCCGAAGCCTGAATTAGCGGCCAATACTTATGAGTTTGAAACCACCCCTCTCGTGAAGCCTACGGGTTTTCGCGAATATGATGCGCGGTGGTGGTTCGGCGCGCCTGGCGACGATCCGAAAACGGCCAAAGCGCCCGAGCTGAACTATCTTGGCGTGCAGGCGTTGGGTTTGGGTCTGGGCACTTTGGTGCATGAGATGGGCGTCGCGCCCAAAATCGTCGTCGGCCATGATTATCGCAGCTATTCCATCGCGATCAAAAACGCGCTGATGCTCGGCCTGGTCGAAGCCGGCATGGAAGTCCACGATATCGGCTTAGCGCTCTCTCCGACCGCTTATTACGCCCAATTTGAGCTGGATATCCCTTGCGTCGCGATGGTGACGGCCAGCCACAATGAGAATGGCTGGACCGGCGTCAAAATGGGCGCGAACAAGCCGCTCACCTTCGGTCCGGTTGAGATGGGCCAATTGAAAGAAATTGTGCTGGGCGGCAAAGGCGTGTCGCGGCCGGGCGGCCAAATCTTGCATGTTGACGGATTGCGCGACAAGCACATCGCATCGGTGTCGGAAAACGTTTCGATCACGCGCCCGCTAAAAGTGGTCGCGGCGTGCGGCAATGGCACGGCCGGCGCCTTCGCCCCGCAAGCGCTGCGTAATATGGGCGTTGAGGTGATCGAGCTAGATTGCGATCTCGACTACACCTTCCCACGCTACAATGCGAACCCGGAAGACACCGAAATGCTGCACGCCATGGCGGCGGCGGTGAAAGAACACGGCGCGGACGTTGCGCTCGGTTTTGACGGCGACGGCGATCGGTGCGGCGTGGTCGATAATACCGGCGAAGAGATCTTCGCGGACAAAATCGGACTCATGCTCGCGCGCGATCTTTCCAAAGAGCATCCGGGCGCGAAATTCGTCGTCGACGTCAAATCGACCGGCCTCTATAAGACCGATCCCGTGCTGAAAGAGAACGGCTCCGACGTCGACTACTTCAAGACGGGCCATTCTTATATCAAGCGCCGGACGACGGAGCTGGGCGCGTTGGCGGGTTTTGAAAAATCCGGGCATTTCTTTTTCCGCCCCCCGATCGGCTATGGCTATGATGACGGCTTGGTCGCGGCCGGGGCCGTGCTCGCCATGTTGGATCGCAATCCAGACAAATCGCTGGCGGATTTGAAAGAAGAGCTCGGCGTCGCCTACACCTCGCTCACCATGTCGCCGCACTGCGATGACGAAACCAAATACGGCGTCGTCGAAAAAATCGTCGCAGAGTACGAAAAACTCGGCGCCGAGGGCGCATCTATTCTTGGCCGCAAAATTATCGATGTGAACACGGTGAACGGCGCGCGCGTTACTTTGGAGGACGGTTCCTGGGTGTTGGTCCGCGCGTCTTCCAACAAGCCGGAATTGGTTGTGGTCGTTGAAAGCATGGCGTCGGAAGAGGACATGCGCGCGCTCTTCCGAGAAGAAGCGAAACCGCGCCTGGCCGCTCATCCGGAAGTCGGCGCCTATAATCAAGAAATCTAGCCGCCCTCTCTCGGCGAACAGCGCACGCGTCCCATCGCTTATCTTGACCTTCGTGCCGAGACATAGCACGGCTTCCGCTAAACTGGGGCAGGGGCCTACGAGGGGTAGAAGCTATGCGCGTTGCGATGATCGGGACGGGGTATGTCGGGCTCGTGTCGGGGGCGTGTTTTGCTGATTTCGGGCACGTCGTGACATGCATCGACAAGGACGCGTCCAAGATCGACAAGTTGAAGGCCGGCGAAATCCCGATCTTTGAACCGGGTTTGGAGGCGTTAGTCGCCAAAAACGTGGCCGAGGAGCGCTTGTCGTTTTCGATTGACGCTGAGGAGGCGGTCCGCGCCGCCGATGCGGTCTTTATCGCAGTCGGCACGCCGGCGCGTCGCGGCGATGGGCATGCCGATTTGTCATATGTCTACGCCGCCGCCGAGGAGATCGCCCGCTTGATGGACGGCTTCACCGTTGTGGTCACCAAATCCACCGTTCCGGTGGGCACGGGCGACGAGGTCGAGGCGATTATCAAGAAGACGCGTGCGGATGTGGATTTCGCCGTCGTCTCCAATCCGGAATTCCTGCGCGAAGGCGCCGCCATTGAAGACTTTAAGCGTCCCGACCGGGTGGTGGTCGGCACCGATGACGAGCGCGCTAAAGAGGTAATGCGCGAGCTTTATCGTCCGCTCTACCTCAATGAGACGCCGATCCTTTTCACCGAACGGCGCACGTCGGAGCTAATTAAATACGCGGCCAACGCCTTCTTGGCGGTGAAAATCACCTTCATCAATGAGATGGCGGATTTGTGCGAGGCGGTGGGCGCGAATGTTCAAGAAGTGTCGCGCGGGATTGGTCTGGACAATCGCATCGGTCGTAAGTTTTTGAACGCCGGCCCCGGCTATGGCGGCTCCTGCTTTCCAAAGGACACGTTAGCCTTGACCAAGACGGCCAACGACTATGACAGCCCGGTGCGCATCGTCGACACGGTGGTGGAGGTGAACTCTGCGCGCAAGAAAGCCATGGCCGATAAAGTGATCAAGGCGCTGGCGGGCGATGTCGACGGCAAGACGATCGGCGTTCTGGGTCTGGCGTTTAAGCCGAACACAGACGACATGCGCGATGCGCCCGCCCTGGATATTATCCCTGCGCTGCAGGCGAAGGGCGCCACAATTAAGGCCTTCGACCCCGAAGCGATGGAGGAGGCGGAGCACATGCTGGACGACGTCACCTTCTGCGTCGGTCCCTATGATGTTTTGAAGGGCGCGGACGCCGTCGTCATCATCACGGAATGGGATCAATTCCGCGCTTTGGATATGGATCGTGTGAAAGCGTCTTTGAAAACGCCGACCATTGTCGATCTGCGCAATATCTACGATCCCGCCGATATTGCGCGCCGCGGTTTTGACTATCACAGCGTTGGGCGCCCTGCATGAGCAAGCCAGCGCTGAATTTGGACAATCGCGTTCTCATCACTGGCGGTGCGGGTTCTATCGGTTCCTACCTGTCGAAGAAGTGATAGAGGCCGGCGCAGAGATTCCTTGCGTGGACAATTTCTTCAACGGGCCGCGCATGCATCCAAACGACGGGCGGTTCGTGTCGAATTTCGTCGTCCAGACACTGCCGGAAAACGATCCGAAACAGCGCAGATCCGACATCTGCTTAGCTAAGTCCAGGCGTGATTGGGCGCCAAGCGCCGAATTGCGCGACGGCCTCAAAAATACCATCGGATATTTTGACAAGCTATTGTCGGAACGGACCGTTTCACCTTGATTTGATTCACCTCTGTTAACGGGGTGTTAACGACAGCAAGAGCATTCCGTTAACCGACTAACTCCCTTAGACATGTGTTCTGGGGGAGCGATTCGGCAGGACACGCGTTATGGATCTCTCGATTTCCTCACCTTTGATCGCGATCACCGCGGGTGGGGCGGGGCTTGGCCTTGCGGGAATTTTATGGGCGTTGCGCGTGTCGCACGGCGCTCGGGGTTCGGCGAAGAAATATCGCGAAAGCGCCCAGATCTTGGAAGACAAATTGGCCCGCGCCGACAGTGTTTTCGGCGCGCATCCCGGCGTCATTCTGGTTTGGGAAGAAGATGGACCCAGCAATGATTGGGGCGACCCGCGCGTTTATGGGTCGCCTGTCGCGCTCGCCGGCATGTTGCGGTTCACCGACGACGCCATGGCGCCCGATCCTGCGGTTCGTATTCTTGAGGGATTGGGGGATTTAGAAGCGCGCGACGGCGCTGGCCAAGACGCGACTTTACGCCAGCGTTTGCAGCAATTGCGCACGGAGGGCGCCCCCTTCTCGTTAACGATTATCGGTCCCTCCGGCCGCTTCTTAGAGGCCGATGGGCGCACCGCCGGCGCCCGCGCCGTCTTATGGATCACCGACACGACAATCAAAGGTCTGGAAGAAAGCGGCGCACGTGGGCGCTTGGAAGAAGCGCGCCAAGTGGTGGCGCGCGATCCGACCGCTTTCCTTGAAATGCTCGGCAAGGCGCCTTTCCCCGCTTGGCGTTTATCCGGCGTCGGCAAGCTTCAATGGGCGAACGACGCTTATCTGGAAGCGGTCGACGCGACGCATCTGGATCAAGCGCTCGATCGTCAAATCATGCTCGACAAATTCGTCGCGCCCCAAGGCCAAAAAGCCCTTGCTGAGGGCGGAGAGCATTCTGAAGTCCGCCATATCTCTATCGGCGGCGATCGGCGCGCCATGCGTGTCGTGATGTTCCCCTTGTCCGGCGGCGTTGGCGGCATGGCGTTTGACGTCACTGAAGAAGAGCACGCGCGCGAAACATTGGACCGCCACGTCAAAGCGCATGATGAGACGCTGAACCATGTCGCGGATGGCGTCGCCATCTTCGGGGCGGATCGAAAGTTGGTCTACCACAACCGCGCCTTTGGCGAGATATGGGATTTGGATCCCGCTTTCCTTTTGGAGCGCCCGGATCACGGCGCATTGCTGGATCGGCTGCGTGAGAAACGCAAGCTGCCGACACAATCAAACTACGCCGGATGGCGCGCCGATGAGTTGGCGTATTATCAGGGCGAAAAAAACGACGTCGCCGAAAGCCTCTGGAATCTGCCGGACGGCCGAACTTTGCGCGTGACGCGCCAACGCCATCCTCTGGGCGGTCAGCTCTTACTGTTCAAAGACATTACGGACGAGCTGACCCTGCGCACTGAGTATAATGCGCTGATACAGGTGCAGTCGGCGACCTTGGACAATCTGCACGAGGCCGTCGCCGTGTTCGGCGCTGATGGAAGCCTTCGCTTGTCGAACCGGGCCTTTGAACGCCTTTGGAATCTGGAAAGCGATGATTTAGACGCGCAGCCGGATTTTGAGACGATCACCGCAGCGTGCGCGCCGCTTTTCCACGACAAATCCGTCTGGGCCGCGATTAAAGGGCGCGTCACCAACCCAAGCCCCGAAGCGCGCCAAGAATTTCGCGGTGAGATGAAGCGCTCTGACGGCAAAACCGTCACCTTCCTAACTCAGCCCCTTCCGGATGGCGCGACATTAATCGCCTTTGTCGACGTCACGGCGTCGCGTCGGGTTGAAGATGCGCTGCGCGATCGCGCCGAAGCGTTTGAGGCGGCGGACCGGCTAAAGACCGAATTCGTGCGCAATGTGTCCTATCAATTGCGCTCGCCGCTGACGACAATCCTCGGCTATGCGGAATTCCTAGAAAGCGAGCGCAACGCCAAGCTCGCCCCCGCGCAGCGCGAGCATGTGACATCCATCCTTCAGGCCGGCGATCATTTGTCGAAGCTTATAGAGAACATTCTCGACCTCGCCATGATCGAGGCGGGCCGCATGGAGCTGGATCTATCTGATGTGAACATCCGCAAGGTGATCGATGAATCGATTGCTATGATGGTTGGAAACGCGTCAGACACCGAAGTCTCAATCGAAGTGGAGTGCGACAAGAAGATCGGCTCCATTCGCGCGGATGAGCGCCGGATCAAGCAGATCCTATTCAATCTTCTCACCAATGCTCTGAAATTTACTGCGCCTGGCGACAAGATTACGGTGTCCGCTGAGAAACTGGACGGCGTGGTGCGCTTATCTGTGACCGATACGGGCCGCGGCGTCGCTTATGAACGCCAAGCCCAAGCGTTCGACGCGTTCAATTCCAGCGACAATCGCGGCGCCGGTCTTGGCTTGGCGCTTGTCCGGTCATTCGTGCAATTGCATGGCGGCTGGGTCGCGATGCGATCAGCCCCTGGCGACGGCGCCACCGTGTTCTGCTGCCTGCCGGAAGTGGCCGCGCCGCAGATCGACCGACCCGAGCTGGAATTGGGCCCGGCCAGCGTCGCTGCGGAGTAATCTCAAGCGCTGCAGCGCGGACTGCGCCGCATAAGCATCGATTCCGCGACGAAAAAGCTCAGTAAAACCTCACTTTTGTGCGGTTTCGATTAGTTGTCACCGCAATCGACCCATGCTACCACCCGCGAAATCGATGCTCAGCCTCCGCGTTTGGCTGAGTTAAGGTATTGACCTTTAAAGGTTTTTCTTAAGTCTGGGGATGGGCGCGGCTTTTCCCAGAGCAAACGAGCATGGATTTGAGCGCTTCATCCACCTCTTCCCCGGGCGAGGCGGCGCACCGCTACGCCGCAGCCCTCTTCGATATGGCGTTGGACACCGGCGATGTCGACGGCGTCGAAGCCGGCTTGTCCGCTTTGGCTAAAACAGTCGCTGAGAATGACGATCTGCACGAAGCGTTGCGCTCGCCGCTCTATAAATCTGAGGATAAGCAAGCTGTTCTCGCCGAGCTGACCTCGAAAATCGCTTTGCCGGATTTGGCGCAGCGTTTCATCGGCGTTGTGGCCATGAACGGCCGTGCAGGCGATATCGCCGGTATGGCGGCGGCTTTCGCCGAGCGAGCGGCGCGCCATCGCGGCGCCACGCGCGTCGCCGCGCGCACCGCAAAAGATTTGACGGCCGCACAGGCCGAGACTTTGACCTCAATCGTCTCTAAGGCCTTGGGCCGCGACGTCGATGTGGAATTTGAAGTCGACCCCGCCCTAATCGGCGGTCTGCAATTGCGTGTTGGGTCGCGTCTGGTCGACGCGTCTCTGCGCGCAAAACTTGATGGTTTGACGAACGCAATGAAGGGGGCTTAGCCCAATGGACATCCGCGCCGCTGAAATTTCGGACATCCTCAAAGCCCAGATCAAGAATTTTGGGGCGGAGGCTCAAGTCTCCGACGTCGGTCAAGTACTTTCCGTGGGCGACGGTATCGCCCGCATTTACGGTTTGGACAACGTCCAGGCCGGCGAAATGGTGTCTTTTGAAAACGGTGCAAAGGGCATGGCCCTGAACCTTGAAAGCGACAATGTCGGCGTCGTCATCTTCGGCGACGACCGCGGCGTCAAGGAAGGCGACACGGTTAAGCGCTTGGAAGAGATTGTGGCCGCGCCTGTAGGTAAAGGTCTGCTCGGCCGCGTGGTCAACGCTTTGGGCGAGCCGATCGACGGCAAGGGCCCGATCGAAGACGTCGCCGAGCGCCGCCAGGTCGACGTGAAAGCGCCGGGTATTCTGCCGCGTAAATCCGTGCACGAACCGATGGCGACCGGTATTAAGGCGATCGACACGCTGGTGCCTGTGGGCCGCGGCCAACGTGAATTGGTCATCGGCGACCGTCAGACAGGCAAAACCGCCATCTGCATCGACGCGATTTTGAACCAAAAAGCGATCAATGAGCGCGGCGATGAGAGCGAAAAGCTCTACTGCATCTATGTCGCTGTCGGTCAGAAGCGCTCCACGGTGGCGCAAGTTGTGAAGACGTTGGAAGAGCGCGGCGCGCTGGACTACACCATCGTCGTCTCGGCGACCGCGTCCGAGCCGGCGCCGCTGCAATACTTGGCGCCCTTTACCGCCTGCACCATGGGCGAGTATTTCCGCGACAACGGCATGCATGCGCTGATCATCTATGACGATCTCTCGAAGCAAGCCGTGGCCTATCGCCAAATGTCTCTACTGCTCCGCCGTCCGCCGGGTCGTGAAGCTTATCCGGGCGATGTGTTCTATCTTCACTCGCGCCTGCTGGAACGGGCAGCCAAGCTGAATGAGGATAATGGCGCAGGCTCGCTGACCGCGCTGCCGATCATTGAGACGCAGGCGAACGACGTCTCCGCCTACATCCCGACCAATGTGATCTCCATTACGGATGGTCAAATCTTCCTGGAAACGGATTTGTTTTATCAGGGTATTCGTCCGGCCGTGAATGTGGGTCTTTCGGTCTCTCGCGTGGGATCGTCCGCTCAGCTGAAAGCGACGAAGCAAGTCGCCGGCACGATGAAGTCGGATTTGGCGCAGTACCGCGAAATGGCGGCGTTCGCGAAATTCGGCTCCGATCTCGACGCCGCCACGCAGCGCCAGCTCAACCGCGGCGCGCGTCTGACGCAGCTCTTAAAACAGCCGCAATATTCGCCGCTGGCCATGGAAGAGCAGGTTGTCGTGATCTACGCCGGCACGCGCGGTTATCTCGACGATGTCGCGGAAGGCGATGTGAACCGCTATGAGGCCGAACTGCTCCGTTATGTTCACGCGAACCATGCGTCTTTGCTGACCGACATTCGCGAGCAGAAAAAGCTCACCGACGACATAGAAAGCGCGATCAAATCCGCGCTCGAAGCCTTCGGAAAATCGTTCGAATAGTCAGAAAGCTCAGACCGTCACGACGCTATGGCTAAAGAAGTCCGCATTGTCTCCGATAGGGAATTGGCGAGCCGCGAAAGAGGTCTCGGCCAGATCATTTATTCGCTGCCTTTGTTAGGTCTCGGCGTTTATGCGGGTTTTGTTGCGGCCGAAACTCTTGGGCATCCGGTGTTCGGCATAATCGCCGGGCTGGCGGTCGCCATCGGTCTGATCTGGCTTGTTTGGTCTGTCAAAATCGTCAAATGGATTTATTCCGCAGTGATGGTTTTTGGGTTTGCGTTTTTCGGATTTGGGATCGTTTACACCCAAACCGGTCAAGACCCGATTTGGGGCGGTCTCGGCGCCGTGTTCGGCCTTATGATCGGCGGCTTGTTCTACGTGATGGGCGAGGCGTAGCGTGATGGCCAAGCTCACCTTCAATTGTGTCGGAGATCCAGCAATGCACCAAGGAGTGCGGCGCTAGATGGCTCAGAGTTTTGAGAATGGCCGTACTGTTGTTGCGAATGGCGCTGTTCGGGTCGACGGCGAAAGCATACAGGTCGGCAGCATTACATCGGTGCGCAATCAGCCGGACGCTCCCGCGTTTAAGCTTGTCGCAACGGCGTTGCTTATCCTTTTTGCGGCGGTGTCTTTGATGGCTATTTTGGCCTTGCCCGGCGCCGTTACCGGCGGGATAGCCCCCAAGCTCCTCGCCGTCGGGATTTTTGTCCTTGCGCCGATCGCGTTGGTCGCCGGTCTCTGGAATCTTCCGATCGGCAAGGCTAAGCATATGGTCAGCGCGACGCTTTCGGACGGGCGAACGATAAAGCTGACGAGATTTAAGATATCCGCCGGTGAAGCGGCCAGTCTCACACAGGCCGTGGAACGAGAGATTGCTAGGAAATAGGTGAGCCATGCCGTCGCTTAAGGATCTTCGCGCACGCATTGGAAGCGTGAAGTCCACTCAGAAAATCACCAAGGCCATGCAGATGGTGGCGGCCGCTAAGCTGAAGCGGGCGCAGGAAGCGGCGGAAGCGTCGCGTCCCTATGCGGTGCGCATGGCGTCGGTGATCGGCAATTTGGCTGGATCCATGGGCGAAGGCGAGGGTGGGCCCAAACTGCTCGCGGGTACCGGATCCGACGCCACGCATCTTGTTGTGGTGCTGACGTCTGAGCGCGGCTTGTGCGGCGGCTTTAACGCGAACGTCGTCAAGAAAGCGCGCTTGAAAATCCAAGAGCTGCTCGCCGACGGCAAAGACGTGAAGCTTATCACCATCGGCAAAAAGGGCGCGGATGCGCTCAAGCGCGATATGGGCGACAAGATTGTTGAGCATATCGACCTGCGCGGTGAAAAGGATGTCGGCGCGGCCGTCGCCCTTCGGATCGGCAAGAATCTGACCGATCGTTTTGACGCTGGCGAGTTCGACGTGTGCTGGCTGGTCTATGCCGAGTTCAAAAACGTGCTTACCCAAACGCCGGTCGCGCAACAGCTCATCCCCGCTGTCGCGCCGGAAGATGCGCCGGCGGCCGATTTGGCGGGCGCGCAATACATTTACGAACCGGGCGAAGCGGACATTCTCGAAACCCTGCTGCCGCGCTACATCAATACGCAAGTGTTGTCTTCGCTGTTGGAAAGCGCGGCGGGCGAGCAAGGCGCGCGCATGACGGCTATTGACAACGCCACGCGCAACGCCGGCGACCTCATCAAATCCTTGAACCTGACCTACAACCGTGCGCGTCAGGCTCAAATCACCAAAGAACTCATCGAAATCATCTCCGGCGCGGAAGCGCTGTAAAGAACGACCGGGAGCAAAATCATGGCGACCAACGTCAAAGGTAAAATCAGCCAAGTCATCGGCGCCGTCGTCGATGTGGAATTCGACGGCCATTTGCCGGACATTCTGAATGCGCTGGAAACGACTAACGGCGACAATCGCCTGGTCTTGGAAGTGGCTCAGCATTTGGGTGAAAACGCCGTGCGCACCATCGCCATGGATTCAACCGAAGGCCTGACGCGCGGCCATGAAGTAACCGATACCGGCGAAACCATTCAAGTGCCCGTCGGTCCCACAACGCTCGGCCGCATCATGAATGTCATTGGCGAGCCGGTGGATGAAGCGGGTCCGATTGAAAGCGATATGCGTCGCGGCATTCATGCGCCGGCGCCGGAATTTGTCGACCAATCGCCGGAAAGCGAAATCCTCGCCACGGGCATTAAAGTCATCGACCTTCTCTGCCCCTACGCCAAAGGAGGTAAGATCGGCCTGTTCGGCGGCGCTGGCGTGGGCAAAACCGTGTTGATCATGGAGCTGATCAACAACATCGCGAAGGCGTATGGCGGTTATTCCGTGTTCGCCGGCGTGGGCGAGCGGACGCGTGAAGGCAATGACCTTTATTGGGAAATGATCGAATCCAAAGTGAATGAAGAAGGCGGCGGCGGTTCCTCTCGCGCCACGCTCGTTTACGGCCAAATGAACGAGCCTCCCGGCGCCCGCGCGCGCGTGGCTTTGACCGGTCTGGCCCAGGCTGAGTATTTCCGGGATGAAGAAGGCAAGGACGTGCTCTTTTTTGTCGACAATATTTTCCGCTTCACGCAAGCCGGTTCGGAAGTGTCCGCTCTGTTGGGCCGCATCCCGTCCGCCGTGGGCTATCAGCCGACCCTGTCCACCGACATGGGCGCGCTGCAGGAGCGCATCACCTCCACCACCAAGGGCTCAATTACGTCCGTTCAAGCCATCTACGTGCCCGCCGACGATTTGACCGACCCGGCGCCGGCGACCTCCTTCGCCCACTTGGATGCCACCACGGTGCTCAACCGCGCCATCTCGGAAAAGGGCATCTATCCGGCCGTGGACCCGCTCGACAGTACCTCGCGTATTCTTGATCCGGTCGTGGTTGGCGAGGAGCATTACGAAGTCGCCCGCGGCGTGCAGGAAATCCTTCAGCGCTATAAAGAGCTGCAAGACATCATCGCCATTCTCGGCATGGACGAATTGTCCGAGGAAGACAAAATGACGGTGGCGCGCGCGCGTAAGATCGAGCGCTTCTTGTCCCAGCCCTTCCACGTCGCAGAGATCTTCACCAATACGCCCGGCGTGCTGGTTGATCTGTCCGACACCATTCGCGGCTTCAAAGAAATCCTCGAAGGCAAGCATGATGATCTGCCAGAGCAGGCTTTCTTGATGTGCGGCGCCATCGAAGAAGTGATCGCCAAAGCGCAAGAAATGGCGGCGGAAGCGGCTTAATTTAGAAGTCCAGGAGACGGGCGTATGGCCGACAAACTCCATTTCTCTTTGGTGTCGCCGGAGCGCGAATTGTTTTCCGGCGAGGTGGACCATGTCGTAGCCCCTGGGACGGACGGCGAGTTTGGCGTGCTGCCGCTGCACGCCCCCTTTATGTCCACCCTAAAGCCCGGCGCGGTTCGCGTGCTGAATGAGGGCGACGAGCAGAAAATATTCGTGCGCGGCGGTTTTGCTGACGTCACGCCGGAAGGTCTCACCATTTTGGCGGAAGAAGCGATCAACCTCGCCGACGTCGACAGCGCTGCTATCGCGCAGGACTTAAGCGACGCTCGCGAGGATCTGAAAGATGCGCCCGATGATGCGCACCGCGCGGCCGCCGAAGAGCGAATTCTTTACTTGGAGACGTTGCAAGCGGCGCTCTAAGCAACAAGAAATTTAAGGCGCGCGCCATGCCGTTATCCCTAACGGGTCCCGATATCATCGGATATGTCGGCGTCGCGATGATTTTGACCGCCTACGCTTTGGCGCAGTTTGAACGCTTAAGCCCAGCCGGTCTCATCTATCCGATCCTCAATAGCTGTGGGGCGGCGGCCGTTCTCGTCTCGCTCTATTTTTCGCCGAATTGGCCGTCCATCGTGATTGAGGTCGCATGGCTGACGATCGGGGTTTCAGGGTTAATTCGCTGGGCTCTGAAAGCGCGCAAACATTAAATTCGGTCCGATGAATTCGCCGGTTCGCGGCCCATTTTTAATTCACACCTTCGCGCCACACTCATTCCCAACCTACTCTATCCAGAGCCGATTTGGGGACGTATCCATGATCCGCACGCTTCTCGCCGCTTCGCTGTTTTGTTCGTTGGCGGGCGCCGGCCACGCCATGTCTGCGCGCAACGGTTCTGGCGCTAAGGATGCTTCGCCCATGTCGGCTGTCGCCGCGTCCAGCGTGCTATCCTCCGTTTGCGAGGCCGCGGCGTCTGCCGGAAAATCGCCGGCGCAGCAAGCCGGCGCGCTCGGGCTGAAATCAGTCGGCGCATCGCCGGAGTTAGCTTGGGCGCTCGCCAAGGACGCGCGTGTTTGGAGCGTGCAGACGCGCGACAGCGACGTCTTGCTCTACGCCTACGGACCCGATGGCGCAAAATGCGGCGTGATTGTCGGTCGTCCTATCCCCGGCGCTGTGGCCGAGATCGTGTTGCGCGACCTCGGCGCGATTGGCGGCTATGCAAAGGTCGACGCATCGACCATGCCGGGCGATGTGACGTTCACCCGTGTCTTTTCCGAAACAAGCGGCCGTTATGTCGATGTTTTGGAATATCCGGCCCGCGCGCGCGCACCTGGCGTGTTGAAGTTAGAATTGCTCGTCAACTAAATTCCATTGTGCGCAATCGCGCCTTTGAATTCTTCTGCCGGATACGCCAAATTGCGCCAAGCGGAGGATAAGGGACATGGTGCGGTCAATAGAAATAGTAGAAGTCGGCGCGCGGGACGGCCTGCAAAACGAGGCGCAGATCGTCGAAACGAAAGACAAGATCGAATTGATCATGCGCGCCATCGGCGCGGGCGCCAAAAAGCTGGAAGTCGCCTCCTTCGTTCACCCCAAACGCGTGCCGCAGATGGCGGACGCCGAAGCTGTGGTTGAGGGATTGCCGGATGGCGCGGCGGAGTATGTCGGCCTCGCGCTAAACATGCGCGGCGCCCAGCGCGCGCTGGAGACGAAAGTTGATGAGATCGGATGTGTCGCTATCACGACCGACAGCTTCGCCACACGCAATCAGGGCCAGACTAGCGATGAAAGCGTGGATGAGTGCAAACGCATAATTCGCTTTGTGCATGAGCAGGGTCGACGCGCGAACGTGACGATTTCAACCTCTTGGGGCTGCCCGTTCGAGGGCGAAGTGGAGCCCGAGCGCGTCGTCGAGATGGCGACCTCCTTAGCCGAAGCCGGGCCGGTGCAAATCGCCATCGCCGATACGATCGGCGTCGCCGACCCCTGGCGCGTCAAGGATATGTTTGAACGTCTCCGCGACGCCTTGCCTCAAGTGTCCTTCCGCGCGCATTTTCACAACACGCGCAATACCGGCATCGCGAATGCGTTCGCAGCGGTGCAGGCGGGCGTGGATACTTTGGATGCAAGCTTGGGCGGTTTGGGCGGCTGCCCGTTTGCGCCGAATGCAACGGGCAATATTCCGACCGAAGATTTGATCTACATGCTCAATCGCGGCGGTATTGAAACGGGCTGGTCCGCGAAGGGCGTCGCCGAGGCGGCCGCTTGGGTGGATACACTCATCGGCGATACGCCCGGCATGTTGGCCAAGGCGGGCGTTTTTCCAGATATCGTGGCGGCGTAAACCCGTTGCGCGCATCGCGGTCTGAAACCTGTCCAAATATTGAGTATTCGCCGGTCGTCCATGTGATAATTTTTCGCGGGGCGACTGGACGATGAGAACAATATGGACGGCGTCGATCGACGAATTTTAAAAGCCCTGCAAGAAGACGCCTCTGGTTCGGTCGCGGAGATCGCCGAACGGGCCGGCGTCTCGCAGACGCCCTGCTGGCGGCGCATCAAGCGCTTGGAGCAAACCGGCCACATTCAGCGCCGGGTCGCCTTGCTGGACAAGGATCAGCTCAATCTGGGGCTCACGGCGTTTGTTCAAATCCGTCTGGCGTCGCATGAGGGCAAATGGATGGAGGCCTTCGCCGCCGGCGTGCGCAAAATTCCAGAGATTGTTGAGCTGCATCATATGAGCGGCGACGCGGATTTCATGCTCAAAATCGTCACATCAAACATGGCCGCTTATCGCGAGATTTATAAGAAACTGATGAAGTTGGCTGATCTATCAGCGGTGTCGGCGAATTTTTCAATGTCGTGTTTGAAAGAGACGACACAGCTTCCGCTGACTTACATCGCCGACTAAAGAACAGCGGCGCGCAACGAAAAGGCCGCCCCCTCAGGGACGGCCTCCGTGAGCCTTTTTCGACTCATGAACCTTTCACAAGCTTAGCTTGCGCGCGTTCGGTTAGCGGGCGGTCAGAGGCTGCTCCATAACACCCACACTCCGAACGGATCCATTCGCCGTTCCTAGGGTCTCACTCGACATTGGATCACCTCCTTTCTGCTGTTGATACAGGTCGCCCGCTTCCACGCGGACGTTTCAATTAAGCATGACCACGTCTCAATGGAAGGTGAACGCCCGACGAAGTTTGCAAATTAATAGGCACGCCTGATTTTAGGGCGTCGCGTCCTCCTAATCCGCCACATCGGCGTTCTAAGCAGCGTACATCCTTCCTGCGGACCCATGTCGGATCTCATGCTTGAGCCGGGAAGCTTGGCGGAAATTGATTGGCATTATAGGGCGGACCCTAGGCGAGGGCGGCGGCTTTCAAATCGGCTTGGGCGTCCAAGATTGCGGCGTCGATCGCAGCGTTCCACTTCTCGGCGGTTTCCGCCTCATAGGCGGCTTGCGGCAGAGTGACGGATCGCGACGCGTTCACCACGCCGCCCTCTAATCCGTTTGGACCTTTGACATAACCCGCCAAAGCCGCCCGCGCGCCGGCGCCCTGCGCGCCATAGCCTGGCGTTAGAAAGAGCGCTTCGGGCGCCGCCGACCTTAAAGCTTCGGCTTCCTCCGGACCTGTCGCGCCGGCGACAAGCATTAAGCCGGACCAAGACGTTTCGACGCCCTTCAATCGATCGATCATCGGCGCCAGCGCTTGAGCCACGCGGATGTAAAGCGGGTCTCCGTCCACAAGTCTTGCTTGAAAATCCGCCGACCCGGGATTGGAGGTCCGCGCCAAAACGGCGACGCCCTTTCCATGCGCCTCAGCCAGGGCGATGAAAGGCTCTAGGGTCTCAACGCCCATATAGGGGTTCACCGTGATCGCATCGCACGGACAAGCCGATGTGGGTCCAAGATAGGCTTGGGCGTAGCCCACGGCGGTGGAGCCGATATCTCCGCGTTTGGCGTCCAAAATGACGATGAGCCCCGCATCGCGCGCGGCGCGGCATACATGCTCCAACGCCGCGACGCCCGCAGCGCCCCAGCGCTCAAACAAGCCGGCTTGCGGTTTCACCACAGCAGCCTTTCCGACGACGCGCTGGACAATCGCCTCGCCCCAAAGCGCGAGCGCGCCGGGACCGTCGGGCCCGAAAATCGGCGGGAGTTTCCCAAAATGCGGATCAATGCCGACGCACAATGGGCCCAATTCGCGCGTGGCTTGCACCAAGCGATCTGCGAAGGGGCGGATCGGAATGTTCGTTTCGCTCATGCCGCCTTTTCGGCGCGACAGATCACTTTGACAACCGTCAATTCACGCCGAAGGCGATCGGCTTCGCGGCCATAACTGTCGACGGTCAACGCGCGCGCTTCGCCGTCGGCGGGCTGAAGGCCTTCGGAATTTAGAAAACTGGTCAGCGACACGGGCGCAGCCGTATAAATCCGCCCGCGGCGCGGGCTTTCAGCGACCGTGACGCCGACGACTTTTCCGTCCGCATCAAACACGGGTCCGCCGCTCATGCCGGCCAAAGTGCCCGACAGCCCGCGCGTGCGTCCCATCTCCGCCCAGGCGAGCACCGGTTCTTCATTGCGGTAGCGTCCACGCGTCACCAAGCGCGAGCGCGCCAGCAAGCGAGACGTCGCCTCGCCCGAGCGGCCTTGCGGGAAGCCGACATGAAAGCCGGTTTCGCCGACGCGGAGATCTCCGGACAAATCGAAAGCAAGATTGCGCGGCGCCTGGCGCGTTTCGAGGATCGCCAAATCCGCATTGCGCGCGGTGCGGACGCGCGCCACAGGTACATATCGATTGCCGCCCGTCGAAAGGCCGACTTCGGTGCAGCCGTCGACAACATGACGCGCAGTGATCCAGGTTCCTGAGCGGTCAAGCGCAAACGCGGTGCCGACGCCGTCGGTCGTCTCCCCGACTTGAACCAGGACTTCTTCTTCAAAAATGTCGGCGTCCGGGAGGAGAGGGCCCAGCTCGCCGGCGATCTCTGAGGGAGGAGGCTCTGGCGCAGATGCGTCTTTGTCGCCCACAAACAGCGCGTACAAAATCACGCTGAGGACAAGAGAAAAGACAATCCAATCGGGTATGCGCATAAGCCTGAATTCGTCCTTCGCCCCTTTTGCCCGTGAGCGCCGTCTTTATCCTATAGCCGCGCCAAGTTGGGATCCCATCGCGCGGCGGCGATGATCAGCGCCGATGAGAGCTTCACGGCGATCAACAAGATCGCCGCTCCCGCTTCATCATTCTCAATGCGTTGCGGTAGGCCTCGCAGCAGAAGATCAACAATCCGAAACGCCAGAATTTGAATCAGAAGCGCAACCACGCCCCAAATCAAGAGATCAAACAGTGATACGGAGGAGGCCAGGCACGACGCGATGGGGATCGCAAGCCCGAGAATGACGCCGGCTAAGCCCAATCCCGCTGAGGCGTTGCCCTGACGAAGAAGCTCGATCTCCTTCATCGGCGTCAGCAGGATGTAGAGAATTGATCCCACGAGCAGTAAGCCGCCCGCCGCCCCCGTATACATCAAGAAATCCGGAAACCCGGCGACAAAAGACTCAACAGCCGCGTTCATCGCGTTTCTACCCTCGCATTACACCCCCGGGTGCGCATTTTCGCGCGTTCACCTATCCAACAAGGCCACGCGCGCACGTCAACCATCGCGCACACGCATAAAACGCATCGTACCGATATCTATTATATGCCGAGCGCCGCTAAGAAAGCGCCGGCCGCCGCGACGAAAGAGAGCATAAGCGTCAAACTGACGGCGAGCACGCGCTTGCCCTTCTTGTTTTCGCGCACGCCTTTGACACGCGGACCTTTGCGCGGGGCGAGGGTCCAAATATTCGACAGGAAACCGAGCGCAGCCAGAACGTTGACCGCGAACGCGGCGAAGGTGCCGCTCAGCAGCGCTGTGGCTGCCGCAACGCCCAGAAGCGTCGCTGCGAAGGGCGCAACGGCCAGCAACACCCGCCGCATATGTCGATCCGCGCGGCCATAATCCAGACCGTCAAAGGCTGCGTTGGCGACGATCACGGCGGCCATCCACCCGGATGCCGCCGCCCCGCCTGCGAAGCCGGCGGAAAATGCGTGAGCGATGTCCGCAAGAGAAGCCATGCATCGCTTCTAGCGCGATTCGCGGGGCGCGGGTTCGAGCCGAGATTTTCCTCAGACACGCACAAAACAATGCGCATCTGATTATGTCTCCGTTGAGGCGTCCTTGGCGGCTTCGGCGCGCGCGTGCTCTAAGTGCGGCTGATCCGTCGGCAGCAACGTGCCGGCCGCCTGCATCGCCTCCATCCGCGCTGCAATATCCGCCCAGCTGACGCCTGCGCTTTCGAATTCGCGCAATCGCCATAGGCTGACCCAAACATCCCTTTGCCATTCGGCGTTGTCTGGATCGGCCTTTGCGAGCGTCTCTCTGATCTCGAGGCCTTTTTGAAAGCTGGAGAGCGCGGCTTTGAGATCGCCCTGGTCTCTTTGTACGTCCCCGATCTTGTTATGCGAGACCGATAGATCCCTTTGCCATTCGGCGTTGTCTGGATCGGCCTCTGCGAGCGTCTCTCTGATCTCGAGGTCTTTTTGAAAGCTGGTGAGCGCGGCTTTGAGATCACCCTGGGCGGTTTGTACGTTTCCGACATCGTCAAAGATGACCGAGCGGTCGCGGTCGTTCGCGGCGTTTGACCCCGCGGTCTTTAGGACAGAGAGGGCGGCGTTGAGGCCGTCGCCATGGGTCTGTTCCAGGCGGGCGAGATAGATCAGCGCCCAGACATCGGACGTGTCGAGCTTGGCCGCTTCGCGATACGCGCCGAGCGAGCGTGATGGCGCGCTGACATAGGTCAATCGGCCGAGGCGGCGATAATCTTCAGAGTCTTCTCGCGCCATGTCTGCGCGCATCGCCGCACGCTGGGCGAGGGAGTTTTCGAACGCTTTTGTCGCACGCTCGAACTCCGCAAGCGCGTCGACAGTGTTGTTCTCTCTGAGCGCGTCCAACGCCGCAATCGCTTCCTGACGTGCGGGCGCAAAGGCGCCGCGATCA
>JBCCMB010000046.1:0-19268 GCA_039026555.1 Pseudomonadota bacterium
ATGCGGCGCGCGAGGCGCTTTGCGACGCCAAAATGAGGTCTGTCATCGCTTCTTTTCCGAGATGATGTTGAGCACGCCGGCCGCCGTTTCTTCCACCGATCGGCGACTGATATCAATGGTCGGCCATTTCATGCGGACGAATAGGCGGTTTGCTTGGGTGATTTCCTCGCGCACCGCTTGCTCGTCGGTATAGCTGGTGTTCGCATTCTCATTCATCGACAACAAACGCTGTCGGCGGATCTGAACGAGCCTGTCCGGCGAAATTTTGAGACCCACGACGAGCGGTGCGTCCGGCCCCATCAATATGTCGGGCGGTTTAACGCCCGGCACCAAGGGCACATTGCCCGCTTTCACGCCGCGATTGCCAAGATAAACGCAAGTCGGCGTCTTCGACGTCCGGCTCACCCCCACCAAAACGACGTCGGCGTCGCGCAAATGCGACATGCCTTGTCCATCATCATGCGCGAGCGAGAAATTAATCGCCTCCATACGTTCAAAATACTCGGCGTCCAGATTGTGCTGGCCTGCAACACGATGCGCGGATGGCAATCCTAGATAGCGGCTGAGCATATCGACCGCGGGATCAATCACCGGCAATGTCGGCGACCCGATTTCTATACACCGCTCTTCCAAGCGTCTGCGCAAACTATCCTCAGTTATCGTGTAAAGCACGACGCCTGGAGCGCTTTCAATCTCGCGCAGAACGCGCTCCAATTGTCGCGGAGATCTGACGAGATAATAATTGTGTTCTAGCGGCGAGACCGCGTCGAATTGCGCGCAAGCCGCGCGCATCACCGCGTTCAGCGTCTCGCCGGTCGAATCGGAAACCAAGTGGACGTTGAAATAAATGTCCATCTTCATAGGCGTAGCGACCTTCCCATTGCGCGCCCCAATTGATCGGAGACGCTTTATTCCGCACGCAATAATCCCCATCGCTTGTGAGCGCTCTGTGGAAGACTTTACAGGCGGTTTTTTCCCCGCATTTCGTCAACATCTTTATCGACATGTGGATGCGCTGAACAAGTCGGGCGCGCGTTTCACCCAGATTCTCGACTTTTCAGACTCGACACGGATTAACACATTGTTAACCAGTGATTTCCGATTTCGAGGCCCGGCGGCGACCCTGTATGAACATATCGCGGACCCTGTGGAGAGCCGCTGGATGAAAGCGACGGGGATCAAGTTTCCGACTTGCTCACTCCCTTACCAACATCATGATTCTAAATATAGATTCTTATAGTAAAAGAGTTTGGGGAAGCGTGTGACGACTAAAAAGCTCTTACGAGTATTGCGAGGCGAACGCTTTGACGTCCCTCCCCTATGGATGATGCGCCAAGCCGGGCGCCATTTACCCGAATATCGGGAGCTGCGCGCACGGGCGAACGGCTTTCTAGATTTTTGTTATTCGCCGTCTTTGGCCGCGGAGGCGACGCTTCAGCCGATCAGACGATATGGGATGGACGGCGCCATCCTGTTTGCCGATATCTTACTAATCCTGGACGCAATGGGCCGGAAAGTCGCTTTTGTTGAAGGCGAAGGTCCTAAGGTAGAGCCCAATACGACGGCTTCGGATGTGGAGCGCGTCCCTTTGGCGCAAATGCTCGATCGGTTGACGCCTGTTTATGAAACGGTTGAGCGCGTCCGCAGCGCGCTTCCGACAGAAACAACGCTTATCGGGTTCGCTGGCGCGCCTTGGACCGTCGCCGTTTACGCAATCGAAGGACGGGGTGGGACGGATAAAAAGCAAGCGCGGTTAAAAGCGTATTCTGATCCGGCAGGCGTGGACGCTTTGTTGGACAGGATCGCAGAAGCGACGGCGCATTATTTGGCGCGTCAGGTGGATGCGGGCGCCGACGCCCTGATGTTGTTCGACAGCTGGGCGGAAGGATTGTCCCCCCAAGCATTCGAACGGTTAGTGATTCGTCCCACGCTTCTCATTCGCGATCGCTTGAAATACCTTGGCGTGGCGACGCCGTTGATCGGATTTCCGCGGGGGTCCGGCGGTATGCTGCGCGCTTATGTGGACGCGACGCAGGTTGACGCTGTCGGGCTTGATACGGCGATCCCCCCGGAATGGGCGCATGCGCATTTGCCGCCCAAATTTCCTGTGCAAGGAAACCTAGATCCTTTGCAATTGATTGCAGGCGGCGAGGATCTGGACGATGCCGTTAGGAGAATACTGGCCGCGTTTAAAGACAGGCCCCATATCTTCAATCTGGGACATGGCGTTCATCCAGAAACGCCCATCGCGCATGTGTCGCGTGTGGTTGATCTAGTTCGAGGAGCTTAAGGGACCGTGCCGAAGCGCGTTGCAATCGTATTGTTCAATTTGGGCGGACCGGATGGGCCGGATGCGGTCCAACCTTTCTTGTTTAACCTGTTCAACGACAAGGCGATCATTCGTGCGCCGGGCCCGGTTCGGTGGGGGATTGCAAAGCTGATCTCTAAAACCCGCGCACCTTCGGCGAAGGAAAATTACGCGAAGATGGGCGGCGGCTCGCCGCTTCTGCCCGAAACCCGGAAACAAGCGGATGCGCTGGAGAAAGCGGTCGCTGAAACGTACGGCTTTGAAGCGAAGTGCTTTATCGCCATGCGGTATTGGAGGCCTTTCACAGAAGATGCGGTGCGGGCTGTGAAAGACTGGGGCGCCGATGAAATTGTCCTACTGCCGCTTTATCCGCAGTTTTCAACCACAACGACGGGCTCATCCCTGGACGCTTGGCGAGAAGCAGGCGGCGACGAGGCGCGCGCGATTTGCTGTTATCCGACAGAGCGCAATCTCATAGAGGCTCATGCGGAGGCTTTGCTGAGCACTTGGCGGGTGGCCGGCGAGCCCGATAATGTGCGGGTGCTGCTGTCTGCGCATGGATTGCCTGAGCGCGTGGTGAAGGATGGCGATCCCTATCAATGGCAGGTTGAGCAGTCTGTTGACGCGGTCGCACAAGCGTTGCCGGGCGATTGGGATGTCGAGGTTTGTTATCAATCTCGTGTCGGCCCGCTGACGTGGATTGGCCCATCGACAGAAGACGCGATCGAACGCGCCGCGCAGGATGGAAAGAAGATACTCCTCTCGCCTATCGCGTTTGTATCCGAGCACATCGAAACCCTTGTGGAGTTGGACGAGGAATACAAGGAGTACGCCGAAGACAAAGGCGTTGAGACCTATCTGCGTGCGCCCGCTTTAGGGGTGGCGGAAGCCTTTATCAGCGGCTTGGCCGATCTTGTTGGGCAAGCGCTCGCCAACGCGCCGGGCTTGCAATCCCACGCTGGCGGCCGCATTTGTCCGAAAGACTGGGGGGCGTGCCGCAATGTTTCGGCCTTCGTCGACATCGAGGCGATGGAGCCGGCGGAATGATTGAATGGCTCCGCGCCGGCCACATTCTTGCGGTGATCGCTTGGATGGCGGGGATGCTGATGCTGCCGCGCATTTTGGTGTACCGAATTGAAGGCTCATTCGACGGCGAGCTAGCGCGCACAATGGACAAGGCGGCCCTGCGCCTACGACAGATAATCTTGACGCCGGCGATGTTGCTAACTTGGGGCCTCGGCATCGGTATGGCGTTTTCCTTGTGGAACGACATCACCGTCGTGCCGCTATGGTTTTGGATGAAATTAGTCTTGGTTTTGGTCCTGTCCGGCGTACACGGCTATTTCGTATCCCTAAGCAAAAAGGTGATCGCCGCTCCTGAATCCATATCACCCAAGCGGCTCCGTTTGATGAATGAAGTGCCGTTTGTGATCGCAATTTTGGTGGTCATTCTCGTCGTCATCGAACCCTATTTTTAGACGCCCACGCTTTTTTGCTGCGCGAAACACCCAACTGACTTGACCCATAAGGGCGGCTATGGTGTGACCGACCCCCGGCGCGTCCGCGTCGAAAGCCACCCTAAGCGCTCGAGAGAAATCTGAGCGCGGTATGCCGGCCGACTTCACAATTTTCGCCGTTTCTTGAACAAGTCCCAAAAGACGAGACCTATATGTCTGAGACAATGACAAAAAACCTCGAGCGGGCGACGCTTGAAGATCTCAAAAAGAAATCGCCGACGGAGTTGCTGGCCTTAGCGGAAAGCTTGGAGGTCGAAAACGCGTCCTCGTTGCGTACGCAGGAATTGTTGTTCGCTATACTCAAGGAATTCGCCGAGCGCGATGTCGAGATTGTCGGCGGCGGTGTGGTGGAAGTCCTATCCGACGGCTTTGGCTTCCTGCGCTCGCCGCAATCAAACTATCTACCCGGGCCGGACGATATTTATGTGAGTCCCCAACAGATCCGGAAAATGGGTCTCCGAACAGGAGATACCGTAGAAGGAGAGATCCGGGCGCCGCGTGATGGAGAGCGATACTTCGCCCTCGTGCGTGTGTCGCAGGTCAATTTTGAAGATCCCGACCGCGTCAAACACAAAGTCCATTTCGACAATCTGACGCCGCTTTATCCGGACCAGCGCCTCCGTATGGAAACAGACGATCCGACGCGCAAGGATAAATCTGGACGCGTCATCGACATTGTTGCGCCGGTCGGCAAAGGACAGCGGGCCTTGATCGTGGCGCCGCCGCGGACCGGTAAGACGGTGCTGTTGCAAAACATCGCCCATTCGATCGAGCAGAATCATCCCGAATGCTATTTGTTGGTTTTGCTCATCGACGAACGTCCGGAAGAAGTCACCGACATGCAACGCTCGGTGAAAGGCGAAGTGATCTCCTCCACATTCGACGAGCCGGCGACGCGCCACGTCCAGGTGGCGGAAATGGTGATAGACAAAGCCAAACGTCTCGCCGAGCATGGTCGGGACGTCGTCATCCTGCTCGACTCCATCACGCGCCTTGGTCGGGCCTACAACACTGTCGTCCCCTCCTCCGGCAAAGTGCTCACCGGCGGCGTGGACGCGAACGCACTTCAGCGGCCAAAGCGGTTCTTCGGCGCGGCGCGGAATTTGGAGGAAGGCGGATCGCTGACGATTATCGCGACGGCCTTGATCGACACGGGCTCGCGAATGGACGAAGTCATCTTTGAAGAGTTCAAAGGCACAGGCAATTCAGAGATCGTTCTCGATCGCAAAGTGGCGGACAAACGCGTCTTCCCGTCGATCGACATTCTCAAATCCGGGACCCGGAAAGAAGAGTTGCTCACTGATGCGCGCGACCTTCAAAAAGTCTATGTGCTGCGTCGCATCCTGAACCCTATGGGCGCTCAGGACGCGATCGAATTCCTGCTCGACAAATTGCGGCAGACTAAAAACAATTCCGACTTCTTCGACTCAATGAAGAACTAGACTTGTCGGTCGGGTCAGCCGCCTTTCAATTGAGACGCGAAAAACTCGACGGTCCGGCCATTCGCCAATTTGGCGTCTTCCGCATCGTAATGGTCGCCGCCTTCTCGCGCGAAGGCGTGGTCACGGCCCGGATAGGAATGAAGGCTAACGCCATCGCCGGTTAGAGTTTCCGCGATTTTCGCCTGCGCGTCTTTTGATACGAAGCCGTCTTCTTCCGCGATGTGGAGCATAAGCGGATTTTTGCGATCTCCCGCCTCGCCCACATGCGCGTCGATGCCGACCCCATAATATCCAACAGACGCGTCGACGTCGGTTCGGGTGGAGGTGAGATAAGCGAGCAAGCCGCCAAGGCAGTATCCCACCGCCCCGACTTTGGGGTTGGAGTCGCGGATGAAATTGATCGTCGCCTGGATGTCCTCCACGCCCTTATCCACGTTGAACGCGTTGTATAGCTCGAAGGCGCGATCCCATTCCGCTTGCGATTGGTCTGTGAGCTCGATGCCGGGCTCGATCCGCCAGAAAAGATCTGGAGACGCGGCGACGAAACCCTCAGACGCGAGCCAATCGCACACGCCGCGCATGACGGCGTTGACCCCGAATATTTCCTGGATCACGACAATCGCGCCCTTGGGCGCCCCGGACGGCTCGGCGACATACGCTGCAAACTCGCCATCTTCTCCGTTGATCTTGACCATTGCGCCCGCCATACCGCATCTCCCAATTAAAGCACCCGAGCTCCTCGCGCTCGTTAAGGTTGGTTTGAGTTCCAGCTTTAGCGGTCCGCCCGAAGGGTGTGAACCCAAACCCGCGTCTGAAGACCAACGAATTTTGCGATACGACATCTCCCCTCCCCCCTCTCCAATGAGGCTTGATGCGCAGAAGGTCGTTGCGTGACCGAAACAATTGTAGCCCTCGCCAGCGGCGTCGGCCGCGCGGGCGTCGCCGTGGTGCGTGTCTCCGGACCTCGCGCCCGGCCCTGTCTTCAGGCGCTCATCGGCCGCGGGCCGCTTCCGCCCGAGCGGCGATTGTCGCTTCGGCGGCTTAGGGCTTCGGACGGCTCGGAGATCGACGACGCGATGGTTGTCTGGTTTGGGGCGCCGGCGACTTATACGGGCGAGGACATTGTCGAGCTTCACCTACATGGCGGTCGCGCGATTACGGACGCGGCGGTTCGCGCCGCTTGCGAGCTAGGCCCCTGCCGCATCGCCGAGCCGGGCGAGTTCACCCGGCGTGCGTTCGACAATGGAAGGCTCGATCTAACCCGCGCCGAGGCGGTCGCGGACCTCATCGACGCGGAGACCGAGGGCCAGCTTCGCCAAGCGCTCCGGCAGTATGGCGGCAATATGCAGGCCGCGTTTGAAACATGGCGCGATCGCCTGATCCAGACGCTGGCGGCATTGGAGGCCGCGATTGATTTTCCAGATGAGGGCGACATCCCAGAAACCGTGGATGCGCCGGCGCGCGCGCTGCTGGTCGATCTGCGCACGGACTTAGAGGCGGCGCTTGCAGATGCGGGGCGCGGAGCGACCATCCGCGATGGATTTCATATCGCAATTTTGGGTGCGCCGAACGCTGGGAAGTCGAGCCTTTTGAATCGCTTGGCGAAGCGAGAGGCGGCGATCGTCTCAGATGTTCCAGGCACGACGCGGGACATTGTTGAAGTCCGCATGGATCTTGGCGGTTTTCCAGTCTGGCTGTCCGACACAGCCGGACTGCGAGAGACCGCGGACAAAATCGAACAAGAAGGCGTACGCCGCGCGTTGGCCCGGGCGTCAGACGCCGATCTTCGGATCTTGGTTCTGGATGCTTCGTGTCCGCAGGTGAACTTGGATGTATTGTCGGCTGGCGATTTGGTCGTCGTCAACAAGACCGATCTACTCAACGATGCTGTGGTATTGGACGTCGGGCCCCGCGATCGATTGAGCGTGAGCGCCCTGACCGGCGATGGATTAGATGGGTTGGTGGAAGCGCTGACCGGCCGCGTTGTCGAACGCTTGTCTTCCGATGCGCCACCAATTGTGACGCGGGAGCGGCATCGACGTTTGTTGGACGCCGGCCTGGATCATATAAGCCGCGCGCTTGTGGCACTTGACCAAAATTTGGGGGCTGAGCTGGCCTCGGAAGACGTTCGGTTGGCGGCGCGCGCTTTAGGCCGCGTCGCGGGGACCGTCGATGTTGAGGATTTGCTTGACCGCATCTTCTCGGAGTTCTGTGTCGGGAAATAGCGTTTCACGTGAAACGGTCCGATGACGGATCTGGGCAAGTGAGCGTAGATCTCGACCTCGCGCAGGAAACCTCTTACACCAACCCACCAAGTCAAAACCGACGGACGAGATGAAACAAACGTTTGACGTCATTGTTGTGGGCGGCGGCCACGCCGGCGTTGAGGCGGCGGCCGCCTCGGCGCGGCTGGGTGCGCAAACGGCGTTGGTCACCCACAAGCGGACCACCATTGGAGAGATGTCCTGCAACCCGACCATAGGCGGTCTCGGCAAAGGCCATCTCGTGCGGGAGATTGACGCGCTAGACGGTGTGATGGGCCGTGCGGCCGATCTGGGCGGCATTCAATTTCGTCTGCTGAATCGATCGAAGGGCCCGGCCGTACGCGGCCCGCGGACACAGGCGGATCGAAAGCTCTATCGAAACGCCGTCCAAGACCTTGTCGGTGACACGACCAACCTCACCGTGTTCCAAGACGGCGTCGAAGACATTGTGATGGAGAGCGGCTCGGCGGCGGGAATTATTGGATTATCGGGCCTCGAGCTTCGCGCCGCCACAATCGTGGTGACGACGGGCACCTTTCTCAAAGGGCTCATCCATATCGGCGACAAACGTATTCCCGCAGGGCGTGTCGGCGAGAAGCCCGCCATCGGCTTGTCGGATCGTTTGTACGCGCTTGGCTTGAAAATGGGGCGCTTGAAGACGGGAACGCCTGCGCGCCTTTTCAGCGGATCCATCCACTGGGATCGGCTGGAAATGCAGCCGGCCGACGCGGAGCCTGTCCCGTTTTCCTTCATGACCGACGAAATCACCACGCCGCAAATTTCGTGTGGCGTGACCTGGACGACGCCGGAGACCCACAAGGTCATCGCAGACAATCTGAACCAATCGGCGGTTTATTCGGGCGCCATCGCTGGGCGCGGCCCGCGTTATTGCCCGTCGATTGAAGACAAGGTGGTTCGGTTTGCCGATCGGGATAAGCATCAGATCTTTTTGGAGCCAGAAGGCCTAGACGACGATACGGTTTATCCAAACGGGATTTCATCTTCGCTGCCGGAGTCCGTGCAGTCAGCGTTCTTGAAAACCATTCCCGGCCTGGAAGATGTCGCCGTGCGCCAATACGGCTACGCGATCGAATATGATTATGTCGATCCGAGAGAGCTAACCGCCGACCTTCAAGTGAAGGCGCTTCCGGGACTTTACCTGGCCGGACAGATCAACGGCACAACCGGATATGAGGAGGCCGGCGCGCAAGGCCTGATGGCGGGCCTAAACGCAGCGCGCAGAGCCGGTGGTTCGGACCCGCTCATTCTCGATCGATCGGAAGCCTATATCGGCGTGATGATCGACGACCTGGTCACGCGAGGCGTTAGCGAGCCGTACCGAATGTTTACCTCGCGCGCCGAATACCGATTGTCGCTTCGAGCAGATAATGCCGACCAAAGGCTTACATCTTTGGGAGTCGAGGCCGGGTGTGTCGGCGCTGAACGCGCGAAAAGATTTGCGACAAAAAAAGAGCGCCTAGACGCCGGCAGAGCGATGATGCAATCCCTTGAGGCCACGCCCGACGAGGCCGCGCGCGCGGGAATTGAGATCAATCGAGATGGTCGTCGGCGGACCGCGCTAGAACTGCTGGCCTATCCGAATGTGGATACGGGCGCTCTGTTGCGGTTGTGGCCGGAGCTCGATGAATTGTCCGCCAATGTTCGCGAGCAGATGGAGATTGAAGCAGTTTACGCCGGCTATCTAGAGCGGCAGAAAGCCGATATTGAGGCGTTCAAAAAAGACGAGTCGCTTATGCTGCCTGACGGATTGAACTATTCGGAGATTGGCGGCCTGTCGAACGAGGTTCGCGAAAAACTTAGAGAAGCGCGCCCGTCGACCCTCGGCCAAGCGGCGCGTTTGGAGGGTGTCACGCCCGGTGCATTGACCGCTTTGCTCGCCCATGTGAAGCGTCGCACAAAGGCCTCTGCGTGACGCTGGATCCGTATAGTGATGCGGACGGATATTCGATCGACGACGCCTGCGCCCAGGCGGGCGTTTCACGTGAAACCCGCAACCGCCTCGCTGCTTATGTGGGGCTCTTGGACCGTTGGCGTGTCCGACATAATTTGATTGGCCCGGAGGAGCGTGGCCGGCTTTTTCGACGGCACATATATGATTCATTGCAATTGCTCAGCTTTGTGTCTCCGGGCGCGACACGAGTCTTGGACCTCGGGTCCGGCGCTGGATTTCCGGGCTTGGTTCTGGCCTGCGCGTTGGCGGACCGGCCTGGGTTCGAAATGAGTTTGGTCGAGAGCAATGTAAAAAAAGCGTCGTTTCTACGAGCCGCTGCGCGGGAGGCGAAAGCGCCTGTGCGCGTTCTGAACCAGAGAATTACCGACGTTTCACGTGAAACTTTTGATCATGTGACCGCGCGGGCCCTTGCGCCCTTGCCGCGACTCTTTGATCATGTCACAGATTTTCTCTCCCAGGAGGCGAGTGCGATTCTCCTCAAAGGGCAAGATTTGGACGCCGAGTTGGAGGCCGCCTCGAAAGATTGGACATACGCTGCGGAGGCTTTTCCAAGCCGAAGCGATGACGCCGGCAACATCTTGATTGTGACAGCTTTGGAGCGACGACGCCCATGAGCGCTTTTTCAACTTCTCAAAAACGACCACGTGTGATCGCGATTGCGAACCAAAAGGGCGGCGTTGGGAAAACAACGACGTCTATAAATCTCGGCACCGCCTTAGCGGCGGCCGGCCACAAGATTCTGGTTGTCGATCTCGACGCACAGGGTAACGCCTCGACAGGACTCGGCATTCCGCCGCAGCAGCGCGAAGTGACGACGTATGATGTCTTGATCGAGAATGTTCCGCTGAAGTCGGCGGCGGTCGACACGCTAATACCCAATCTGCGGATTGTGCCGGGCGACGAAAATCTCGCCGGCGTTGAGACGCAATTGTCGAATGATCCTCGGCGGTCCTATCGCTTGAAAGATCGGATGACGGAATTTCGCGAGGCGGTCGCGGAGGGCTCTGTGGATCCGTGTGATTTTGTGCTCATCGATTGTCCGCCATCGCTCAGCGCCATGACTGTGAATGCGATGACGGCGTCCGATTGTTTGTTGGTGCCGCTGCAATGCGAGTTTCTGGCGCTTGAGGGATTGAGCCAATTGCTGCGGACTGTGGAGCTGGTCCGCGGCGGCTTGAACCCGGAGCTGGAGATCCAGGGCGTGGTGCTGACCATGTATGATCGCCGAAACAATCTGTCGGATCAGGTGGCCAATGAGGTGCGATCCTTCTTTGGATCAAAAGTCTATCAGACGGTCATTCCGCGAAACGTCCGTTTGTCAGAAGCGCCGTCATTCGGCAAGCCGGCGCTGCTTTATGATCACAAATGCCCAGGATCGGAGGCCTATATCCGATTGGCGAGCGAGATGATTCAACGCGAACAGGAGCGGATGGCGGCGTGAGCGACACGATGGCGAGTAAGGGAAAATCGGCGCGATTGGGAAAGGGCCTCACCGCCCTGATGGGCGATTACGCGCCTGCGCCAAGCGGTGGCGAACCGGCGCCGTCTTCCGAGCCGGCTATCCCCGCCACAGAGATCGCGATCGACTTGGTGACCCCCAATCCTAAGCAGCCGCGCCGCACCTTTGCCGAAGCGGACCTTGAAGAGCTGTCGTCTTCCATCAAGGCGAAGGGTGTTTTGCAGGCGATCTTGGTCCGGCCCGATCCGAAGGCGGCGGACCGATATCAGATCGTCGCCGGAGAGCGTCGTTGGCGGGCCGCAAAACGCGCGGGCTTGAATTCCATACCGGCCGTTGTGCGCCCCTTCGACGAGTTAGAAGTTCTCGAAATCGGCATCATCGAGAATGTCCAACGCGCCGACCTGAACCCAGTTGAAGAGGCGGAAGCCTATCAACAATTGATCGATCGCTTTGGACGGACCCAAGACGCGCTCGCTGAACAGGTGGGGAAGAGCCGCGCACACATCGCCAACACGCTTCGCCTGCTGAAACTTCCGGAGGACGTTCGCGAGCATATGCGATTGGGGCGGCTGACCGCGGGCCATGCGCGCGCCGCTCTGGCGGCGCCGGACCCCAGCCGGATGGCCGAAGAGATCATCGTCAAAGGCTTGTCCGTCCGGGAGGCCGAGAGGCTGGCGCAGAAACTCCAAGCGGGCGGAGAGCTGGACGCGGTGGGCAAGGCGGTTCGGTCTGGCGTTGATAAGGACGTCGACACGGAGGCGCTTGAGGGAGATCTCGCGCACGCCTTAGGATTGGATGTCGATATTCGCCATAAGGGCGTCAAAGGCGGCGAGGTTCGGATAAAGTATCGCGACCTTGAACAGCTTGACGAGGTCTGCAGACGCTTGTCATCGGGCCGACCTGGCGGCGAGGGGAGCTAGCCGCCGCTTGACTCGCCGGAGCTAAACGCGCCGCCTCGCGAGGCGGTCGATAACAATTCTCAGCGCCGCTTCGGACGGCGCACCGCCTTGTTTGCAGGTGGTTTCGGCTGAATAGAGGAGCGTCAGCGCCCGCGCGATGCGCGTAGGCGGCCAATTCGTCAGCACACGGTCGAATGCCGGCCGATCTCGATCGAAGACCGGAGGGCGAAGATATTTGGCGCCGGCCTGCGCGTCTGAAATTCGAAGCATTCTAAAGTGGAGAGTTCGAAGGGCGGAGACCGGAGACCCGCCGGCTTCTAGAAACCGAGTGATCGCCGCATCGGCGCTTTGATAGTCTCCCGCCAACGCTGCGTCTGCGGCGGCGTCCGAGCCTTTCGGCTGGTCGGTCGCTGCGATAGCGGCGACATCCGCGGCCGCTACGGGGCGCCCCAAATCGAGTGAATAGAGCGCAAGCTTTTCGATTTCGGATTTCGCCATGTGGCGGTCGCCTGGCAATTCGGACGCGAACAAGGCCAACGCCTCTGGTTCGATATCGGCGGCGATGTCCGATAGCGCGCGCCGGGCTAGGTCTGCCACAGCGTCTTCATCATCTGCAAAGAGATGCAGCGCATGGGCTTGTTTGGACTTTTCAAACGCTTTGCGGATTTTTGACTTTGGCGGCAGGTCGCCCGCTTCGATGAGCCAATAGGCCTCTGACGAGACATCGCCTGTATCTATGCTTTCGATGGCGTCTACCATCGGTTTCGCCGCGCTGTCGCCGCTAAGGCGGAGCCGGAGAAGCGTGGCTCCGCCGAGAAGCGAACGCGCAACAAGCGCGTCGAAAAGCATGGCCGGATCTTTCTTGACCTCATCTTCTTGCAGTCGGGTGACGTTCAAAGGATCGGCGTCGTCGCCAAGCCAGGCGGACGCAAGCGTGTTTGCTGCGTCGGCGACAACGCCGGTATCACTCCCAAACAGAAGGATGACCTTGGCGCCTGCGGGCGGTTTTCGGCAGAATTGAAGCGCCTTGGCGCCGGACAGTTTCATTCCGTGACTGAAGCCGCAGCGGCTTGCGCGTCAGCATAGTTTCGGGCGTCCACCACTAATCGTTCGCGAAGACGGCGCGCCAAGAGAAGCGCCACGCGCTCACGCGCCTCGGTTTGCGCGGAAATATCGCCGAAGGGTTCCATCGGAACATTGAAGCTCGTTTCTTCAACGATGGATCCAGAGGCGATTACGACCCCCATCTCATCCGTCAGCTCGTAAGCGGCGCTTGCGACCAGGTCGGTTCGCGAAGCGGCCTCGTCGGGCTGAAAGGCGAGACGCCCGAGATTCTCGTTAAGGTCTATGGTTAGAACGCCTGGCCCGTCCATGCCGGGCAAGCCGCCGCCCACGGTTCTCACCAATTCCTGACGCAGTCTATGTCCGGTTCGACCGGGAATGCCCTGGATCTGGATTACGCCAGAACTGGCGCTAAACCCTTGTGCCGGGCCATAGACGGGTTCAAATCCGCAGGCGGTGAGCGCGAGGGCGCAGGGGAGGGTGATCCAAAAGCGTGTCATGACGCTACGATATTCACGATCCGGCCCGGCACGACAATCACTTTTCGAACGGATTTGTCTGAAAGAAAGGCCGCGACCTTCATTTCGGCGAGCGCCAATTCTTCAATTTGGTCCGCATTTGCGTCAACCGGCGCGTCGATTTCACCGCGCTTCTTGCCGTTGACTTGGATGGGCAGGGTGACGGTGTCCAAAGTGAGAAGGCTGGGGTCCGCCGTGGGCCAGTCGGCTTGAACCACCAATCCTTTGCAGCCGATGCGCGCCCAACACTCCTCCGCGATGTGCGGGGCGAAGGGCGCCGTCAATTGCGCGAGGACGGCGATACCCTCGCGACGCGCCGTATTCATGCCGGCGCTGGAATTCGTTTCAGCTTTCTTCAAAGTGTTGGTCAGCTCGTGGATTTGGGCGACGGCAGTGTTGAAGCGGAAGCTTTCTATGCCCTGGCCGACGCCTTCAATGGCGCGGTGGATGGCGCGCCGTAGTTCAAGCGCGTCGCCAGTGTCGGCGAGCCCGTCATCTGCATCGGGCGCGGCGTCAGCGACGGACCACAAGCGTTGAACGAAGCGCCATGCGCCTTCAACGCCCGATTGTGTCCATTGGACGTCGCGCTCAGGCGGGCTGTCGGATAAGACAAACCAACGAGCCACGTCCGCGCCAAAATCAGAAATGATCAAAGTCGGATCGACGACATTCTTTTTCGACTTCGACATTTTTTCGACGCCGCCGACCGTGACGGGCCGGCCATTGGCGATTTCGATCCAAGCGCCGCTTTTCGTCTGGTCGACCTCTTCGGGCGGCAGCCATTTATCGTCGGCGGATTTATAGGTTTCGTGAGTCACCATGCCTTGCGTGAACAAGCCGGCGAAGGGCTCTGCGCTTGGAAGGTCGATCAATCCGCAAGTCTGCAGCGCGCGTGTAAAGAAGCGCGCATATAGCAAGTGCAGAACCGCATGTTCTACGCCGCCAATGTACTGATCCACCGGCAACCAATACGCGGCCTCTTCCCTGTCGACTGGTGCGTCGGAATCGGTGTTGCAAAAGCGCGCGAAATACCAGGATGAATCGACAAACGTATCCAGCGTATCCGTTTCGCGGAGCGCGTCGCGGCCGCATTGAGGGCAGGTGACATGTTTCCAGGTCGGGTGGCGGTCGAGCGGATTGCCGGGCTGCGAGAAATCCGGGTCGTTGGGAAGTTCAACCGGAAGTTGCTCGTCCGGGACGGGAACGACGCCGCAGGTCTCGCAGCGGACGACCGGGATGGGGCATCCCCAATAGCGCTGGCGAGACACGCCCCAATCCCTCAAGCGATAAGTTGTCGCCCCTTCGCCCAGGTCGAGGTCTTCAAGCTTGGCGATGGCGGCGTCGATCGCGTCGTCCGTCGACAGTCCATCCAAGAAGCGAGAGTTGTAGATCTCGCCTGGGCCGGTATAGGCCTCATCCTCAATTTTGTGGTCGGCTGCGTCCGCGCCAGGCGGTAGGACCACCGGCGTGACCGGCAAATCGTATTTCCGCGCGAAGTCCAAATCCCTCTGGTCGCCGGCGGGTGAGCCGAAAACTGCGCCGGACCCGTAAGTGGAGAGCACAAAGTTCGCGCTCCATACCGGGATCTCCCAATCCGGATCAAACGGGTGGCGCACCGTGAAGCCAAGATCGATCCCAAGCTTTGGCGCGGTTTCGATGGCCTCTTCCGACGTCCCGATCTTTGCGCACTCGGCGATAAAATCCGCCACCTCGGCCCGCGTCTCCGACAAGCGCTTCGTAATAGGATGATCGGGCGCAAGCGCCAGAAAGCTGGCGCCGAACAATGTATCCGGTCGCGTTGTGAACACGTCGATCTGGTCCACGCCATCTGGGGCATCTCCGCTCACCGGCCACCGAATTTTCGCGCCGCGGCTTTTGCCGATCCAGTTTGACTGCATGGTGCGAACTTTTTCCGGCCAATTCTCTAAGGTCTCAAGGCCCTGAAGCAAATCGTCGGCGTAACTCGTGATCTTGAAGAACCATTGTTCGAGCTCTCGTTGCTCGACCGCTGCGCCTGAGCGCCAACCCTTGCCGTCGATCACCTGCTCATTCGCTAGAACCGTATTGTCGACCGGATCCCAATTCACTTTCGACGTTTTTCGGTAGACGAGGTCGTTCTCCAGCATCTTCAAAAAGATGCGTTGTTGGTGCGCGTAATAGCTCGGTTCGCAGGTTGCGAGCTCTCGGCTCCAATCGAAGGACAAGCCAAGCGGCGCGAATTGTTCTTTCATCGCCTCGATATTGTCGCGCGTCCAAACACCCGGATGGGCGCCTTTTTCGATTGCGGCGTTTTCCGCCGGCATGCCGAACGCATCCCAGCCCATTGGGTGGAGGACATTGTATCCGCTAGCGAGGCGGTGCCGCGCGACGACGTCGCCCATGGCGTAATTGCGGACATGTCCCATGTGCAGCCGCCCAGAGGGGTAGGGGAACATTTCCAACACATAGGCTTTGGGCTTCTCGCCCGCCTCGGATGGCGGCTTGGCGCGGAAGACGCCCGCCTCGTCCCAAGCCGCGCGCCATTTGGGTTCAACTTCCTTAGGGTTGTAGCGAGTGGCCATGTTTGAATGCCCCGAGGGGCGTCCGGTCAGTCCGGACGCGACATGCGTTTAATTTATTCGCGGCGGTCGCCGAGCGGCTTAGCTTTCGATGGCGGCGAGGCGTAGTTGGCGTGCGCGCGTCAAAATGGCGTTTTCGATCGCGATGGTGGTGGCCGGGTCGATCGGCGCAGTTTCCCAACCATTTTCGCCAGACGTCTCTTTGAACACCGAGACAGTGACCGCGTCGGCGCGCAAGCGTGTGTCTAGAATGTAGACGGTGGCCTTAAACCGCTCGTCTGGTTTTTCGGGGTTGGCGTACCATTCGGTATTGATCACGCCGCCCCATGGATCGGCGTTGTCCAGCGGCATAAAGCTGAGCGTGTCCAACGACGCGCGCCATAAAAACGCGTTGACGCCAATGCCCGGCACTTCATCTGCGTCGCCGCCGAAAAGGCCCACGCCGTCGGCGCGAGAGGTGTTGCTGGCTTCAACGCCGCCGCCGCGTCCGGACGAGCATCCGGCGAGTGCGACAAGCGCTGCGCTCGCCAATAGGCCAAGCATGTTGCGAGGGGCCATGCGGATTTGCTCCCTTATGTCTTTAAGTGCGCGTCGTCGCGCGTCCCTATCGATCTTTCCTTAGCGGCCGGTGTATATGCCACGCAAGTGCCGATCTGCGCGTGGTTTAGTACACCGGGGATTGGGAGAGATCGTGTCGGGGCAATATAGGAGCGGGCCATGGCCCTAAAATGGGGCGTTTTGAGCGCGGCTATCCTGCTTCCCGGCGCTGCTTCCGCCGTGGAGATCGAAACCGACGCGTCTGCGGTGTTGGCCCTGTCCGCATTGGACGAGGACGGCGCGGCCAATGCGGCGGGCGCGCTGTTCAGCGTCGGCGTTTCCGCCGAAGTCTCCCATTTGTTTGAGAATGGCGTTGAATTGGGCGCGGCGCTTGGCGTGCGCCTCGACGATGACAATGACGCCCGACCGGGATTTGCGGGACGCCTTGGAGATTGCGCGCCGGGGCTTGCGGATTGTGCGAGCCTGGGCGGTCCCGCCGCCGGCCTTGCGCCGCAATCGCCAACGACCGGTCTTTCAAGTTTTGGCGCGCCTCTGGACGCCGGGCCCTATGGCGCAATCGAAGCGGGCTATATCTATGTCAAAAGCGGTTGGGGCGAGGGGAGCGTCGGGCGAGATATCGGCGCCGCGGTTCGACTAGATGCGCGCGCGCCCAGCGTGTTTGCGGCCGCATCCGCGCTAAGCCCATCGCTAGATCCGACGGGCGCCAACATCGTTCGGGCGCGCAATGATGTGAGCGGTGTTGCGCCCAAGGCGACCTATCTGACGCCGCGCATCATTGGATTTCGCTTCGGCGTTTCATATACGCCAAGCGCTGAAGGACGCGGCGTTGATTGGAATACGCGCAGCGCCGGCGCTGGCGTCGCCGCGGCTGAAATCGAAGATGTGTTTGAGGCGGCGGCGTCATTTTCTCGCCGTTTCCGCGAGAGCGGGACGCGCTTACGCGTTGGTGCAACGGCGAGTTTTGGTCGAGATGGATCGCGTTTCGCTGAATACGGCGATTATCGCGCCTATGGGCTCGGACTGGAATTAGAGCGCGATGCGTGGCGGTTGGGCGGTCGATGGCTGACGTCGAACAATGCGTGGGACGCCGGGAGCGGAGATTATCAAGCGTTTGAGATAGGCGTGGTTCGCGAGTTTGAGGATTGGAGCCTCGGCGTCGAATATGGCGCGGCGGATGATGATCTTCTCAAATTGTCCGGACAAGCGCTGACGGTCGGCGCGTCCAAAAAGATTAACGAATCAGTCGATATCGCCATTGGCTATATGTTTGCCGATGCGGATGCGCCAAATCTCAGCGCGGTCGGGCGAACACATGAAATCGCCCGCAATCAAGGCCTTATGGTGGAGCTAAGTGTGCGGAAATAGCGACACTTATGTGAAATTTTAGGCTTGGACGCGATATTAAGCGGCATTAACTTTTGCATCGCTTCGACATGATATTATCTAGAGATGAGTTTAGAGGGGCGTTTATGCGCTTTTGGCCTGTTTTGTCTTTGGCTGCGACCATCGTCGCGACCCCTGCGTTCGCGGACGTTGCGGCGACGGAAGACGTGCGCGCTGAAACCGAGCTCCCTCGCATTGAGACCACTTTGCAATTGGCCGACGGCTCAAACGCAGCGCTTGAATGGTATGAGCGGTTCACGTTTGACGAAGACGCCGAGCGCCGGTTTTCAGTGATTGCGCCCTATGAAGAGAACGAGGTGCAATTGGAATGGAAGGGCAGCGGGCGTTGGGGCCTTAATCTGGACCTGACCAGCCGTTCCAACAATCTCTTGCTCCCACGCGAAGAATTGTCCGCGCGCGCCTTTTATCAAGTCACCCCGCGTTTTCGGTTCGGCGGCGGTTTGAGCTTTCAGAGCGACGGCATCGGCGACACCTCGAATTGGTCGCAGGACGATATGGAAGCCGGCGTCCATATTGAATCGGCATTTTCATTCTAAGCGCCTGACTTAGTAGAAAACGCGTCTAGAATTCCTTCAATCGAAGCCAATCCTGCAAACGGCGCAATTGCGTCCGCAGTGTCGCTGCTTACGCCGCCTAGCGCATAACAGGGCAGGCGGGCGTGCATCGCTAAACTACGAAGCTTTCGAGCCCCAAGCGGTGTTTTCGCAGACGGGCTGCGGCTGGGAAACGCCGTCGACAGAAATGCTGCGTCGGCGCCGAAGCTCAGTGCGTCCGACAGCGCGCGGCGCGAATGGGCCGAAACGGTAATAATGTCCGTCGCTTTGGCGCGGACCGCCCGGGCTGGGCGGTTTGCTTCGGGCCAATGAACGCCGTCGGCGCCGACATTTACAGCGAGCGCGGGATCGGAGGCGATTAACAGAATCAAGTCGCGACGTCGCGCAATCCGAGCCAAATCCGCGGCTATGCGCGCACGATCCTTCGCGCCGAAATGTCGATAAATCACGCCCCATCCCGCGGGAAGGCCGGTCGCGACCGCGCATGGGTCGGGCGTTCTCACGGGATCTGTCAAAAACCAGACCGGCGGCAGGCCGACGCCGGCGCGGGTTTTGAGGCGAGGCGCGCGTCTCGCGGCCGCGAGAAACTTGCGGCGGCTGCGCGCTTGGGGTTCAACCATGGATATGACCGCCGATCCTAATCTTTATCCCTCGCGCCAAGAGATTTTGTCGCGTATGGCCGCGGCGTCTCGCGCGTCCGATCGCGACCCTGCGGCGACGGTTTTGGTAGCGGTGTCCAAACGTCAGCCCGAA
>JBCCMB010000047.1:0-19221 GCA_039026555.1 Pseudomonadota bacterium
CGCTTGCCCTGAAACAGGACGCGGGAGGCGAGGGCGTATGTTTCAATCGACAGATTTGCGCGCCTTTTCGCCGGGTTGAGATAGGCGACGGCCGCCGAGCAGCGTTTGCCGTTTTTAACGGTGAGCTGGTAATAGCCCACGCCTTCCTGGTCTTCGCCGTTGAGATCATCCTTGCTTGGAACGCCGGCTTCGACGGCGGCGTTGATGCACGCGTCCGACACCGGATGGCGCTCCGTTACGTCGGACACATTGAGCGGGCCGCCGGCGCCATGGCCAGGCAGTTCGGACCGTTCTTGGTTTTGCGAGCGCAAGAAATAGGGCGCGACATCGTTCCAGGACCAGCCCTCGCAGCCCAATTGCCGCCAGCCGTCATAATCCTCGCGTTGCCCGCGAATATACAAAAGCCCATTGATGGATGATGAACCGCCCAACACTTTGCCGCGCGGCCAAACATGCGCCCGATTATTGGTGCCGGGGTCAGGCTCCGTTTCGTAAAGCCAATTGAGTTTAGGATTTTTCAAAGTGCGTGCGTAGCCGACCGGGATGTGGATCATCGGCGAGGTGTCTTTACCGCCGGCTTCTAAGAGGAGCACGCGCGTTCGACTATCTTCCGACAATCGGTTGGCCAGAACGCATCCTGCGCTGCCGGCGCCGACAATGATGAAGTCGAACTGCGCCATTCTTGTCTCCCGCATCTTTCCCCAAAAGGTGACACATGCGTCACTTTTGACAAACGCCCAACGCTGCGTAAGGCGCGTTCTTGTCTTGCTCCCGGCGCGGTCTCGCGAATTGATAGCTCAGCAAGAATGAGGAGAGGGATGATGAGCGCGCAAGAGAGTTTCAAAGAGATTACATTGGAAGTGGAGGACGGAATTGCGGTTCTCACCTTGAACCGTCCCGACAAGATGAACGCCTTCACCGGCCGGATGATGCACGAATTGATCGCAGCGTTTGACTTAACCGATGCGGACGACAATGTCGGCGCGGTCATTGTCACGGGCGCAGGCGATCGCGCTTTTTGCGCCGGCGCGGACCTCTCCGCCGGCGGTGATACGTTCGATTACGAAGCGCGCGCGTCCGGCGGCGAAGTGGGGCGCACCAGCCAAGACGACATTCGCCGGGATGGCGGCGGCCGGGTGACTTTGCGCATTTTTGAGAGCTTGAAGCCGGTGATCGCAGCGGTGAACGGCGCAGCGGTCGGCGTCGGCGCGACCATGCAATTGCCGATGGATATTCGCATCGCATCCGACACGGCGCGTTACGGCTTTGTGTTCGCGCGCCGCGGGATTGTTCCAGAGGCGGCGTCCAGCTGGTTCTTGCCGCGCTTGGTGGGCGTCTCGCAAGCGCTGGAATGGTGTTATTCGGGTCGCGTATTTCCCGCTGAAGAGGCGATGCGCGGGGGGCTTGTGCGCTCTTTGCATGCGCCTGGCGATCTGATGGATGCGGCACGCGGGATTGCGCGCGAGATTGTCGACAACACCGCGCCAGTATCGGTGTCGATGACGCGACAAATGATGTGGCGGATGTTGGGGGCGGATCATCCAATGGACGCGCACAAGGTGGATAGCCGCGCCATCTATGAGCGCGGCCAATCGCCGGACGCGAAAGAGGGCGTTATGTCCTTCTTGGAAAAGCGCGCACCCGACTATCCGTGCAAAGTGTCGTCCGACATGCCGGACTTTTATCCCTGGTTCGGACAGCCGGAGTTCGAGTGGCCGGAAAAATCCGGATGATCCTAATCGGATGCTGTGTCGGCGGCCTTCTTGGGCGCTGACAAAGTCCATATCGGCGTTGCGACGACCATGAAGATGATCAAGGCGATCATGCCGATCGCCGGGACGAGGGCGACCAATTGCGGGCCGGTTTGATCGACCACAACGCCCATCAAAGCCGCGCCCAAGGGGGCGCCGCCCATAAAGCCGAGCTGATAAATGGAGAGCACGCGGGCCAATTTGTCCGGCGGCGCGGCCGATTGAACGATTGACCGGCTCATCGTGATCGAGACGCCTGACGCCAGACCCCAGATGAACACCAGGCACAAGAAGGTATGGTAGGGCACTTCTTCCACCAGCACCAAAATACACATCGATCCGATAAACTGCGCCATCAGCAGCAATCGGCCTTGGCGCTCCAAATTCTTGAACCAGGAAATGGCGACCGACGACACGAAGGCGCCCGCCCAGAACGTCACGAATATGTTCCGAAGGCCCGAAGAGTCCTTATTGTAGACGTCGGCGTTGACGATCGGCAAAAGCACGAGAAACGCGCCGATTACAAATACGCCGACGCCGAACATGGATGCAACCATTGATAAGAGTATCGGGTTTCGTCGGACGGTGCTCAGCCCGTCCTTCATGTCGCTCCAAACCGCGCCGAAACCGCCGCGCCGACTGCTCGCCATCTCGCCTTTCACAAGCCAGATCGCCGCGATCGCGCCGGACGCCACGATCACCGCTTGCAAGGATAAAAGCGGCCATGCGCCTAAGCGCGTCGCCATGCCGCCGAGGGTGAGGCCTGCGATCTGCGCGGCGAATTGCGCGATGGTCGCAAAGGCGACGCCTTGCTGGAGCGTGAGTTTCGAGCCCATTGCGGCCCGGCGGGCGACGATTTCGTTCAAGATCGCGTCGCGGGCCGGCATCATAAACGCGCCGATCGTTCCCATGGCGAGCGCGTAGATGATCATCAGCCAATAGGAGAGGGCGTCGACGCGCAGCGCGAAAGATAATGCGAAGGCGGGTAAAGCCGCCAGCGTGTGGAAGATCAAAAGCAGTTTGCGTCCGTCGGTGCGCTCCGCCACGACGCCGCCCAAAAGGATGAAAACGACGGAGGGCAAGGACAGCGCCATCTGCGCGACGCCGAGCAGCGTCCCCGACACCCCAAGCACGTTTTTGAGCAGATAGGGGAAGACCACCATCTGCAAGCCGAACGCCATAAACCAAGCGATTTGCACGTAAAGATACGCCGGCAGCTCCGCGATCACGCGCTTTTTTTCCGCCGCAGACAAGGCTTCGCCGGCGCCGAGCGCGGAGGTCACGCCGGAAATTGGCGAGCGCGCGCCTTCGGTAATTTCCTCGTCGAGCGCGTCGAACGCGTCTTTCATACTCATGCACTCCTTCGCCCGACCTTAGGCCGCTTCGCGCCCGGCGCCACCCGTCTAGATTGTCGCCGCCTTTGCATTCGGCGCGCCGGCCGGTGTTTTTCTTGTCGCAAAAGAGGGGCATAGTGCGCCTTGAAGGACAAGCGGAGGACGATCATGCGGGGATTGAGACAGATGCTGAGCTGGGTGCTCGCGATCTTTCTGGTCGTGATGTTCTTGATGTTGGCGGACACAAAATTGTTGGTGGACGCGTCGGGCGAGAACGTCATTTTCGCGACGATAGCGGAGCGGTCGGGCATTCCGCTATTCGAGCCGACGGGGCGTTACGCTGTGGGCGTGGCGGAGGCGGTGACGGCTCTTTTGATCGCATTGCCCTTCACACGTCGCTTCGGCGCTTTCCTGGCGTTTTGCATCACGGCGGCGGCCGTCGGATTTCATGTCTCGCCCTGGCTTGGCGTCGAGGCGCCTACGGCGATCGGCGGCGCTGACACCGATGGCGGCGAATTGTTCAACCTTGCGTTAGCTTTGCTCGCGGCCAGCGTGCTTTTGGTGTTTGTTCATCCCAAGAGCGGCCGCTAGCGCTGTCTTTCCAGCATATCGCTTAAACGGGTCTTAACGCCTTTCTCGTTGGATGACGGCCAGATGCGAGGTTCGCCATGGCCGATGGGGCTTTAGACACCACACAACAATCGCCGGCTCTGGCCCGCGGACTGCTGTTAAGGCGTTTGATCGACGTCGTCGCCTTACCGGCCTCCCGCGCCGGCGTGCAGGATCGTGCAATCGCGGGCGATCTTTTGCTGGAATTGTTGATCGATTCAGATGAGACCTCGCGCGAATTGTGCGCGCGGCGTTTGGCGGCCCTCGCCGAAGCGCCCAGACGCGTTTTGCGGTTTTTAGCCAGCGATATCCCCGAGGTCTCTGGACGGATCTTGCGCGACAGCAAAGGCTTGGACGCCTCGGACCTGTCCTCTATCGCCCGCGCGGGTGCGCCGCATCATAGATTGGCGATCGCCAGCCGGCGCGATCTGGGCCCATGCGTCTCTGACGCCATCGCCGAGAGCGGCGACATCGTCGCCATGCTGAGAATGCTAGAAAACCGCGACGCTGAAATTTCCGACCGCTCTATGGACAAGCTTGTCAGCGAGTCGCGCGAATCGCCGGAATTGGTGCCTTTACTATTAGGACGCGGCGAGATCCGCCCGGCGCATGCGCTTGTGATGTTCTGGTGGTCTCCCACAGAGATGCGACGCGACATTCTGGTTCGGTTTTCCGCCGAACGTCTGACGCTCATTGAATCATGTTCGGACATTTTCTCGCTTGCGGCGACGGAAAACTGGAGCGACCCGCTCGTGCGCAAGGGTCTGCAAGTGATCGAGCGACGCCAGCGCAATCGTTCGGCCTTAGAGAAGAGCCCTTTCGGCTCGCTTGAGGACGCCGTCTCAGCCGCGCTGGAAGCCGGTTTGGATCGCACCATGGCGCAAGAAATTTCATATTTATCAGGCATTAAGCCGCTTACGGGGGCTAAGATTCTGACGGATAGAGGGGGGGAAGGCGTTGCGATCTTGTGCAAAGCGACCGGCCTGAAACGTCAGTATTTTCGAGCGCTTTGGGCGGCCCTCAACCGACCCGTCAGCGAGCCGGACGCGCCCAATGACGAGTATGAGCGCGTGTTAGAAATCTACGAGATGATGGCGGTTGCGAAGGCGCAAACTGTCCTTCGCTATTGGAATTGGTCGCTCAGCGCAGCGTTTTCTCCTGAAGTGCTGAAAGGCGTCGCGGAGGACGGTCCGGAAGTCGGAGAGGCTACGTTTAGGCCGTCCGGCCGCGCCGCGTCGCTGGTTTTCGGGCGCTAGCGCGTCGTCAAGTCGCCAACCCAATCGCGGCGCCCGACGGATTGTCGTCCTACGGGGCTGGCCAAGATCCGCTGATAAGTCTAGATGACCCCAAGGTATTTTGAGGCTGAGACGCGTTGATTGCGCGACCGTCAGCCCACAGGGCGATACTGCAAGGGTTTATGGGCTACCTACTTGGTCTAGGCGTGGCGTTGGTGATCGTATGGCTTGGTTTATCGGGCCATTATGAACCTCTGCTGCTCGGTTTGGGCGGGTTTTCTGTTTTATTCTGCCTTTGGTTCGCGGCGCGTTTAGACCTGCTGGACCGTGAAGCGTCTCCCTATCATCGGTTTTTCAGCCTATTCGGCTATTGGGTTTGGCTGATGGGCGAGATCATCAAAGCGAACGCATTGGTGATCCGCGCGATTGTGCAGTCTGAACCGGACATCTCTCCGGCGATGGTGAAGGTGCGCACCACTTGCCGTTCAGATCTCGCGCGGACGATTTTTGCGAACTCCATAACGTTGACGCCGGGCACGGTCACCGTGGATGTCGACGGCGATATGATGCTGGTGCACGCCTTGATTGAAGAGACGGCGGGACCCGGCGCTTTTGATGAAATGGACCGGCGCTCGGCCGCCGCCACGGACGGGAAAGGGTAGGCCATGTTGATCGCCGCCGCCGTCGCCGTCGTTGTCTCTATGGCGTTGATGCTTGCACGGGCGATAATGGGGCCGACGCTTTACGACCGCGTGCTTGCGGTGAACTCGTTTGGTACGAAGACCGTCTTGCTAATGGGATTGCTCGGCTTTTTGACGGGGCGTCCGGACTTTCTGGACATCGCGCTGCTCTACGCTTTGATCAATTTCGTCGCGACCATCGCGATTTTGAAATTCTTCCGTTATCGCTCCTTCCAAATCCCTCTGTCGGGCCGCGGCGTTGGAGGCTCTGATGGCTGATATCGCAGCGTTTTTTGCACATTGGGCGGAGCCTTTGCGGGTCTGGCTGGGAACCGCTTTAGCGCTCGCTGGCGGCGTCCTTGTCACGATCGGCGCTGTGGGCGTTCTCAGATTTCCGGATTTCTATACGCGCCTGCATGCGGCCAGCGTGACCGATACGATGGGCGCGACCTTGCTGCTGTTGGGTATGGCGTTGCTCGCAGGGTGGTCATTGGTGACGTTTAAGCTCGCTCTGATCTGGATGTTCTTATTCCTCACCAGCCCGACAGCGTCGCACGCCGCCGCGAACGCGGCGCATACCGCTGGATTGGAGCCCATTGTCGGGCGTTGGCGCGGCGACGACAAATCGGAGGACGGCGCGTGAATTTCGTCTCCTCTATCGTGCTCGTCGATATCGCTTTGCTCGCTATGCTTGGCGTTGTCGCGGTCGCGATTATCAGGCTGAAGAGCCTCTTTGCGATTGTCATGCTCTCGGGCGTGTACTCGCTGGTTTCCGCGACATGGTTTGTGGCGATGGACGCGGTCGATGTGGCGTTTACGGAGGCGGCGGTCGGGGCTGGCATTTCCACGGCCTTGATGCTGGGCGCAATGTTGTTGACCGCCCGCCGCGTTAAGACGCCTGACAAGGCCGGAGCGCGGCGCTGGGGGCCCTTCTTGGCGGTTTTTGCGACCGGCGGCTTGTTGATTTTCGCATCCACAGACCTGCCGGCGTTCGGAGATCCGAACTCGCCCGCCAATTCCTATGTCGGCAAAGACTACATAGAACGTACGCCGTCCGAAGTTGGTCCGCCAAACATCGTGACGGCCGTACTGGCCAGCTATCGCGGCTTTGATACGTTTGGCGAGACCGTTGTGATTTTCGCGGCCGGCGTGGCGGTAGCGCTGCTTATCGGGTTTGGCGAACGCGCGCTGGCGTTCAGCGGACAACGCAGCGTGACGCCCGAACCTGTCAGTCCGGATGACCATCACATGGTGCTGCGCGTTGTCTCTAAATTGCTTATTCCGCTCATCGCGCTCTATGCTTTTTACGTTCAATTTCACGGCGATTACGGGCCAGGAGGGGGCTTTCAGGCTGGCGTTATTTTCGCCGTCGCCGTGATCTTGAACGCCCTCATCTTTGGACTTTCTGAAACCATGGACGCGGTCCCTGCGGGCGCCGCTCGGGCGGGCGCGGCGTTTGGTGTTTTGCTCTATGGCGGCGTGGGCGTCGTCAATCTGCTCAATGGCGGCGCGTTTTTGGACTATGACTATTTGTTTGAGACGCCGGCGCCGGGCTCCTATGATCCGCATCATTGGGGTCAGCATTTCGGGATCTTGCTGGTGGAATTGGGCGTGCTGGCGACGGTGGCGTCGACCATGATCGTTATTTTCTACGCCTTCGCCGGCCGCGCGCCCGAAATTCGGGACGAGGATTGGTAGATGCCCGATTATGTCCTCAGTCATTATAATTATTGGGTCGTCATCGTGCTGATGATGGTCGGCTTATACATTGTTTTTGAGAGCGGAAATCTGATTAAGCGTCTGGTCGGCCTATCGATTTTCCAGACCTCCGTCTTCTTGCTCTACATCTCGCTTGGCAAAGTGGCGGGAGGTACGGCGCCCATTTTAATCGGCGGCGGCCACGGCGGTGATAAGAGCCATGGCGGGGATGAAAGCCATGGCGCTGAGGGGGCTCACGCCGTTGAAGCGGTCGATGCGCATGCCGGGGGGCACGGCGGCGCGCACGACGCTGCGCATGGAGCCGAGCACGCCGCTGAGATTTTGTACTCCAATCCTCTGCCGCATGTGTTGATCCTCACCGCGATTGTCGTCGGCGTCGCCACATTATCGGTCGGCTTGGCCATTTCGGTGCGCATTCGCGAGGCCTATGGCAGCGTGGAGAATGACGAAATACGCGCCGCTGATATCTCGCTGGGCGAAGCGGAGGAGACGGCCGCGTGAGTTGGTTCGCCGAGTATCTTTGGGCGCCGGCGGCGCTGGCCGATCACGCCGCCGCATTGATCGTCGCTGCGCCGCTAATAGCGGCCGCCGCCGTCGCCATGGCGCCGAATGGCCGCTTTGCGTGGGTTATGACGCTCGCAACGGCGGGTTTTTGTTTCTGGATGGCGCTAAGCTTGGCTGGCGATATCGGTCGTGACGGCTTGGTATCGTACGCGCTGGGCGGCTGGGCGCCGCCTATGGGCATTGAGTTCCGCGCTGATGCGCTGAACGCGATGATCTTGCTGCTGATCGGCATGATTGCGGTGCTCGCCTGCATTTTTTCGCTGCCCGCCGTGGAACGCGAAGTCCGGGCGGAAAAGCGCCCCTTATTCTATTCCGCGTTTTTGATCTGTCTGGCTGGCTTGCTGGGCATGACGATCACGGGCGACGCCTTCAATTTGTTCGTGTTTTTAGAGATTTCGTCGATTTCGACCTATGTGCTTGTCGCTTTGGGCGCCAGCCGGGATCGCCGCGCGCTGCCGTCGGCGTTCAACTATCTGATCATGGGCACGATCGGCGCGACCTTCTTCGTTATTGGCGTCGGGTTTTTGTACGCCGCGACCGGCACGCTCAATATGGCGGACATCGCCGCTCGAATTGCGGTGATGGAAGAGAATCGCGCGGTGCATGCAGGCTTTGCGTTCATCGTGGTTGGTTTGGGCCTGAAGGCGGCGATGTATCCGCTGCACCAATGGCTGCCGGGCGCTTACGCCTATGCGCCGTCGTTTGTGACGGTGTTTTTGTCGGCCACAGCGACGAAAGCTGCGTTCTATGCGTTGGTTCGGTTCTTATTCTCCGTCTTCAATCCGCAGACATTCCCGTTCGCCGAAACGCTCTTGGTGTGGGTGCTGGCGCCTTTGGCGGGGATCGCCATTGTCGCCTGTTCTTTTCAGGCGGCGTTCCAAACGGATGTGCGCCGGATATTGGCGTATTCATCGGTGGCGCAGGTGGGCTATATGCTGCTCGGCGTCGCCACAGGCACCGCGCTGGGCCTGTCGGCCGGAATGTTCCATTTGCTCAACCATTCGCTGATGAAGGGCGCTTTGTTCATGGCGATTGGCGGCGCCGCCCTTTATGCGCCCTGCTCAAAGCTGACCGATCTGGCCGGCGCGGGCAAAAAGGCGCCCTGGACGATGAGCGCATTTGCGGTGGCGGGGCTCAGCCTCATTGGGTTTCCTCTCACGGCCGGCTTTTTGAGCAAATGGCGCTTGTTGGAAGCCTCCCTGGACGTGGGGTGGATGTGGGCCGTTGCGATCATTGGACTGGCCAGCGTGTTGGCGGCGATCTATGTCGGCCGCGTTTTGGAAGCAGCCTTTTTCCGAGAGGCGCCCGAAGGCGGACCCGACATACGCGAAGCGCCGCTCTTGGTGCTCGCGCCGCTGTGGACGCTCGCCATCATGAATATCTGGTTCGGGATCGATTCCAGCCTCCCGCTGGGCTTGGCGCAGGCGGGGGCGGATGCGGTGTTTAGCGGCGTTTACGCTCTGACGGGGAGCGCGCCATGAGCGGGGACGTTCTCATCAGCCTCGCCTTGATCATCCCGCTTGTAGGCATGGTCGCTATTTGGCTCTTGGGCAAATCCCCAGACGTTCGCGAATGCGCCACCTTGTTGACGGCGATCGCGCTGTTTGGCGTTTGCGCCACATTGGCCGCTCGCGTTGGCGCGGGCGAAAGTCCCGAATGGGTGATGGCCACGGCGGCGCCGGGCTTGGATTTTGCGTTCAAGCTGGAGCCTTTGGGCGCTTTGTTTGCGTGCATAGCCAGCGGGCTTTGGTCGATCAATTCGCTTTATTCCATCGGGTATATGCGGGGGAATAAGGAAGGCCACCAGACGCGGTTCTATATGTGCTTCGCCATCGCATTGTTCGGCGCGATGGGCGTGGCGATGGCGGCGAATTTGTTCACGCTGTTCGTGTTCTACGAAGTGCTGACGATCTCGACTTATCCGCTCGTTGCGCACAAGGGCGATGACAATGCGCGCCGGGGCGGGCGGATCTATCTTACCACGCTGCTGGGTACATCCGTCGGCCTGCTGCTTCTGGCGATTGTCGGCACCTATATGGCGGCGGGCTCCACCGACTTTGTCGAAGGCGGCTTGTTGGACGGGCAGGTGACGCCCCTGGCGGCGAGCGTTTTGCTGATCCTCTTCATGTTCGGCATCGGCAAGGCCGCGTTGATGCCGTTCCATTTCTGGCTGCCGAACGCGATGGTCGCGCCCACCCCGGTCTCCGCGTTACTGCACGCCGTGGCGGTGGTGAAAGCCGGCGTGTTCACCGTTTTGAAGGTGGCGATCTACATTTTCGGTCCCGATCTGTTGGATGCGACGCCTGCGCGCGATGGATTGTTGATGGTCGCCGTCGGCACCATCATCATAGCCTCCTTGATCGCCATGACGAAGGACAATCTCAAAGCGCGGCTGGCCTATTCGACAGTCGGGCAATTGGCCTACGTCACCACGGGCGCTTTGCTGGCGACGGGCGCATCCTTCGCCGGCGGCGCGTTGCAGATCCTGATGCACGCCTTTGGCAAAATCACACTCTTCATGTGCGCCGGCGCGATTTATGTGGCGACCGGCAAGACCGAGATCAGCCAGATGCGCGGTCTAGGTCGGCGAATGCCCTGGGTGTTTATCGCTTTTACCATCGGCGCGCTGTCGGTGACCGGCTTGCCGCCTCTGGGCGGGGCTTGGCCGAAATTCCTGCTGATGAGCGGCGCGTTTGAGGCGGATAAAGCTTACGCGGCTTGGGCCCTTCTAATCTCATCCTTGTTGAACATCGCCTATTTGCTGCCCATCGGCGTGCTCGCGCTCATGCCGCCGAAAGGCCCGCTGGAGATTGCGCCTTACAAACGCCCCGGCGGTACGCCGCCCTTCGCGGTGGGGCCGCTCTTGTTTACGGCGTTAGGATCGCTTGTGCTTTTCTTCTTCGCCGGACCGGTCGTTGTCTTTCTCACTCCAGCGACGGGGGCGCTGCGATGACCACACCGCCCCCCAAAAACGGGCCCGAAAACGGCCGTGACGCTACGCCGTTGGCCAAGCTCTTGTTTGGTTGGACTGAGAGCAAGGCGGCGCAGCTCGCGGCGTTTCTGGTCCTCGGCGCGTTAAGCGCCTTGTTGATCTTGCTCGACGCTAGCGTGGACCGGCATGGCAAGTTCGAGATGGAAAGCCTGTTCGGCTTTTATGGATTTTACGGATTTGCGGCGTTTTCCTTTGTCGTCCTTATGGGCTGGCCATTAGGCAAGCTTCTGACGCGGCCGGAAGATTATTACGGCGAGGCTGACGAGGACGGCGAGGACGAGGCGTCGGAAACCGGGGAGGGCGCGCGCGATGAATGACGGCGTGTTTGCAAGCCTCCTAAACATCAATCCAGGCGTATTCGTTATGGCGGCGGGCCTGCTGGCGCTTCTCGCGCGCGGCACGTTGCAACGCGGGATCGTGTTGATCGGCGGACCGGTGGTCGCGCTTCTCGCGCTGTTGGCGCGGCCGGGCGACGCTGAGGCGGTGACGTCCACGCTCTTCGGGTATGAGCTGGTTTTGTATCATGTCGACTCGCTGAACCGCGTTTTCGGTCTGGCGTTTTTGATCGCGGCCGGATTGGCCGGCATTTACTCGCTGCACCGTGAAGACCGCATCCAGGACGCTTCCGCCATGGTTTATGCGGGCGCGGCGATTGCGGCGGCCTTTGTCGGTGATTTCTTATCCCTCTTTGTGTTCTGGGAGCTGACGGCGGTCGCCTCCGTCTTCTTGATCTTCGCGCGAGGCACAAAGGCGGCCTACGCCGCCGGCATGCGCTATTTGGCGATCCAGGTGCTCTCCGGCGTGATGTTATTGGGCGGCGCGGCGCTCTATGGCTCGCATACGGGGTCCATGCTGCTGCCGGAATTCAACCCGAAAGAGGCGATTACCGCGCTTGATCTCAACGATCCGGGCGTGATGCTGATCTTCATCGCCTTCGGCATCAAAGCGGCGTTCCCGCTTCTGCATAATTGGCTGCAGGACAGCTATCCGAACGCCACGGAGACGGGGTCCGTCGTCCTCTCCGCCTTCACCACCAAGCTTGCAGTTTATGCGTTGGCGCGCTGTTTCGCCGGTACGGATAGTCTCATCTATATCGGCGCGATCATGACGGTCTTCCCCGTCTTTTTCGCCGTAATCGAAAACGACCTTCGCAAAGTGCTCGCCTACAGCCTGAACAACCAAGTCGGCTTCATGGTTTGCGCGGTCGGCGTTGGGACGGAATTAGCGATAAATGGCGCAGCCGCCCACGCGTTCGCGCACATCATGTACAAGGCGCTGTTGTTTATGAGCATGGGCGCGGTGATGCTGCGCGTCGGCACCACAAAGGCGACCGAATTGGGCGGGCTTTATCGCACCATGCCGCTCACCACCGTGTTCTGTTTGATCGGCGCCGCGTCGATTTCGGCGTTTCCGCTGTTTTCAGGCTTTGTCGCGAAATCCCTCACCATGTCGGCGATCGGCTATGAGCATTTGACCTTGGTTTGGGCCATGTTGCTGTTCGCCTCCGCAGGCGTGCTGGAGCATTCCGGCATCAAGATCCCTTATTTCGCGTTCTTCAGCCATGACAGCGGCAAACGACCGCAAGAAGCGCCGTTCAACATGCTAATTGCGATGGGCGGCGCGGCGGCGCTTTGTATTATTGTAGGGGTCGCGCCGGCTTGGCTCTACACATTGCTGCCCTATCGCGAGAAGGCGATGGAGTATCTGGCGAATGATCTATGGACGGTGGATCATGTGCTCACACAGATGCAGCTCTTGGTGCTTGCTGCGTTCGCGTTCGTATTGTTGAAGCGGTTGGGCCTTTATCCCGCCGAGAAGCGCGGCGTCGTGCTCGATTTCGATTGGACCTATCGCAAGCTTGGATATGGCTTCGCGCTTTGGACAGGTCGCGTCTGGACGCGCCTTGGCCCCGCGATAACCGAAATTTGGCGTGGTCTCGCCGCGCGCATATTCCGACAGCTGACGGCGGCGTTCAGCCCGGAAGGCGAGCTTAGTCGCGGCGCGCTTTCAGGCTCTATGGCGGTATGGACGGCGATTGTGTTGGGACTTGTCTTAGTGGTGACCGCTGTCTTCCCAACATAGACTGCCCAAGCATCCGTGCGTCCTAGTTTCATGACGTCGTTGCTATCCTGAAAATAACAAATTATTCCAGCGCATCAATACACGTATTAACCAGAAAAACTCAGTTTTACAGGGCGCGGAACATTCGCTACTGATTTTTTTTCTTTACATATGTTTTGAAGTGTAAGACCAAATTCACAATGATCTAGCGATTGGGGCTTAGCACGGACTATGTCAAACCAGAATGACGAAATCGCCGAAGTAACGACGGACAATAGCTATCTTATTGAGACCGTCTCTGACATCGTTTCTGCTTATGTCGGCAACAATCCAGTTCCCGTCGGGGACCTGCCTGGGCTGATCGAGAACATCTACAATGTTGTTAGCGAGCTGAACCATGGCGGGTCTGCGGAGCCGAAAGAAGATCTTAAACCTGCGGTGCCGGTGCGACGCTCTGTGACGGATGATTACATTATTTGCCTTGAAGACGGCAAAAAGTTCAAATCTTTGAAACGTCACTTGCGGACGCGCTATGATATGTCGCCCGATGATTATCGCGACAAATGGGGTCTGCCTGCGGATTATCCCATGGTGGCGCCGAATTATGCGAAACAGCGCTCTGAGCTGGCGAAACGCATGGGACTTGGTCAAGCGAAGAAGTAAGCTAGAACCAGATGATTGAATCGGATGCGAAACAAATATTAATCGCATCAGATTCGATTTATACTGTTTTTGTTTACACGGACTCTTGCCAAACCCGCCAAACTTAATCGATATTAACCCTAGTCGAGCGAATCACTCGGGGCTACGGGGCTAATTTATGTCGACGGATAAAGTGCGACCTGACTTAGAGGGTCAGCGTCGCTTTGCAGCCGAATGGCTGCGCGCAAAGAAAAACAAAGTCGTTCCTTTACGTTCGGATCTGCGCATTGAAAATTTCTTTCCTGACCTTGGTCATGTATCGATTCTACAGCGGGGTCACGAGGGATTTATCTTTAGATTGACCGGATCGGCCTTGCGCGGCGTTCTTAAAACTGATCCGCGAGGTCATGCGGTCGATGGCGTTGAGGTCTGCCGCGCGCATCGGGCCTGGACCGATATTGTCGAGACCGTCATATCAGACTGTGTTCCGAAATCCGGAAGGGACGTTTGGGCCGATGGCGGCGTGCATGTCTGGGTGCGTTTGCCTCTATCCTCCGGCCGCGGCGAAGTGGATATGGTGCTCTGTTATGATCGGGTCGTCCTTCCTGAGGACAAGCTATCCGACACTTCTATCGCCGGCGCGCGCCGTGTCGGCTCGGCCTTAGAACGAGCCGCATAGAGCCGGCGCTTATGCCGAAACGCCGCAAAAGCGTCGGGGTTTTTTTGTCGTTATTCGTAGTTTCCCGCAGCCGTGCAGCCCTCGCCGCGCGGCGTTGTGTGGTGGATGACCGCACGCGCAATAAGAGAAATCCATAGGATCCATCTAGTCAAAGATTAAAATAGGAATAATATCCTACACCGTGCCTAGGAGCGTAATTCTGGCCGTCTAGACCTGGGAGTGTGGGATGATCTGGACAAATCAGAAAGAAAGAGACGTGGCGTACGCCGACCTCGCAAAGGGCTTGGCGGCGTTTTCGTCGGGTGTCTCAACCGAGGATGTTAACGGGGCGACACGCGGTCGGGCGTCGGCGGCGCTGGCGCGACAGGTTGCGATGTATTTGGCGCATGTCGGCTTTGAAATGAGCCTTGCGCGCGTTGCAGCGGCGTTTGGCAGGGATCGCTCAACGGTGGCGCATGCATGTCATTTGATTGAAGACCGCCGCGACGATCCAGTCTTCGATGCGTGGCTCGAAGACTTGGAGGCGGCGGCTCGCGCGACCCCGCAACCACATTTTCAACCTGAGGCGGCCTAGGCGTGCCCGGCGTGAGAGGATGCGACGCGCCCCGGCTTGTGCGGGCGTTGCAGGCGAGCCCTGGTCGAGTCCTAAGACGAACGACGCAGGGTTGGGCCGTGTTTCCGGAGGGCGATCGACGACGACGGGCTGTCGCATTCGCTGAAGACGCGCTCGTCGAAGACTTGAAAATGACCGGCGTTTTGATCTCCAAAGGCGACGGGTTTCGGACGGCGCAAACAGCTGTCGTCCCAAACCGCAACGCGTTTGGCGCGACGGCGCCTGACAGGCGGCCGGACGCGGCGCGCCTGCGATCACGGAAGCCAGGTTTCGCCGGCCTCGCCGCGTTGGCGGAGACAGGTCAAGGTCCGCTCAGCCTCGGCCAGGTGCGCGCAGGCCGACGATTGCAAGCCGATATCGAGCGCGCGTCGTCTGGCGGCCGCGTGACGATGGATTGGACCTTCACGCCTGCCGGTCGCGTGCGCAGGCGAGGCGGCGAGGGCGGTTTGTCGGAGCCGGCGGCCAAGGCGTCGGCGCGGTTGCGGGCTTTGTCCGGTAAAGTCGGCGCAGACGTGTTCGCGGTGGCGGTGGCGGCTTGCGTGGAGGAAGTGAGTCTAAAGGCGCTGGAGGCGAAGTTCGGTTTTCCAAAACGCAGCGGGGCGCGCGAGGTGTCAGCGGCGCTGGAGGCGTTGAGGATCGCCTATGACGTTGAATTGCCGGCCAGCGAAACCTCAGACATTTAGCGCCGCCGCGTCGGCGGCGTCGTTGCGGATCCGCTCCAGCATGGATTTGAAACCGTTCGACCGCTGCGGCGACAGCGCCTGATCGACACCAATCTCTGCAAAAAAAGCGTCGGCGTCGAACGCCAATATTTCGTCCGGCGTTCGGTCGGTGAAAAGCGACAAAAGTAACGCGATAAGTCCTGACACCAGGATTGCATCGGATGCGCCGCGAAAGCTGAGCCCCCCCGGCGTTGTAGCCGACGTCTCAGAGATCAACCAGACCTGGCTGGCGCAGCCGCGCACTTTCGTGTCGTCATTCATCTCCTCGGGCGCGAGCGGCGCGAGGGATTTTCCAAGATCGATGATGTGCGCATAGCGATCTTCCCAATCCTCTAGGAAGGAAAAATCATCTTTGATCTCGGCGGCTGCGTCCTGAATGCTCATCGCGAACACATGGTCCGAACGGACGACGCGGACAAGATAAACTTGCCCGCGTCGCTGTTTTTTGTCGGTTTTTTTGAGTTCGCTAGTGTGCGACGTCGCCGAAACATGCGCCGGTGTCGGCGATGGCGTGCTCGCTCAAGCAGTAGGAAAGGTCATAGCGGCTGCTGGCGGCGGAGACGCAGGCGCGCAATTGCATTTGCGACCAATCGATGCATTGCGAGGTCGGACGGTCCTGCATGGCGACTTTCACTTCCGTCGGATTATCCGCCGCCGCGTCTAATACGTGATAGGCGGCCAAGGTGACGATGCGATCGGCCGTGGCTTTACGCTTCGGGTTCACCTCGTAGGTTTTCGCGCCAAAGCTCGGCGTAAAGCTTGCGACCGTCGCCATGGGCGCTTCGGCGGCCAGCATCGCAACGCTATCCCACAGCGAGGATGCGCCCGGGCGTCCCGCATTGATCAGCGCGCTGTCAATATCGGCGGCCGAAAAGAGCGAGAGCGCGGCTGTCGCCATGGGCTGTCCGGTTTGCGCGGCGAGTTGTAGTTTCTCGGCGCGTTGCGAGCCGTCATGGATACGCTTATTGGCCCAGGGGGCGTGCTGTAGCGTCCGGGCCTGGTCTTTGACAAAAGCCGCGGCGCTTGAAATGCGGCGGCTGTCGGATGCGTTTGCGGACAACGCGGCTTGCAGCGCGTCGTCGCCGCCTTCCAGCGTACGCGCGTAACCGACATCATTGCGCAGGCCCAACGTCACGCGATCGCGCCCGTAAAAGGCGTCAATGTCGCGAACCGCGGCGGCGAATTCTTCCGATTGAGCGGCGACCAGAGCAGAATAGGAGATCCAACCTTCGGACAAACGCTGGGGATGCTGGCCGCCAAACTCGGTGAGTGTGTCTTCAAGATGCTCCGGTCCGGATAATGGCGCTTCTTGCACATCGGACACTTTGGTTTGGAACGTCGCATAGGTCGCCGCAGCTTCAGTGATCGGGCCAGTGGCCGCCACCGGCTCGCCGACTTGAACCGGAGTGGGTTCCGGGCCTTCAGCGCTCGCGAGGATTTGTGCTGAGGCCGCGCCGGTCAAACTTGCGGCCGCCACCGCTGACTGAAGCCAATGAACAACTCGCATGGTTTCCTCCGGCAGTGACGCTACTAGAAAAACTCTAGCAGGCATGGTCTGCAAAATGCTTCTAAAAAACACACTACAGCCATACGCGTTTACGCACCGTTAGTAGGAATAACGTGAAACCCGCCTCCTCGCTTAACAGGACGCAAACCATAAAACTAGGCTTAGCGCCCTGGTTTTACTGGGTATTGCTATGCGCCACGGCCGCTGTCGGAGGCGTTTTGGGGGGCGTTGCGTTCACAGAAATTTCATGGGCGGCTCTGCTCGCTGCGGCGCCCGCTTTGGTCGGGGTTTGCGTGTCATTTTGGCCCGATGAGGAAAAAGCGGCCGAGATTGAGACGCTTTTCTGGATTTTGTTCGCATCGCTCGCCGTGGCGCTGAGCGGCGGTGCGGCCTCGCCGCTGGCGATTTTGTTTGCGCCGCCCGTGTTGATCGCCCTGACATATGGACGCCAACGCTTGGCGATTGAGGCGACCGGTTTTGGCGCCATAGGCTACGCCGCCGCCGCGTTGGCCGCACGCTATGGGTTCGCCTCGGAGATGGGCGGGCTGGTCAGCCTCTCCGCGCCCTTGGCGATTTGCGCATTGGTGCTGTCAGGGGTTTTGGCGTCTCGCATTTTGCTGGCGCGCGACGTTTCAACTCCAGCTGAAGATGAGGTCGATCAAACCACGCGTCGGGACAAGCACATCGCCGAGCGTCGGGCGGCTCAGGCGGAGGCCGCGCGGGACGCCGCCGAACGCGACGCTGAGGCGGTGCGCGCTGACCTGGAAAAGGCGCTGCAGTCTGCGGAAAAGTCTAACGCCGCCTTGGCCGAGCGGATGCAGTTTTTCGCGCAGACCAATCACGAATTGCGGACGCCGCTGAATGCAATTATCGGCTTCTCAGAAGTTCTGAAGAATGGCTTGTTTGGCCCTCTGTCGGAGAAATACAGCGAATATGCGAGCTTGATCCATGAGGGCGGCCGGTCGCTTCAAGTCGTCGTCGACGACGTCCTAGATCTGTCGAAGATCGAAGCGGGTCGCTACAAGATCTATCCCGAATTGCTGAGCTTGAACGATGCGGCGAAGGACGCTGCGCGCTTCATGGGCGACCAAGCTCGGCGGCAGGGCGTTGAACTTCGCATCGTTCGGAGCGCGGATGTGGAAGCATTCGCCGACGCAAGGGCGGTGCGCCAGATTGCGCTTAATCTGATCTCCAATGCGCTGAAGTTTACGCCGAAGGGCGGCAAGGTGCGTATTTGGGTGAAACAGGATGCGGATGGCGGCGCGCGGCTCGGCGTACGCGATACAGGTCGCGGCGTGACGCCTGAAGATGCGGCGCGATTATCCCAGCCCTATGAACAATCTGGCGATGTCGCGGGCCAGGGCGCTGGATTGGGATTGTCGGTGGTGCGCGCTTTCGCCGAATTGCATGGCGGCCGATTGAAGATTGAGAGCAAGATGGGCGAAGGCTCTAATTTCTCGGTCGGCTTCCCGCCGCGGTCAGATAAAGGCGCCTCCAACTAAAGTTTGAAGACGCGCTGCGCATTGCCGCCCAAGAACAGCGCTTTTGCGCGATCACCCAAACCCAGATCATCCAAGCCCGCGAGCGCTTTTTGCGGTGTGATCATCGGATAATTTGTGCCGAACATAACCTTCGATGCGCCGTGGGCGCGCATATAGCTCACCAATGCGTCGGGATATCGTTTAGCGGTGTAGGCGGAGGTGTCGATGAAGACGTTTTCGTGCTTGGTGGCGACGGCGATGGCTTCATCGGTCCAGGGATAACCGATATGGCCGCCGACGATGACGAGTTCGGGAAAATCCAGAGCCACGCGATCCAAATAGATGGGGCGGCCCACTTCGGACGACATTAACGGGCCTGTGTGGCCGATCTGGGTGCAAAAGGGCACGCCCATTTCGCAACACGCGACATAGATTGGGTAGAAGCGCCGATCTGTCGGCGGCGCATCGCTGAGCCACGGCAGAACGCGGATCGCCTTAAATCCGAGTTCCTCAACGCAGCGCCGGATTTCCCGAACCGCCTGCATCGGCTGGGATATGTCCACCGAACCGACGCCGACGAGCCGATCCGGATAAAGTTCAACGAAGCACGCCACTTCGTCATTGGTGATCAA
>JBCCMB010000048.1:0-18787 GCA_039026555.1 Pseudomonadota bacterium
AGCGCGGTTTCAAGCCGCGCCGCCGCCGCATTGAGGTCAACCGGCTTAATCTCGTTTGGATCATTGGTACTCGACATAAGGTCAGTTTGCCGCGCCGGCGCTTTTGAAGCAATCCACCGCCGCCCGACCCCGCTGCGCTCTTGACGCGCGCGTTCTTAGCGTTAACCCAGCGCTCTGGAAAAGAGACATGGCAGGGCGAGGGAAGATGACAGCGACAAAGCTATCCACACGCGACATGGCGAACGCTGTGCGGGCGCTCTCTATGGATGCAGTCGAGCAAGCTAAATCCGGCCATGTCGGACTTCCTCTCGGCATGGCGGACGCCGCCACCGTCTTGTTCACGGAAGTTTTAAAGATCGATCCAACACGTCCGGATTGGGCGGATCGCGACCGCTTCGTCTTGTCGGCCGGCCATGGCTCCATGCTGATTTACTCTCTCCTTCATCTGATGGGCTTCGACAGCGTGTCGCGCGACGACATTCGCAATTTCCGCCAATTGGGCGCATCCACGCCGGGTCACCCGGAGAACTTCGTCACATCAGGCGTTGAAACAACGACCGGGCCCCTCGGCCAAGGCTTCGCGAATGCGGTCGGCATGGCGATCGCTGAGCGTCATTTGAACGCGCGCTTCGGCGATGATCTGGTCGACCACAAAACCTATGTCATCGCCGGTGATGGATGCTTGATGGAAGGCGTCAGCCAAGAGGCGCTCACCCTCGCCGGTCATATGAAGCTGAACAAGCTGATCGTGCTGTTCGACGACAACGCCGTTACCATCGATGGCGGCACGGACATGGCGGACAATACGGATCAATTGGCGCGATTTGCGGCGTCCGGCTGGACCGTGGAACGCGTTAACGGCCATAGTCCGGATGAGGTGCGCGCCGCCTTGGACCGCGCCCAATCCGCGGACAAGCCGACGCTGATCGCCTGCAAAACCGTGATTGGGTTTGGCGCGCCGACCATTGCCGGCACCGGCAAAGCGCATGGCGGCCCCTATGGCGCGGACGAGATTGCTGGGATCCGGGAGAATATCGGTTGGCCGCATGCGCCCTTCGACGTCCCCGCCGAAATTGAAGAAGCCTGGCGCGAAGCCGGACGCCGGTGCATTGCAGATCGCCAAGCTTGGGACAAACGTTTAGACGGGTCGCCGGACAAAACCGCCTTCGAAACGGCGATCGCCGGGGATTTACCGGCGGATCTCGACAAGCTGGCCAACGCGCACAAGAAATCGGTCGTAGAAGCGCAGAAGACAGATGCGACCCGCAAATGGTCGGGGGCCGCGCTGGAAGTTCTAACCGGCGCAATCCCTGAAATGGTCGGCGGCTCGGCGGACCTCACAGGCTCTAACAACACCAAGACCTCGCACACGGCGCCGATGAGCGCCGACGACTGGTCGGGCCGCTATATTCATTATGGCGTTCGCGAGCACGCCATGGCGTCGGCGATGAACGGCATGGCGCTGCATGGCGGGATCATCCCCTATTCCGGCACGTTCTTAGTGTTTGCGGACTATTCGCGCGCCGCTATTCGTCTCAGCGCGCTGATGGGCCAACGCGTTATTCATGTCATGACGCATGATTCGATCGGGCTAGGCGAAGATGGACCGACACACCAGCCGGTGGAGCATGTCGCTTCCTTGCGCGCCATGCCGAACATGCTCGTCTTCCGCCCCTGCGACGGCGTAGAAACAATGGAATGCTGGCAGGCGGCGCTCGCCAATACGGACGGGCCCTCCACATTGGCGTTGACCCGTCAGGGCGTGTCGCCATCGCGCGTCGAGCATGTTGACGAGAATCTCAGCGCCAAGGGCGGCTATGTCCTGGCGGGCGCCGAGAGCCCGGAAAAAATCGTCCTGCTGGCGAGTGGGTCTGAAGTTGAAATCGCGCTGCAGGCCCGCGAGATCTTGGAAACACAAGGCGTCGGCGCGCGCGTCGTCTCTATGCCCTGTTTCGAACTCTTCGAAGCGCAATCCGACGCCTACATCCAAGAAGTGTTAGGCGGCTCGCTGCCGAAGGTAGCGGTTGAGGCGGGCGTACGCTTCGGGTGGGATCGTTGGATCGGATCAGATGGCGGCTTTGTGGGCATGGATAGTTTCGGCGCCTCCGCCCCCTACAAAGACCTATTCAAGCATTTCGGCATCACCGCCGAAGCCGTCGTCGACGCAGCGCTCAAGCGGGTTTGACACTTCGAATTGAGCAGCTCGCGACCTTACTCTTGGACAAACTGCGACGGCTATTATACCCATGTTGGACAGACACATTTATGTCATTGAGCAATTGGGGGAAAGAAGTGCGATTTTCGCTGAAGATACTATCGACCATAGCGGCATTTGCGGCGATGCCGGCAACAGCTCAGTCGTCAAATTATACAGATCCAGGTCAAATAACGACGCTCTGGCCTAGAAGCGGGTCATACTTCGTCTATATGCCAATTTCTTCACTTCCAAACGGTTGGCCGAGCAATTGCAACTCCGCAGTCATTCCATATGGGAACCAGAATTCGGAAGCATTGATAGCAACCGCTTTGACGGCGTTTAGCTCAAATATTCCGGTTCAGATAAGGGTGACGGGTCTAAGCAACTGCGCCTCAGCTACTCCGACAATCACCGAAATCATAATGCAGAGATGAGTCATAGATTGAGGTAGATCGCCGACTTTGCGCGCGCTCACTTACGAAAATCGCCGCACGCTTCTAGCGAACGTGCAGGCATTGCCATCTCGTCATAGGCGACAAGAACACTATCAATTCGCGCGTCGGTGTTCCTGTAAGGGCTGCACTGAAGCGGGTTTAGCCCACTAGTCGTCAAACCCCACAAATGTCGCCGCCTCTTCCACCGATTTGCGATGCGAGACAACGGCGTTTGCCGGGAAAGTCTCATCGGGATAGCCCATTGCGACGCAAATCATGATCACCTGATCTTCGGGGATGTTCGCGTGCTCGCGCACGACGGGCGATTGCATAATGCCCTGACTGTTGATGACGCAGCCCAGCCCCCGCGCCCAGGCGGCGTTGACCAGCGCATTGGTAACCGCGCCGCAATCAAACGGTCCGATATCGCCGCCATGAATAGAGCGGTCATACGTCACCACGATGGAGACCGGCGCATCGAATTGGCGAAATCCGCGCAGCACCCAGTCTTGGCGCTTTTCTTTGTCATGCCGCTCAATGTCCATCGCGCTGAATAATTGCTTGGCGATTTCGATCTGGCGCTCTCGGTGCGCGCCTTCATAAGCGCCGTGATTGCGAAACTCGCGCGTGTCCGGAACGCCGGCGAGATTGCGTTCGACATTGCCGGCGCGGATACGGTCCAGCGGTTCATTGGCGACGACAAAGAAATTCCAAGGCTGGGTGTTTAGCGAAGACGGCGCGCGCATCGCCGTTTCCAAGATTTCCTTGATCAACGCTTTCGGCACTGGATCGGGTTTGTAGCCGCGAATGCTGCGTCGTCCTCGGACGACTTCTTCGTACTTCACATGAACCTCGCCGCGCTGTGGTTGGGTGTGTTCGTGGTAGCGACGTCGCAACCGGCGTCCAGCAAAAACCGCGGACGTTGCGAGCGCCTTACGTAACGTTTCGTGCGGCGCCTAAGCTGGATTGGCCCGGTACGCGCTCGACAACGCTATCAATGGGCGCTGGCGAGCGCCGCCGGGTGGACGCCGCACGACAGCGGGTCTATGACGCACGCAAATTCAATGATGTGGGCGGCTTTGAAATTGCATGTCGGCCCCAAAGTAAGCAGTCGAAAGGGTTCCTCATGGCGGTACGCGTCGCAATCAATGGGTTTGGGCGGATTGGACGTCTGGTGCTTCGGTCCATTCTGGAACATGGACGGGACGATGTTGAAGTGGTCGCCATCAACGACCTCGGCCCTGTAGAAACCAATGCGCACCTCCTAAAGTATGACAGCGTACACGGCGCGCTCCCAATGGACGTCTCCGTCAATGGCGACAAGATCCGCGCAGGCGATCAAGAATTCTTGGTGACGGCCGTTCGCGACCCGAAGGAATTGCCACACGGCGATTTGGGCGTGGATATCGCGATGGAATGTACCGGTATTTTCGCGGACAAGGATAAGGCATCGGCCCATTTGGACGCCGGCGCCAAGCGCGTTCTGGTCTCGGCGCCCGCCTCCGGCGCGGACAAAACCATTGTTTACGGCGTCAACCACGACACACTGACCGCTGACGATCTGGTGGTCTCTAACGCATCCTGCACGACGAATTGCTTGGCCCCCGTGGCGAAAGTGCTGAACGACGCGATCGGCATTGAGCGCGGTTACATGACGACGGTCCACTCCTACACTGGCGACCAGCCGACCTTGGACCGTATGCACAAAGATCTGTACCGCGCCCGCGCCGCGGCGCACTCGCAAATCCCAACATCCACAGGCGCCGCAAAGGCCGTCGGTTTGGTGCTCCCGGAGCTGCAAGGCAAGCTTAACGGATCCGCCATCCGCGTGCCGACGCCGAACGTGTCGATGATCGATCTTGTGTTCGACGCGGCCAAAGCGACGACGCCGGACGAGGTGAACGCCGCCGTCAAAGCCGCCGCAGACGGCCCGATGAAGGGCGTTCTGGCATATGTCGACCTTCCGTTGGTGTCCGCCGATTTCAACCACAATCCTGCATCGTCGACGTTTGCGCTCGACCAGACGCACGTCACCGAAGGTACATTGGTGCGTGTCTTGTCTTGGTACGACAATGAATGGGGCTTCGCCACGCGCATGTCCGACACCGCCGTTGAACTGGCGAAACATATCTAATCCTTAGGAGCCGGGCGCGCGGGCCGCGTCCGGCCGGCCGCCCGCTCCAAAACGTAAGAGCAAGGCCGACACCCATATGAGTTCGACTTTCCGTACGCTGAAAGATGCAGACCTCGCCGGCAAGACAGCCTTGGTGCGCGTGGATTTCAACGTGCCCATGGCCAATGGCGCGGTGACCGACGATACACGCCTTCTCGCGGCGCTTCCTACCGTCAAACACCTTACAGAGAATGGCGCGCGCGTGGCGTTGATGGCGCATTTCGGCCGCCCCAAAGGTCAAATCGTTCCGGAGATGAGCTTGAAGCCGGTTGCGACAGCTTTCTCAAACGTGCTCGGCGAGCCGGTTTTCTTCGCGGAAAATTGCGCCTTCGGCCCGAAAGCCAAAGCGTTTATACGGAGCAGACCGCATGGCGAGGTCATTCTGCTGGAAAACACACGGTTTGAAGCGGGCGAAGAAAAGAATGACCCAGAGCTGGCCGCGCAGATGGCGGATTTGGGCGAGCTTTATGTGAATGACGCCTTTTCTGCGGCGCACCGCGCCCATGCATCGACCGAAGGCGTCGCCAGACTGCTGCCCTCCTATGCGGGGCTCTCGATGGAGCGGGAATTGTCCGCGCTCGACGCAGCGCTCGGATCACCCAACCGACCAGTCTTGGCGGTGGTCGGCGGCGCGAAGGTGTCCTCAAAGATCGACCTCCTAAAAAACCTAGTTTCGAAAGTCGACGCGCTCGCCATTGGCGGCGGCATGGCGAACACATTCCTGGCGGCTCGTGGAACCAATGTCGGCAAATCCTTGTGCGAACATGACCTGCTCGAGACGGCGCGCGAGATTGAAGCGAATGCGAAAGCGGCCGGTTGCGATATTCTGCTGCCGCGCGACCTGGTCGTCGCAAAAGACTTCGCGGCGAACGCCGACAATCGCACCTGCGGCCTAGATGAGGTCGAAGACGACGAAATGATCCTTGACGCCGGTCCGCAAACGGTCGCCATTTTGGCGACGGCGATGGATACGGCTAACACGCTGGTCTGGAATGGTCCGCTCGGCGCGTTTGAGCTAACCCCGTTTGACAAAGCTACTGTATCGGCAGCTCAGGCGGCCGCGGCGCGCGTGAAACAAGGCGCGCTGGTCGCTGTCGCCGGCGGCGGCGACACGGTCGCAGCGCTCAATCATGCGGGCGTCGCACAGGATTTCACCTTTGTCTCAACTGCGGGCGGCGCCTTCCTTGAATGGATGGAAGGCAAGCCTCTGCCAGGGGTTGAGGCACTGAAACAAACTTAAACGCGATAGAGACGAGACGAACACATGGGAATTGAGATCATGAACACGGACATGGCGAAACAAGCTGCAAACAAGGACGGCTTTATCGCAGCGCTGGATCAATCGGGCGGGTCGACGCCTAAAGCTCTGAAACTCTATGGCGTCGAAGAGAGCGCCTATTCGAATGACGAAGAGATGTTCGCGCTGATCCACGATATGCGCGCACGGATCGTCAAATCTCCCGCCTTTACCGGCGACAAAGTGATGGGCGCGATTTTGTTTGAGCGTACCATGGATGGAACCATCGACGGCGTTCCGACCGCCAAATACCTTTGGGACACGTGCAATGTCGTGCCGTTTTTGAAAGTCGACAAAGGCCTGGCGGACGCCGCCAACGGCGTCAAATTGATGAACCCAATGCCCGATCTGGACGCGCTGCTCGAGCGCGCCGTCGCCAATGGTGTGTTCGGCACGAAGATGCGCTCTGTGATCGATGCTGCAAACCCCGTCGGCATTGCCGCAAACGTCGCGCAGCAATTTGAGATCGGCGAGCAAATCCTATCGCACGGATTGGTGCCGATCATCGAACCGGAAGTGACGATCACAATCGAGGACAAGGCCGAAGCCGAGGACATTCTGTTGGCTGAAATGACCAAACAGCTCGACGCCATGGCCGGCGACAAACAAGTTATGCTGAAATTGTCGCTGCCGACGAATGCGAACCAATACAAATCCTTGGTCGATCATCCGCGCGTAATGCGGGTGGTGGCGCTGTCCGGCGGTTACGCGCGCGACGAAGCCAACGCTAAGCTCGCGCAAAACACTGGCATGATCGCCAGCTTCTCGCGCGCCTTGACCGAAGGTTTGTCGGCGACGCAAAGCGATGCGGATTTTGATGCGACGCTGGCCAATACGATTGACGGCATTTTTGAGGCCTCCCGCGCCGGCTAAGCCGTCCTCAAACGTCATACCTGAAAAGCCTCGCCCTCTAGGCGGGGCTTTTTTTGAGATTCAGGCCTTTCCGCAACGGCGAGGGATGCGCGGCGTTGACGGCGACGCTTTCCTGCGGACATCGTCTTTTCAATAATCATTGGAGGATGACATGGCGGGCGATCGGGAATTCGATATCATCGTTTATGGGGCGACAGGCTATACGGGCCGACTTGTCGCAGAGTATTTGGCGCAGCAATATGCCGGCGCCGCGACGCCGACATGGGCGATGGCGGGGCGCAGCGCAGACAAGCTCGCCAGCGTACGCGACGAGATCGGCGCGCCGGCCAACACGCCTTTGGTTGTGGCCGATGTCGGCGACCCCGCCTCGATCGACGCGATGGCCAAGCGTGCGAAAGTCATTTTGACCACGGTCGGCCCCTATCAGCTCTATGGCGAACCGGTTGTCGCGGCCTGCGCGGCGAACGGCGCGGATTATGTCGATCTGTCGGGCGAAGTCGCCTTCATGTACGACATGATTGCAAAATACGACGCGCAAGCGAAGGAGACCGGCGCACGTATCGTCCATTCAGGCGGCTTTGACTCCATTCCCTTCGATATGGGCGTTTACTTCCTTCAGCAGCACGCCATCGCCAAGCTTGGCGCCCCCCTGCCCCGCATCCGCGGACGCGTCCGATCTATGAACGGCACCTTCTCCGGCGGCACCTTCGCCAGCGGCGCGGCGACCATGGCGGCGGTCGCGAAAAACCCGGAACTCCTAAATGTGCTGCGCAATCCGTTCGCGTTAGCTGATGGATTTGAAGGCCCTGAGCAACCTCACGGCATGGCGGCGATGGAAGAGCCGGATCTAGGATGGGTCGGACCATTCGTGATGGCGACGATCAACACGCGGAATATCCATCGGTCCAACAAGCTTATGGGCCATATCTATGGGGCGGATTTCGTCTATGATGAAATGATGTGCACAGGTCCCGGCGAGAAGGGTCAGAAAATCGCCGAAGGCCTGGCGAAAGCGGGCGGCGGCTTCGGCGATGTGAAAGATCCGCCCAAACCTGGCGAAGGCCCCTCGAAAGAAGAGCGTGAAGCCGGCAATTACGACGTCGTCTTCATTGGCGAAGCCGCTGATGGAACCTTGTTAAAAGCCGTCGTCACCGGCGACAAAGATCCAGGCTACGGCTCGACATCGAAGATTATTGCGGAAGCGGCGATGTGTTTAATCGAAGATGTCGCCGACAAACCGGGCGGCGTGCTGACGCCCGCGCCGATTTTTAGCGATGCGATCATCAAACGCCTGCGGGAACGAGCGGGTCTGACATTCGAGTTGGAGAGCTAGGTCGACGCGACGCTCGCTTAGAGTTTAACCGGAGCGGCGGGCGTTCGCGATATCGTCCATTTCCAACTGCTCCGCCATCGCGGCTTTCTGCGCTAATTGCGCCTCGCGTTGTTGGATTAGCTGCTCGTATTTGGACTTTTCAGCGTAAGCTTTTTGCAACCGCACGCGAATGTTTTCAATATCGGCTTCAGCCGCAGCGATGTCGCGCTTAATGATTTGCGTTTGCGCTTTGGCGCGCGCCATAAAGGCTGGCAGAAGCGCCTGCATGTTCAGCGCCATCGCTTGGGATTTTTCGACCTCGACTTTGGCTTGAAGCGTGGCCAAACGTAAATTCTGTTCGTCAACGCGCGCTTGGGCGTCTGTCGCCTCTTTTGACAAAGTGTCCAGCTGCTGCTGGGCCGCCTTCATCAAGGTCGAGAGCGAATTCTGCGACATGTCTGTCTACCCCGCGGCCTGTACTGCGCGTTCTTCTAGCGCATTGGGGTTAAGAATTTGGGCTAAGGCCTGCAGCGCGGCGTCCGGCGGCGTCGCTTCATCCATGCCCTGGGCCAGGAAGGCGTCCAAATGCGGGGCCAATTGCACCGCGCGATCCACGTCAGGATCAGAACCGCGCGTGTATGCGCCGATCCGCAAAAGCTCCTCCATATCGGCGTACAGCGACATAACGCGGCGGGCGTCGCGGATAATCTCCGTTTGCTCAGGCCCCTGCAACGCCGCCGCGAGCCGGGACAGAGACTTTAGGACATCAATGGCCGGATAGCGGCCGCGCTCAGCAATTTGGCGGGACAAAACCACATGTCCGTCCAATATGCCGCGGACCGCGTCAGCAACCGGCTCATTGTGATCATCGCCATCGACAAGGACTGTGAAAAGGCCCGTGATATAGCCTTGCGGGGCGCCGGCGGGAACAGCCACGCCCGGCCCGGCGCGTTCCAGAAGCTTCGGCAATTCTGCGAAGACAGACGGCGTATAGCCGCGCGTGGTCGGCGGTTCGCCGGCGGCCAATCCAATCTCTCGTTGCGCCAGCGCAAACCGCGTGACGCTGTCCAAAAGGCACAAAACCCGTTTGCCCTTGTCGCGAAAGTGCTCAGCGATGGTGAGGGTTAGCCAGGCTGCGCGGCGGCGCTTGGGGGCAGGCTCGTCAGACGTCGCCGAGACAATCACCGCCCGCGCTAGACCTTCCGCGCCGAGCGTGTCTTCCACGAATTCGCGCACTTCGCGGCCGCGCTCGCCGATCAGCCCGATCACGACCACGTCGGCGTCGGCGTCTCGCGCCAACATAGACATCAGCGTCGATTTACCGACGCCGGACCCTGCGAACAGGCCCATACGCTGGCCGTCCGCACAGGGCGCGAAGAGATCTAGAGCGCGTACGCCGAGCGATAATGGGGCGTTCACGCGCGCCCGCGCCTGCGCGCTTGGCGGACGGCCGCGGAGCAGGCGCGGGGCAGCGCCTTCAGCAATCGCGCCGCCGCCGTCAACGGGTTCGCCGAACGCATCCAAAACGCGGCCCAACCAATCCTCGCAGGGGCGCGCGAACGCATCGTCATAGGAAAACAGCATCTCATCGCCGGGGCGCAGACCCTCAACAGGATCGCACGCGATAAATACCGCTTTACCGTCATTAAAGCCGACCAGTTCGCCGCGTGGGCCGTCGGGTCCGCCAAAACGCGCATAGGCGCCCAGCCGCAGCGCCTCAGCGGGTCCGACCGCTTCAATCCGCAAACCTTCCAGGCCGGCGACGCGCCCAGAATAGCGACGTGTGTCCAATCGTTTCATATCGCGGATAGCTTCGGCGAGCATTCTATGTGTCAGACTCCAAAACCTGGCGAATACGCCCGACTGGGAAAATCATGCCCAACTGCCTAAGCGAGCGTTAAAGCCCGCAGCCCGGTTTAAGAAAGATGACCATGTCGCGATATCCAATGTCTGCGTTAACTTTTTGGTTAACACTCGCTGATTGACTAGAGCATGGTTAATGCGCGGAATATGGCGCAGACGTGATTCGGGAGAGCTAGATGCGGGTCTTGTTGATTGAAGACGACGCGGCGGTCGCACGCAGCATCGAATTGATGTTGAAGGCTGCGGGCTTCAACATCTATACGACAGACTTCGGCGAAGAAGGCGTGGACCTAGGTAAGGTCTATGAATACGACCTCATCATCTTGGACTTAATGCTTCCGGATATTTCCGGCTTCGAGGTGCTGAAGCAGTTACGCATGTCACGCGTAAACACGCCTGTCTTGATCCTCTCCGGCAATCCGGACATTGAGGCGAAGGTCAAAACGCTCGGCTACGGCGCCGATGATTATCTGACCAAGCCGTTTAACAAGGACGAGCTGATCGCCCGCATCACGGCGATCGTTCGCCGCTCCAAAGGTCATGCTGAAAGCGTCATCCGAACTGGCGACATTCTTGTGAATCTCGACGCCAAAACAGTCGAGGTCAAAGGCTCTCGCGTGCACCTCACCGGTAAAGAGTATCAAATGTTCGAGCTTTTATCCCTGCGCAAGGGCACCACGCTCACCAAAGAAATGTTCCTCAACCACCTTTATGGCGGCATGGACGAGCCGGAATTGAAGATTATCGACGTCTTCATCTGTAAGCTTCGCAAGAAGTTAGCGCAGGCGACTGGCGGAGATCACTTTATCGAGACGGTTTGGGGCCGAGGCTATGTGCTGCGCGATCCGGATCCGCAGCAAGCTGAAGCGGCCGCCTAGCAGCTGATCGACAAAGAGACGTGAAAAGCCCGCGTTCGCGCGGGTTTTTCTTTGCCCTATTTTCGCCGCCGGGACGTAACGCTCGCTTAAACCAAGCTTGCTAGTCTAAACACATGAAACACGCGCTTTTCACCAGCCTTGCAGCCTGTTGCTGGCTCTCGATTGCGATGCCGGTCCACGCTGCTGCGCCGGCCGCGAAAACCGAAACAATCGACCCGCTGGCTCGCAAAATCACCGGTTCGCCTAAATACATGCCGATTTTCGGGCTGAGATCTTCAATCACGGAAGGCTTTTCAGTGACGGGATTTTTGGCTGTGGACGCCGGACTTGAAATTCCTAACGATAAAGACCGTGAAAAAGCCGAAGCGACCCGCCCGCGGCTTGTTGACGCCATGCGCAGCGCGTTGGCGACCTATGCAGACCGATCCTACATTCGCGGCGAACCGCCTAACGCCGATATGATCCGCGCACGCTTGCAACGCGCCGTTGATCGCGAATTGGGGCCTGGCAAAGCCAGTGTGGCGCTCGCCTCTTTGATCCTGTTTCGCAACTAGACGCACGGCGGCGGCTACATCGCCGAAATACCGCCGTCGATCTTCAATTCGGCGCCCGTGATGAATTTGGACTCGTCCGACACCAAGAACAATACGGCGTAGGCGACGTCGTTCGGTTCGCCCAAACGGCCTAAAGGCACCTGGCGAGACAGCTTCGAGACAGCAGTTTCTTCTCCCAACATGTCCTTCACGCCGTCTAAGATCGGCGTATCGATAAAGGTTGGATGCACCGAATTGCAGCGAATGCCCGGCGCGACTTTCGCGCAATGCAAAGCGATGGATTTCGACATCATCCACACCGCCGCTTTCGCTGAATTGTATGAGACGTAATTGTGCGATGCGATCAGGCCGGCGATGGAGGAAATGTTTACGATCGCGCCGGGCTGATGCTGGCGCATAATGGGAAGCGCGTATTTTGAGCCGAGAAATACGCTGTTGGCGTCAATTGCGTGGACTTTCTGGAAATTCTCGAAGCTTTCGTCTTCGACATTTCCCATGGTTCCGATGCCGGCGTTGTTGACCAGGATAGAGATCCCGCCCATCGCAGCGTCCGCCCCGGCGACGACCTCTTTCCATCGGTCTTCGGAGGTAACGTCGTGGTGAAAGGCGGTGGCGGCGCCTGGATAATCTTGATTGATGCGGTCGGCCGCCGCTTCGACGCCTTCGCCATTGATGTCGGTGAGGCAAACTTTTGCGCCCTCAGCGGCGAACATACGCGAGATCGCCTCGCCCAAGCCTTGCGCAGCGCCCGTTACGATCGCCTTTTTTCCTTCAACGCGGCCCATCCGACGCCTCCCTTATCTGATCTATTCGGCGAGGGCTTAGCGCCCCTTACTCGCACGCGTCCATATACGACGCTAGGTCAAGGTCCAGTTGAGTAACGTCGCCGGCGTCATGCGTTATCAAGGTCACTTTCACGGTGCCGTAAACATTCATCCATTCAGGATGATGGTCCATCTGCTCGGCCATCATGGCCACACGGGTCATGAACGCCCAGGCTTCTTTGAAATCACCAAATTGAAAGGTTTTGATAATGGCGTTTCGGCCGTCGGCGGCGCGCCATCCTTCAAGCTTCTCGATCGCTTTTTCCACACCGATTACGGTCGCCATATCTCTCATCCCTTTCAAACGGGTTGGTTGTACACCCACACCGCCGCGCGCTCAGCTCTTAAAGGCGGATGCGGAGTTTTATCGCCTATCTTAAATGGATGTTTGCAAAGAGACGCTAGGGTTTTTGGTGAGAAACGCCTTGGAGGTCCCCATGACCCGTTTTTTGCAGTCCGAAGAGCGCCCCGAAGGCCATAAGCTTGAGGATATTTTGCAAACGCTTCGCGCCGACGTGTTGAAGCGCTGCGATCGCATTTCTATGGATCGTCGTCCTGAAGCGCGCGAAGTTTTGGACAACAACATCCAGATCTTAGGTCACTTAACGGACGCGATCGAATTGGCGCTGGCGTCCACAGCGACGCTAGACAAAGCTTTCGGCAAATCGCGTGCAGGCACGGGCGGCCCGCCCCGCATCGGCGCGTCCGAAGACGAAGCCGCTTAAAACCCTTCGCCAGCGAAGAAATAGAGCCAAACGCCGTCTTCGCGGACGCCGACGCGATAGCCTTGATAGGCCTGGCCGGCGCGCACAGCCTCCGCCTGCCAATCTCCCACCAATTCGGTCATGTCGCGCGCAACATCGGGCGTGACGTCCAGCGGTCCGGCGAGAGCCATGTAAGGCCAGACGAATACGCGGCCGCCAGATGTTTCTTCAACACCCGGCGGATACGCCAAAACCTTGCCCAATTGCCGGGTGGGCCAATCGCCGGTGCGGTATTTTAGATACCAAAAATCCTTGTGGTTCACGCCGCCGTAATTCGAGACAAATCCCGGTGTTTGATCCGCGAGGCGCGCTAGAGAATTGTAGGTGCCGGTGTCCGCCAATTCTAACAGCTTCGCGAGCGTGTCTTCGGCCGCCGGCGTAAGCGTCACATCTATCGTGGAAGATTGCGCATCGACGTCGATCCGCGCTGACGCTGCGGGCGTCTCAGCGGCTGAGCTATCAATATCCTGGCTGCACGCCATAAGTCCAAAGACCGCAGCAAAACAAACAAAACCGGCTCTCATCACGCAATCGGCGCCCGCTAGTTGTCCCAGCGAGGCGAGATAGGCGCTCGCCAGCTAAAATGCGAGTCCCACGGCCTCAGACAAATCCGCAAGCAATTGCGCTTCAGACACAGCCTTGATCGTTGTCATACCCATCTGCCGCGCGGGTTTGAGGTTGATCCCGAGGTCGTCAATATAGACGCAGGCCGACGCTTCAACGTCCAAACCCTCGCACATTAGCGCGTAGATTCGCGGATCAGGCTTGCGCAATCCAATCTTCGAGCTTTCGATCACATGGTCGAACAGTTTGAAGACGCGCGCGACATCGCGGGCTTTCGCGTCGTCGTCCGTCATCGACGCGCCCTTCCCTACCGGCGCATTGTTTGTAATGCACCCGACTTTGAACCGTTCTTTGCAGGCTTTAAGCGCGTCGATCACCGGCGGCCGCAAATCGCCGGATAGGAGGCCGAGCACATCCTTTCCGGGCACGTCATGGCCTTGTACCCGCGCTTCCTCGGCGAAGAATTTATCGAAGGTCTGCGCGTCGACCTCTGAGCGCTCCAATTTCGCCCAGGCGTTCTCGTCGGGATTAATCGCATTGACGCCGCGGATGAAATCCGTCGGCAGGCCGCGTTCAGCCTCATAGCGGTTGAACGCCTCAAACGGCGACGTGGTGAGCACGCCGCCGAAATCCCAGATCACCGCCTCAAACTGAGCCATTCTACGCGCTCACATCCTCTAACGGCCGATCGGCGTATGAACCCGCTTCAAGGCCAAGAGCGGCTAACAGCGCATCATCCTCGGAGATTTCCGGATTGTCCGTCGTCAACAAGCGATCGCCGACAAAAATGGAGTTAGCGCCCGCAAGCAGGCACAAGGCTTGGGCCTCCTTATTCATGCCTTCGCGCCCGGCGGACAAACGCACCCATGACCGCGGAAACACCACGCGAGCCGTTGCGATGGCCCGCGCCAGCTCTATCGCATCGATTGGCGCTGAACCGCCCAACGGCGTGCCTGCGATCGGCACCAGCATATTGATCGGAACGCTCTCCGGATGCGGCGAGAGTTTCGACAATTCGTGGAGGAAACCAACGCGGTCCTCACGTCCCTCGCCCATGCCGAGAATACCTCCGCAGCACAGATTTAGCCCAGCGCCACGCGCCTTCCCGAGCGTCTCCAAGCGATCTTCGTAAGTTCGTGTGGAAACCACCTCGCCATAATACTCCCGCGAGGTGTCGAGGTTATGGTTGTAATAGTCGAGCCCGGCGTCTTTCAGCGCTTCAGCCTGACCATCTTCCAGCATGCCGAGCGTGACGCAAGTTTCGAGACCTTCGGCTTTCACCGCCGACACCATGTCGCAAACCTTCGGCAAATCACGGTCTTTCAAACTGCGCCAGGCGGCGCCCATGCAGAAACGATCCGCGCCATTCGCCTTCGCGGCGCGCGCTTCGGTCAGCACCGCGTCGACATCCATCAATTTCGACGCGTCCAGGCCTGTCTTAAAATGGGCCGATTGACTGCAATAGCCGCAATCCTCCGGGCATCCCCCCGTCTTAATCGACAGCAATTGCGATTTTTGAACCCGCCCAGACGGCCAATTCGCTTTGCGTACTTGCTGCGCCGCCAAGATCAAATCCGGCAAAGAGGCTTCATAAAGCGCGCGAATTTCATCGCGGGTCCAATCTTGCCGAGGATCAAGGGATGGCAGGCTCATAATCGGCGTCCTTGTATTTGTCGTGTGTGCTGCGAGAGGCTTAAAGCGCGATTTTCGCGGAAGCAATCAGCGGTTTCGCGTGATCAGCGAACTTGCTGTACTCCAATCACGTGGCGCCAATCCTGCTTAATCATTCGTTAACTTAACGGGGGCTCCGCGCTGCGGGGCGTTGGACGACAAAAGGCGGCGAGATGTTAAGAAGTATTTTGAGCGCGGGCATGGCGATGTCGGCCCTTACCGGCGCGGCGATCGCAGGACCGGCGCCGGCTGGACACCCGCAGGGACATCCAATGGGCGGCCTCCCCTCAGGCGCCAAGCCAGGGGAGTGCTTCACGCGCATCGTTCATCCAGCCGTCTACGAAACCGTTCCTGAGCAAGTGGTGACGCAGGAAGGCTATGAGCGCCTAAAAATCATCGACCCAGAATTTGCGCCCAGCAGTATCGAGATCATGACGCGAGAAGCGGGCGTTCGCTATGAGGTGCGCCAGCCGCACTATGAGGCGCGCACCGAAAACGTCGTCGTACGCGCACCATATGAGCGGCTTGAGATCGTTCCAGCGCGCTTTGAAACTGTGACGGAAACTGTCGTGATCGGCGAACCGCGCCTGGTCTGGCGTCGCGGCGCAAATCTCTCGGACACGCAACGCATCGACCCGAAAACCGGCGAGATTTACTGCTTGGTCGAGGAGCCTGCGAAGACTAAAACCGTCACCAAGCGCGTGATGATTGAGCCGGAGCAAGTCCGGCGTGTGACCGTGCCGGCGAAAACAACATCGGTGACGAAGCATGTGCTGGTCGACGCCGGCGGGGTTAAAGAGGTGCCGATCCCGGCGGAATACCAAACCATTCATACCAAAGAATTGGCGCGCCCGGCGGAAGCAAAATCCGTACATGTTGCTCCTCAAACAAAGACTGTGATGCGCAAAGTCCTGCGCTCTCCGGAGCGGTTCGACTGGGTTCAAGTCCTATGTGACACCAACGCCACGCCGCATACGATCAAGCAATTGCAGTCAGCCCTCGCCAAACGCGGATATTACAAAGGCCCGATCGACGGCGTTGTCGGACCGATGACGCAGCGCGCGATCGAATCCTTCCAGCGCGATAACGGCATCGGCCACACTGGATATCTGTCCTACGACACCCTGCGGGCGCTGGGCGTTCAACTCGACGAGCTTCACGGCTCAGTCTCGCAGCCGCACCCTTACGGCCAGCATGAATTGGCGGGCGGCGCCGACACCGCGCCGCAACCGCAATACGCCGCGCCGGTCCGTATGGAGCGCACTGATGTCTCTACGACCTCCTATGCGGCTGAATCGGCTCAGACTGATGATTTCCGCGTGGTCGGCGGCGCCGGCCAGCTGTCGGCGAAACCCAATGTCGATACGACGGCTTCGCCGAGCTATTACAGCGGCGCGCGCGAATATTCGGTTCGCAAACAACTGAATTGGCGGGGGAAGTAAGGCGCGCCAAGCCCACCTTCTAGTAGAATGAGAAGGCGGGCGACGAACCTCAAGCGTTTGCGGCCAAGAGCCGCTTTCCGCTATTGCGCTTCGCCCCTCTGACGGGTTAGACACCCCCCTCTTGGAGAGGTGCCGGAGTGGTCGAACGGGGCGGTCTCGAAAACCGTTGTGCTTTCACGAGCACCCAGGGTTCGAATCCCTGTCTCTCCGCCAGCCAGTCTGCGATTTCCGGTCCAATCCGACGCGTCGCAGAAAAGCGCCCAGAAGTCCGGGACTTAGGCCTGCGTCCGCGCCTTCAGAGACGCGTGAAACCGCAAATTCAATCCCGAAAGCCCCGTCAGTCACGATAAATCTCCGCGCGCGCGAGACGGGGTTAGGTTTTGCGGCTTAGACTCAAAAATACAGGGAAAATACAGGGAATTTTGTCAAAAAAGCGGGTTGCAGTCAGACGCCAATCAAGCTTCGAGTTGCGCGATTTGATCGCGCCAATCTGACGCCAAACGCAGCCGCGTCAGTCTTTTCGCAGTCAGGTGCGGCGGCTGCCGGCCCTCGATTACGGCGTCGAGCAGCGCCGGCGATAAAAAGCCCGCATCTATGTTCTGCGTTACGAACTCGCCGGACACGCGATCTGCTTTCGCGACATCGGAGATCGACGCGCCGCGCTTGATCTGATCGACCCAGCCCATCGCGCGGATCACCCGGCGCACAAGAACAATGTCCGGCGGCCGGACATCGCCCTTGTGAACGAGACGCGTTTCAACGCCGCGCCGCTTCAGCGTGAAAGTCGTTTCGATGCGTCGATCCGCGTCCTCTCCAACAGCTGACAAATCGACCACGACCGCTAATGCGCCGGGACGGATTTCGACGCGCTTTACCAGTCGATACAGCGCATCCCGTTCGAGCGGCTCGGATCCCGTTTGCGCGTACGCCGTCGTCGACAGATCCAACACAACCCGTTCAACCGGCATTGTCAGGGGAACTGGCCGATTTCCCGAACTCCGCTAGCCTAGGAGGATGACCACCTCCCCTTTCCGCTATTTCAAGACATCGCCCGAGATCATCCAACTCGCCGTGATGATGTATGTCCGCTTTCGTTGAGGAATGTCGAAGACCTCCTTCATGAGCGCGGGATCGATATCTGCCATGAGAGCGTAAGGACTTGGGTTGATCGTTTCGGCCCGATCTTCGCCGGAAAGATCCGAACGAAGCGGGCGTCTTACATGCGCCAGCACACGCAATGGCGGTGGCACCTCGATGAGGTGTTCGTGAAAATCAATGGCGTCCAGCACTACCTTTGGCGAGCCGTCGATCATGAAGGTAAAGTCCTAGAGAGCTTCGTCACTAAATATCGAGATAAGCAGGCGGCGCTTAGGTTTTTGAAGAAAGCGATGAAGCGCTACGGATCACCGAAGACAGTTATTACGGACCAGCTTCGATCGTACGGTGCAGCCATGAAAGAGATCGGAAACGAGGGCCGCCAGGAGGTCGGTCGCCATCTCAACAACCGAGCTGAGAATAGCCACCTCCCCTTCCGACGAAGGGAACGCGCGATGTCACGATTCAGGCGAATGTCGAACTTACAGAAATTCGCCTCGACACATGCTTCGTTCCACAATCACTTCAATCTAGATCGCCACATCAACCGCCGACAGACATTCAAATCAATGCGAAACGCCGCTCTTTCCGAATGGCGTGGGCTTCTCGCCGCCTAGCAGGTCTCAAACTCGCGATGCTGGAGACGGGTTCGCTTTAGACTGACACCACCTCACGCGGGGCCGATGCCCGCGAGGCGAGCAAAAGGAGACATTAGAGCGATCACGCGCTGACAATACCGGATACTCGACTGATTTAAGACTGTCATGCGCGACGATATTCAACTTACGCCAGGAAACCACGTGCAAGCGTATCGAAATTCCCCAAGTTCGGCAGAGCTGTTGTCAG
>JBCCMB010000049.1:0-18018 GCA_039026555.1 Pseudomonadota bacterium
CGACGCGAGTGACGCGATTTCGTCGCGCTCCTGCACGTCCGGGCGCAACCAATCGGACACCAGCGCCACGTTCGCGTCCGCCAAACGGCGCGCTTCGCTGATCGCGCCGGCGAGACGCTCAGCCTTCAGCGCGGCGCGCGCATCTTTTGCGATCGGATAGGCAAGGCCCATGGCTTAGACCAATTGTTGGCGGTTTGTGGATGACGCGAAGAGTTGATCTAAGCGCATGACGCCGTTTCGTCCATCGCGGCGGGGTCAATCGCGTCAATCAATGCTCTCGCCATTGGCCCCCAAAGCGGCCCCGGCCAGGTAAAGCGAGCCGCAAATATAGATCCGTTCGGCGCCGGCCGCATTCGCCAGTTTGACTGCGTCAACAAGGTTGGCGGCGGCCATAGCGTGTGCGTCTCGCGCCGCGAACGCGCCCGCGACCTGATGCGGGTGTGCGGCTCGCCCGCCTTCTTGATCTGAATCGGGCAGGGGACAGGCGAACACGTCGTCAACAACGCCGGCCAGGGGCGCGGCGATCCCGCCGGCGTCCTTATTGGCCTGCATTGCGATGACCAGCGCGGTTTTCGCATCGCGGCGCGAGCGGGCGATCGACGCTGCGAGGGCGGTCGCGGCTGCCGGGTTGTGTGCGCCGTCGACAATGATCTCCGCATTCGCGAGCCGCGTCAGTGGACCATCGGCAAGCGTTTGCAGTCGCGCCGGCCATTTGGCGCGGCTAAGACCTTTGGCCATAGCCTCGGCGTTGACTTTCGGCAGCGCCAAGCTCTCCATCGCCGCGCAGGCGAGCCCGGCGTTGGACGCTTGATGCGGTCCCGGCAGCCCAAGCGCGTCGACCCGGATGTCGTGGACGTCGCTGACAAAGGCGAAGCGATCATCTTCATCCCAAAAGCTGCGCCATCCCATTCCGTCGGCCTTCAACACCGCGCCCGCAGAGCCGGCCGCCTTAATCAGCGCATCGAAAGGCGTTTCATCCTGTTCGGCGATGAAGGCTGGAACGCCCGTGCGAAAAATGCCCGCCTTGGTGCGCGCGATTTCTGCGATGTCGCGTGTCCCGAACAGCGCCTCATGGTCTCGAGACACGGCTGAGATGGCGGTGGCGGCGGGGCGGCGCATGACATTGGTGCTGTCGAGCAATCCGCCAGCGCCTGTTTCGATGATCGAGACGTCGGCGGGCGTTCTCGAAAAAAGAAGGTAAGCGGCTGCGGTCAGCGCTTCGAAATAGGTAAGGTCCGGACCCGCCTTCGCGATCTCTTCAAGCGCGCGGCTTAATGCTTCGTCCGACACCAGATGCCCCGCGATTCGAATGCGCTCGTTCACGCGGATAAGGTGAGGGGAGGAGAAGATATGAGCCTTTAAGCCAGCGGCCTCTGCGATCGCGCGACAAAAGGCGGCGGTGGAGCCCTTGCCGTTGGTGCCGGCGATATGGATGGCGGGTGGGATCTGGTCTTGCGGATCGCCGAGAGCTGCAAGCGCTGTTTTGATGCGATCGAGCCCAAATTTGATGTCCACGCGGCCGCGCGGATCGACAAATGCGCTTAGAGCCTTATCGACCTTTGGCGCATTGCTCACGCAGCGTCGGCGGCTCCGGCCAGAACCTGTGATTGGTCAGCCGGCTTCATCAATAGGCTTAAGATTGTCGCCAGACGCTGAGGGATGTCTCGGCGATCCGCGACAATGTCCACCATGCCGCGTTCCAACAAGAATTCGGAACGTTGGAAGCCTTCGGGCAAGGTTTCGCGAATGGTTTGCTCGATTACGCGCGGTCCGGCGAACGCCAACATCGCTTCCGGCTCTGCGATATGAACGTCTCCGAGCATGGCGTAGGACGCCAAAACCCCGCCGCTGGTCGGGTGCGTTAGAATAACGACGTAAGGCAGGCCCGCGGATTTTACGTCTTGGATCGCAATCGTGGTGCGCGGCATCTGCATGAGCGACAATGCGCCTTCCTGCATGCGGGCGCCGCCAGACGCGGTGACAACAATCAGGGCGGCGCGACGCGCCACCGCCGTTTCCGCGGCTTTGATAAAGGCTTCGCCGGCGCCCATGCCGAGCGATCCGCCCATAAAGTCGAAATCTTGCACCAGAACGACCGCCGGACGGCCGCCGATTTTACCGTGCGCGGCCGCCATGCAATCTTCACGACCGGTTTTCGCGCGCGCGGCTTTTAAGCGATCAACATAGCGTTTGTCGTCTTTGAACTTTAGCGGGTCTTTCGGTGCGGGCGGCAATTCCAATTCCGTCCACAGCGCGTCGTCAAACATATATTTGAAGCGCAGATCCGGACCGATCCGCAAATGTGCGCCGGACGGCGTCACCCATTGCGTATTTTCCAAATCGTCGCGGTACACAAGCTCGCCGGATTTGGGGCATTTCACCCAAAGATTGTCAGGCGTATCGCGCTTAGCGAAAATGGATTTAAGGCCCGGGGGCAGATTGGTCAGCCAGTTCAAGGCGCGCTCCTTAGCTTCACCTGGCGGAAGATATGGCGTTCGCCAGTGTTTGAACAAGTGCGCCCATTCGCGTCGGCGTCGAGGCTGGATCTCCAGCGGTCACGGCCGCGCGCGCTTCTTCCACGATCGCTGATCCTACCACAACCCCGTCCGCCAGGCGAGAAAATGCCGCAGCCTGCTCGGCCGTACGCACGCCGAAGCCGACAGCGACGGGTAGCCCGCTGGCCGCACGGGCGCTGTTAACGCCGGTTTGAATATCGCTTTGCGCACCCACGCCGGCGCCCGTCACGCCCGCGACGGAGACATAATAGACGAACCCATTTGAGCCCTCTGCGACCGCTTTCATGCGTGCGTCATCCGTGGTCGGCGTCGCGAGGCGAATAACCGCTAGATCGTGCGTCGCGAGCGCATCACGCAATTCTGCGTCTTCCTCGGGCGGCAAATCGACGGTGATCACGCCGTCAATTCCCGCTGTGGCGGCGGCGTCCGCAAAGGCTAGGAACCCCATTTTGTGGATGGGGTTGGCGTAGCCCATTAAAATCAGCGGCGTGTCTTGATCGTCTTCGCGAAAGCGGGACGCGAGCGCCAAAACATCGCCCAGCGTCGTTCCAGCTTTCAAAGCGCGTTGTCCGGCCATTTGAATCGCCGGGCCGTCCGCCATCGGGTCGGTGAAGGGCGCCCCCAATTCTATGATGTCCGCGCCATTGTCGCGCAGCGCCTCAAGCGCTTTGAACGACGTCTCCAAATCCGGGTCGCCGGCCATCAAATAGGTCACAAGGGCGGCGCGATTTTCAGCCTTCGTTGCGGCGAAACGGTTTGAAATGCGGGAGATGGGCATAGGGCCTCAAACATGGGTGTGGTCGACCAGCCACTGGGAATAACGCGCATTCGCTCGGACGCAAGGGATAGCGAGAACCGCCGGCGTGTCGTCTGGGTGAAGCTCGATGATTTTCGCCTCGATTTTCTCCCACGCGGTCTCATGCGCTTTGATCCACAACACCCACTCCTGACCCATCTCCACCTCGCCGTCCCACACATAGGTGGACGTCACAGGCCCGGACAAATTCGCGCAGGGCGCCAGCCGGCCGCGTATCACCGCCTCCGTAATCGCGTTGGCCACGGTCTCGCTCGGACAATTTACACGAATGAGGATGAGGGAAGTCATGGGCTCAAGTATGACTAGCGCATGTTGGTGCGGCAACAAGCGGGCGGTTTTGATTGGCGCATGGATAGGATGCGTTAGCGCGATGATCGCTGATTAAGACCTGTCTATCGTTTCCACAGAAAACAGAACTGAGTGGATTGCATGGTCCAATTCGCTGGAGCCTGAGCGTATGCTGACCCGCATCGCTTTCACCAGTTCAACCATTGCACTTTGAGTGCGCTCATCACTCAGATGCATTGGTGTTTCTTCTAGCGCGGCTAGAGCGATTACGACCGCTGGTGGCGCATAAGCGGAGACTTTTTGTTTTCCAGCGACCATGAGTGCTGTCGCTTCTTCGGTCCTCTCAGAGTGGGCGGACAGTATTGATGCTCGCCGAGCTATTCCCACCAGGTAATCGCTATATGCATCAATCAAAAGTTCAGTGCGCCGCTCCGAACGCGAGTGTGCTCTTTGAATAAGTGCTTGCACAACAGACCCCAGCAAGGCCAGCAAAGCCCCAAATCCAAGCAGCCAAAACTCGTTCATTTGCAATTCTCTGTTTCCACCTGGAAGACGGTCCGGCCATCTACAACTTAAAGTCCGCACATATTACCACGGAGGCCTGCAATCTAACTCCAGATATCGCTGCACTGGCGATCGCGCTTTATGTTTTATCGCAATTAATCAGCCCTCGGGCAGGCGCAGACAAGCGTCAAACGGAAAGCGTGTGAACGCTTATCCAGGACCGCGAGATGCGCACAAGCCTAGCTTTCCTGGCCGGGTCAAGCCTAAGCAAGGCCAAGGAAAGCCTAAACTTCCATGCCCAGATGGCCGGCGACGGAGAAGATGTCTTTGTCGCCGCGGCCGCAGAGGTTCATGACGACCACGCCGTCCTTGCCGATATCGGTGGCGATTTCGCCGATTCGGGCGAGGGCGTGGGCGGGCTCCAAGGCGGGGATAATGCCCTCGATCTTGGTGCAGAGCTGAAACGCGTCCAGCGCTTCTTGGTCTGTGCAGGTCAAATATTCGGCGCGGCCGCTGTCGCGCAAAAACGCATGCTCCGGGCCGATGCCGGGATAATCCAAACCGGCGGAGATGGAATGCGCATCGATGATCTGGCCGTCATCATCTTGCAAGAGATAGGTGCGGTTGCCATGCAGAATGCCGGGCTCGCCCCCATTGAGCGCGGCGGCGTGCTGATCGGTGTCTACGCCATGTCCTGCGGCCTCAACGCCGATGAGGCGGACGCCGTCATCTTCCAAAAAGGGATGGAACAAGCCGATCGCGTTTGAACCGCCGCCAATGCAGGCGACGAGCGCGTCTGGCAAGCGGCCTTCGCGCTCCAGGATTTGCTGTTTGGCCTCTTGGCCGATGACGGATTGAAAATCGCGCACTAATTCGGGGTAGGGGTGAGGCCCGGCCGCCGTGCCGATAACGTAGAATGTATTCTCCACATTCGTCACCCAATCACGCAGCGCTTCATTCATCGCGTCCTTCAGCGTTCCCGTGCCGGAGGAGACCGGCACAATCTCTGCGCCGAGAAGGCGCATGCGGAATACGTTGGGCTTTTGCCGCTCCACATCCGTTTCGCCCATAAAAACGACGCAGGGCAGCCCGAAGCGCGCACAGACAGTCGCTGTCGCCACCCCATGCTGGCCGGCGCCGGTCTCCGCGATGATGCGCGTCTTGCCCATGCGCCGAGCCAGCAGGACTTGGCCCAAACAATTATTGATTTTGTGCGCGCCCGTATGGTTCAGCTCGTCGCGCTTGAAATAGATTTTTGCGCCGCCAAAATGCTCCGTCAGGCGTTCCGCAAAATAAAGCGGGGAGGGCCGGCCGACATAATCGCGCAACAGCTCGTCAAATTCGGCGCGGAAGGCGTTGTCTTTCTTCGACGCCTCATACTCGCGCTCAAGATCTAGGATCAGCGGCATGAGCGTTTCGGCGACATAGCGGCCGCCGAAATCGCCGAAACGACCCTGCTTGTCGGGCCATTGAGCCCAGGAATTGCGCATATCCATGTGTGTCCTAGTCGCTGGTCTAATCGCCGCGCTGCGCAAATTCGGCGCGCGCGGCGGCGATGAAATCTTCGATCATTTTGGGGTCTTTTACGCCGGGTGCGCGCTCGACGCCAGATGAGACATCGACGCCGGGCGCATCAGTCGCGCGGATCGCGTCGGCGACATTGTCTGGGTTTAGTCCGCCCGCGAGCAACCAAGGCGTTCTTACATTCGCCCCGTCCAAAAAAGACCAATCAAACGTATCGCCCCAGCCGCCGGGGCGATCGGCGTTTTGGGGCGGTTTCGCGTCGAACAGCGCCCGATCTGCTCGATAGGCGTCCGCCGCCGAGATATCGGCGGGATCCGCGACGGGTAGGGCCTTCCAAATCTCGACATCGGGTATTCTGGTTTTCAGCGCCGCAACCCGCGCCGGAGTTTCGGACCCATGCAGTTGAAGCGCAAAGGGCGATATTGATGCGATGACCGCGTCCGTAAGATCGTCATCTGGGTCAACCAAGAGAACAACGCGTTTTTGGGGCGGCGACATTGCGGCCAGGTCCGCCATTGCAGCCAATTCCAGATGGCGCGGGCTTTTCGCGAAATTGACAAATCCCACAAAATCGGCGCCGGCGTCGCATGCGGCCGTCAGAGCCGCCGAATCCGTCAGCCCGCAGATTTTGATGATGTCGTGCGCTTCGCTGCTCATGATGGGTTTTGCTAACGATTCCAGCGCACAAGTCCAGTCCAGCGGAGCCGAAGAACTGAGCCGCTCAAACGCAAGAAAGGCGGCCTATTGGCCGCCTCTCTCGTACGCTACAGAACTCTACTCACGAGAATCTGGATACCTTAGGAGGACTTGGCGAGCAAGTCCCTAATCTCACCAAGCAGCACTTCCTGCGCAGGCGGCGCTTCAGGCTCGGCGGGGGCTTCTTCTTCCTTCTTTTTCGCGGCGTTCATGGCCTTGATGATCATGAACATGACCCAGGCCACGATGAGGAACGCGATAACGTTGTCCAGGAATACACCCCAATTCACGGTCACAGCTTCGGTTGCGACCGACCCGTCGGCGGCCAATTCGGCGGGCTTCAGCTCTGTCTTGATGGCGGAAAAGTCTACGCCGCCGAGAAGAAGGCCGACCGGCGGCATAATGATATCGGAGACCAGAGACTTTACGACGGTGCCGAAGGCGCCGCCAAGGATGAAGCCGACCGCCATGTCGACGAGATTGCCTTTCATGGCGAATTCTTTGAATTCGTTAAGCATAAGCGTCCCTCTCAGCGTTCTTGATTGAGCTTGTCGCGCTCAGTTTGAACTGTCGTCGCGTGAATTTTCGCTTTCGGACGACCGCGAAATTAGATTGGCGATTTCGTTACGAATGTCTTAACGCGCCAGACGGCGCGCAATTGGCGAGACTCAAGGTCGTCTTCATGTTGATGTGCAAAGACCGCTTCACTGCGGTCGAGGATCAGCGCTGTTCGGGGTCTTCGCCGTCGTTTAGGCGCGCGCGCAATTCCTTGCCGGCTTTAAAAAATGGGACGTGCTTTTCTTCAACTGCGACGTTGTCGCCGGTCCTCGGGTTGCGCCCCGTACGCGCTTCACGCTTGCGAACTGAAAAAGCGCCGAAGCCGCGTAATTCGACACGATCTCCGCGTTCTAGAGCGGCCGCGATCTCATCGAAAACGACATCGACAATCTGTTCGACTTCCCGAACCCGCATTTCCGGGTGTTCCTCGGAGAGCTTGAGTATGAGCTGCGACCTAAGCATGTCGCTTAATTAGAAATGGAAATAAGCCCGGAAGACAAGCGTCTTCCGGGCCAAATTGTTGAATTTAATCGTTTTCGTCTTTGGTTTCGGCCAAAGCCGCGCCAAGGATGTCGCCCAAAGAGGCGCCGGAGTCCGCAGATCCGTATTGTTCCACGGCTTCTTTCTCCTCGCGAATCTCCAGGGCTTTTACCGAAAGAGAGACGCGGCGCGAGGCTTTGTCGAAATTCGTGACGAGCGCATCAACCTTGTCGCCGACCGCATAACGCTCAGGGCGTTGCTCGGAACGATCGCGGCTGAGATCGGATTTGCGGATGAAGGCCGTCATCTCTTGGCCGTCATCGCCGAAGGAGACTTCCAGGCCGCCGGTGGCCACTTCGGTGACCGTGCAGGTGACCACTTTGTTCTTCTTAACGTCCGCGCTTTCGATCGGGTCGCCGCCTAATTGCTTGATGCCAAGAGAAATGCGCTCTTTTTCAATGTCGACGTCCAGAACGCGGGCTTTGACGATATCGCCTTTATTGTAATCCTGAATGGCTTCTTCGCCGGGACGGTTCCAATCGATATCGTTGATGTGGACCATGCCGTCGAGGTCGGGGCCGAGGCCGATAAACATGCCGAACTCGGTAATGCCGCGGACTTCGCCTTCGACTTCCGTGCCCGAGGGGTTCTCGGCGATGAAAGCTTCCCACGGATTGTCCATAACCTGTTTGAGGCCAAGGGAGATGCGGCGTTTTTCCGGATCCACGTCCAGCACCATCACATCGACCTCCTGAGAGGAGGAAATGATTTTGCCGGGGTGGAGGTTTTTCTTAGTCCAGCTCATTTCGGAGACGTGGATCAAGCCCTCGACGCCGTCTTCCAATTCGACGAACGCGCCGTAATCAGTGATGTTCGTGACGCGGCCGGAGAGTTTGGCGCCCAGCGGGTATTTCGCAATAACGCCGTCCCACGGATCGGACATGAGTTGCTTCATGCCCAGCGAGATGCGCTGGGTGTCGGGATTGATCTTAACGATCTGAACTTCAACTTCCTGGCCGACTTCCACCACTTGGCTTGGGTGGGAAACGCGTTTCCAGGACATGTCGGTCACGTGCAGCAAGCCGTCAATGCCGCCCAGATCCACGAAGGCCCCGTAATCTGTGATGTTCTTAACAACGCCGCGGCGGGTTTCGCCTTCCGCCATCGCACCGACGATCTCCGCGCGCTGTTCAGCGCGGCTTTCTTCCAAGACGGCGCGGCGCGACACGACGATGTTTCCGCGTGGACGGTCCATTTTGAGGATCGCGAAAGGCTGCTCCTGTCCCATAAGTGGGCCAACGTCGCGGATCGGTCGAATATCGACCTGGCTGCCTGGAAGGAAGGCGTTCACGCCGCCCAAATCCACGGTGAAACCACCTTTTACGCGGCCGACAATGGCGCCTTTGATGGTTTCTTTGGCGGCGTACTGGCCTTCCAAACGGTTCCAGGCCTCTTCGCGGCGAGCTTTATCGCGCGATAGAACCGCGTCTCCGAGCGCGTTTTCGATGCGCTCAAGGTAGACTTCGACGATTTCGCCTATGGCGGGTTTTTTCTCGTCTTGGGAGAATTCGCGCATTGGGATGCGGCCTTCGGTTTTCAGGCCCACATCGACAACGACGTGATCATTTTCAATGCTGGTGACCGATGCCGGGACGACGCGTCCCTCGATCATTTGGCTCGCGCCCACGCTCTCTTCAAACAAGCTTGCGAAATCGTCCGTGCTGGGGTTCAGCGTATCGACGTCAGACATTCAAACTCCAAAAATATCGTCATGTACTGGCCGGCCGGTTGCCCCGGCGGTCTCGCCGCACCATGCGGCGTTCTCAATTTCTCCACAGGAGAGTGGCGGTTCTCTTCTCTGGGGCCGCCCGAGTCAAGGATTATCGGTGGTTTGCGAAGGCTTGAGCGCAGCTTGGATGATCTCAATCGCGCGCGAAACCATGTCTTCAATGCTCAAATGCGTGGTGTCGAGCAGCACAGCGTCTTCCGCCGGCTTCATGGGGGCGACGTCGCGGCCCTTGTCGCGGGCGTCGCGCTCGCGCAATTGGCGAGCCATGTCTTCGGCGGAAATCGACGCGCCCATCTGTGTAAGCTCCGCCGCCCGTCTTTGCGCGCGCACGTCCAGATCAGCGTCGATCCAAAGTTTGATATCGGCGTCGGGGCAAATCACCGTTCCGATATCGCGGCCGTCTAAAACGGCCCCGCTGGGTCGCCCCGCAAATTCGCGCTGTAAGTTAAGTAATGCCTCACGCACGGCGGGGAGGGCGGCGACTTTGGACGCCGCCTGTCCCACCGCAGCCGTGCGCAGGGTCGCTGGGTCAAACCTGTCCAGGTCCAGGTTTTGCGCAATTTGAGCGCAGGCGGCCTCGTTGGCGAGATTAACGCCCGCATTAATCGCCGCGGCCCCCGTCGCGCGATAGAGCAATCCTGTATCCATGTGCGGCAGTCCGAATCGCGCGGCGACGCGCTTGGCCAACGTCCCCTTGCCGCTCGCCGTGGACCCGTCGATGGCGATGATCATATCGGCCTCCCGTCTTCTCCACGAATGTCCGCGCCCAGCGCCCTCATATGGGAAAAGAAATCCGGATAACTTGTCGCGACCGAAGAGACGTCGTCCACGGTGACTGGTTGTTGAGCCGCGCATCCCATGACAAGAGCCGACATTGCAATTCGGTGATCGTGGCGCGCCTCCACCACGCCGCCGCCCGGTACGCCGTCTCGGCCCTTGCCGGTCACGACAAAACCGTCGGGACGTTCTTCCGCCTCAACACCATTGGCTTTGAGCATCGCCACGGTGGAGGCCGCTCGATCGCTCTCCTTGACTCTCAATTCTTCGGCGCCGGCGACTGTGCTCACGCCCGTCGCGAAGGCGGCGGCGACGCCGAATATGGGAAACTCGTCAATCATGCACGGCGCCAAATCCGGCGGCGGGTCGAACGCGTTCAGGTGAGAGGGCGCGGCGTGGATGCGCCCAATCTTTTCGCCACACGCCGCGCCTGAAGGGACCACATCCAATTGCGCACCCATGGCTTGGGCGACCGAGACGAGCCCATCCCGCAACGGATTGACCATCGTCTCGCGCACTTCGATTTCGCCTTTCTCGGCGAGCAGTCCCGCCATCCACAAAAATGCCGCGGAGGAGGGGTCTCCGGGAATATCTACGGAGGTCGCCGCAAGCTCTTGTCCGCCGCGGAGGGAGATCCGTGCGCCTTCGCCATCGAGCGCCACATTGATGTCGACCGCGAACGCCCGCAGCATGTTTTCGGTGTGGTCGCGCGTGCGTCTCGCCTCGCGAACGATTGTTTCGCCTGCTGCGCCGAGGCCAGCGAGCAACACCGCGGACTTCACCTGTGCGGAGGCGTGGGGCGGCGCATAATCGATCGCTTTGAGAGCGCCGCCTCGCAGCGTCAGCGGAAGCTTTCCGTCCTGGCTGTCGGCCTGCGCGCCCATTAGGAGCAACGGCTCCAAGATCCGTCCCATAGGCCGGCTGCGCAGACTGGCGTCGCCATCGAACGCTGCGGAGACGCCCTGGCCGGCGATCAACCCCATCATGAGGCGAGAGCCCGTTCCTGCGTTTCCAAAATCCAACGTCTCCGCAGGAGTGGAGAGCCTGCTCGGGCCGACGCCCTTGATGCGCCAGCGCCGCAACGCGATACGCGTCGCCTTTGCGCCCAAGGCGTTTGCCGCTTTCGCGGTGTTCAATACGTCTTCCGCTTCCAGCAAACCTTCAATCTCGGTCACGCCGTTGGCGATTGCGCCCAGCATGATGGCCCTGTGTGAGCAGGATTTATCGCCCGGCGCGCGCAGGGCGCCGTTGAGCCGGCTGACAGGGTAGGCGGTTGCGCGCATAAGCGGCGAACTCCGGTCTGGTTGCGCCCGTGACGCGCAATTAAACTGCGTCCTTGTGGTGCAGTTGCGAAACAGCGCTTTACAGCCGCGCGCGAACATGGCAAGCGGCGGCCCGAAAGTTAATGGGGTAGAACGTGGCGAAACCCGAACTCGGCGATAAGCAATTGTGCCCAACCTGCGGCGCAAAATTCTACGATCTGACAAAACGCCCTGCGGTTTGTCCTAAATGCGATGCAGTTTTCGATCCGGACGAAGCGCCGATGCGCGAGAAACGTGCGAAGGCCAAGGAAAAAGAGATTCCTGAAAACGAAGAGGCCGCCGACGAGGACGAAGACGAGGTCGTCGACGCCGAAGAGGAAGATCTTGAGGAAGAAGACGATGTGCCTGCGGTTGAGCTGGACGGCGACGATGCGGCGGTGATGGCGTCGGACGAGTCTGAAGACGACGACGATGTGGTGGCGGCGAAACCGAGTTTCTCCGAACCCAGCGTAGACGACGAAGTCGATGATGAAGACAGCGGCATGTCTATCGTAGATGAAGACGATGATGATCTGCCCGAGGTCGACGATATCGATGATGTCGACGATGGCGATCCCCTCGCGGACGACGCCGAAACGCCCTAGGGTCGCATCGACTGAGATAACCCGACATCAAGCGCTTATAAGCGCTTGATCTTGCAGGATGCGAGGTGTACCTACGCCTCCTCTTTGCGAGACAAGGGGCCATAGCTCAGTTGGGAGAGCGCTTGAATGGCATTCAAGAGGTCGGCGGTTCGATTCCGCCTGGCTCCACCAATCGGAAACGGTCAGACGCAGTCTGAAAAATCGATTGAGGATCGATTTTTGGCGGATAATCGCCCCGGTGAGAGCGCTCTACCTACACGCGCTCAATTATGTGGACTAATCGCCCTGCACTTTGACGCGTTTCGCGCCTTCGATTTTTAGAACTCGGCCTTCCGGGCAGAAATCGGCTAGGAAGTCGCTCAGCGATCCAAGCAGATGCTGTTCGTTGAGCGTGTAGAGCACATTCAGCCCCTTTTTCTCTCGCACAACCAATCCGGCATTTTCCAAAATGCTGAGATGTTTCGAGATGGCGGGCTTGCTCATCTCGAATTGGTCGGCGATCTCGCCGGCGGTTAAGGTCGCGTCCGACAGATAGGCGAGGATACGCCGCCGATTTCGGGACGAGAGCGCTTGAAAGACAACACTCATGTGAATAGCTTCGCTAATTAACTAATTAACTAATAAGTTATCGCTTCGGCGCAAGGGAGACAAATCATGATTAAGATAATTGGGTGTCCTGCTCCTAATCCAAGAAAAATCAGCATATTCATGGAAGAAGCGGGCGAGCCATATGAGTATGACTCCAAAGACGTGTTTGCGAATGACCAGAAGAAGCCGGATTATCTGAAAATCAATCCCAATGGTCGCTTCCCCGCAATCATAGACGACGATCCGATCGGCGGCGGCGAGCCGATGACAATATGGGAGAGCGGCGCGATCCTGACTTATCTGGCCGAAAAATACGGCAAATTCCTGCCCACGGATCCGCGCAGCCGCTACGACACCTTCCAATGGCTTTACTGGCAGGTCAGCCATGCGCCCTATTGGGGCAATGCGCACCTTTATCGCGTTTACATCCCGGGTCCGCGCGAGTTCGAGATCCAACGCTTTACGAATGAGTCGGCGCGGCTCTATCGATTGCTGGATCAACAATTTTCGGCTCATGAGTGGGTCGCCGCCGATCAATACACGATCGCCGACATGGCTCTCTTTCCCTGGATCGAATATCACGAGATGCATGGCCAGGATTTGGAGGATTTTCCAAATGTGAAGGCCTGGTTCGAACGCATGCATGCACGGCCGGGCGTCGCAGCCGGCCGAATGGTTCCGGCGGGGGTTTATGAATATACTTATCAAAGCCCTGAAATGGACGCGGTGGCGAAACTGATCGAGGATCGCTTCAAAGACCCCGCTTACGCGCTGAAGGCGGAGCCAGTTCAGGAGGTGGATCTAAGCTTATCGACCGATATTTAAACGTCTGACCGCCGCTTGACGCCCATTCGTCGAGAGCGGCGGTCATGTTGAACACCAGAGTCACAAAAACAGCGATAGGGGAGGTGAGATGGACGCTCATTCAGAAATTATGCGGTTGTTGAACCGCTATTGCTACGCCATCGACACTGGCGATTTTGACGATTTCGTCGAATTATTTGCCAAAGCGTCTTGGACGACGACCGACGCGCCGGCGGTGTTTACCGGTCGTGACGAGATCGCCAAAGAAGTCGTTGGGCGCATAAAGCTCTACGAAGACGGCACGCCGAAAACCAAGCACATCATGTCCAACATCCAACTCGACATTGACGAGGCCGCCGGCACGGCCAAGGGACAGCGCTATGTGACGGTGATCCAAGCGACCGACGCTCTCCCGCTCCAGCCAATCTTTGCTGGCCATTACTATGATGAATTTGTCCGCGAGGACGGCAAGTGGCGGTTTGTCAGCACAAACATGGATTATGTCCTGGCGGGCGATCTGAGCCATCATGTGGAGATTCATGAAATCAAGGAGGAGCATGGTGTCTAAGCAAACCGAAATAGTCGCCACTTATTTTGAAAAATCAGACGCTCAAGACCCCAGCCTCGCTGAGCTGTTCACCGATGATTTGGAGCTCTATTTCCCAAAATTCGGCGTCGGCAAAGGCAAAATGGCCTTCATGGAATTAGGCGGTGGGTTTGTGAAGGCTGTCGCCAGCATTGCGCATCGGCGAGACGAGTTTCTCGTCATCGAGCAGGGTGACCACGTCGTTGTCGAGGGCACGACGTTCGGAAAGGGCCAAAACGGCAAAGAATGGAGCGGCGGTGAAACATCCGGCGGGCGCTTCTGCAGCGTCTTCCATTTCCGTGAGACCGCGGACGGCCCCAAAATCTGCCGTATGCATATCTATTTGGACCCCGACTACACGGGCGATAACACCAGCGGTTTCCTGTGGGGCGAGGACCGGCCAAGCTGGTGACGGTTTCGCAGCTTGTGAGCTTTGCTGACGAAAGCTACGCCGCCTGAGGGCGGACAATTCGGATTTGATCGGCGACGGTTTGCGCCTGGTTCAATTGTGAGATCTTGGCCAGGATGGGCGCCGAGATCGTCTGGCCCGCCGCGAGCAGAAGGCGCTTGTTCGCGTCTACCAAATCCGTGACCAAAACGTCCCCCGCCTGAAGATCGAACACGCTCACCGATCGCAATTGCGCTTGGGCTTTGTTCGAACCCTTGGACAGCAAGCCCGGCAGCGCCGCCAACAAGGCCCGGTCATATACGCCCTCCGCGGCGAGCTGTTTGAAACCTTCCGCTGTGGAGCCGGACCGCTCTGGATCGGCGAGGAAGGATAAATTGATCAGGACTTGCAGCAATTGCGCGGCGCGGGGACGAGCTGCGGGATCGACCACATCGGTCGCGCCTTCGCAGCTAAGCAGCAATAGCATCGCGACGCCCTGCAGCCGCGGCACGTTTTGCAGCATTTTCGCCACCGCCACATAGGCGGCTGCGATCTCTTGCTTATCGGCGGGGGTCAGAGGTTCGCCGGCGCTGCGGCGTGCGATCAACGCGTCCGGCGTCATGACATAGCTGAGCGGCCACAACATGGCCGCGACGTCTAACTCCCAGGTATTTTTGATCTGCAGCGGTTTGGCGGCCGATCGCGCCCAACGTTGAACGGTGGCGGCGCGTTTGAAGGCCTTCGGATACGCCATGGACAGCATATCCGCCAGTAATTGCACCGTGCCGGAGATGGTGTCCTCCAACACGCCATGCTCGGCCCGCATGACGAGATGATGGGCGTGCGCGTCCCTGATCGTTTGCAGTAATTCCTTGGCGTTGCATGGCTTGTTCAAGAAACGAAAGACTTGGCCGTTATTGACGGCGGCGATCGCCGTGCCCTGGTCATTATTGCCGGTGAGCATAACCCGGGTGATCGCAGGGAAATGCTGAGCCGCTTTCGCTAAGAAGGTCGCGCCGTCGACCTTGGGCATGTTTTGATCGGACACGACGACCGAAAAGGGGCCGTTTTTGTCCAGCATTCGCAATCCGTCGATGGCTGTTTCGGCGACGCACAAGTCCACTTGTTTGTGCAAGGCTCGTTTCAGGCCCTGCAACAAATGGGTGTCGTCGTCGACGAACAGAACGCGGATTGCGTCGCTCATGAGCTAGGCCGCCGCTTTTTCGAACAAGAGCGCGGCCAACGATTCCGCTCGCGCCAAAGGCGTATCCGTGGGCGCATCGGCTTTGGCCAAGGCTTGAACCGAAGCGCAGATATGCAAAGGAAGTCCAAGCAAGCAGGCGGCGTAACTGGCGGCGTTGAGCGGGGAGAGGGGGACGCGCTCGTCGCGCATATGTGAGCTCGCCGCGAGGCTTTCGCCCACCCATGACACCAAGCCCGCAGCGTAGGCCGTTTCAGCTTCCGCTTCAGACGCGTTGTAGTCGGTCATCGCGATGGCGGCGAGTTCCCGTGATGCTTCGGCTGCTAAATCGGCGGTTTTTGCAACTGCGTCGTCCGCCCCCGCATCGGTTGGAATCGACGCCAAACGTCCTGCGTGATGCAGATCGGCAAACACGTCCATACCCACTGCGCCGATCGCGTCCGCGATGCTGAGCGTATTGGCCGGCCGGCCGAAATAGGCGGAATTGGCGAGCTGTAAAGCTCTGAGCGCAAGGCCAGGATCCGAAGCGACAATCGCGGTTAAGGCGGCTTGATCCGCGTCGGCGAAAGCCGCGTCCAGCGCTGCATGCGTCCGCGTTGGGCATACCGGCGTGCTGCAAGCCGCCGAGACGGCCGCCAGCTGTTCCGCGGGCAATTCCTTGGTGAGCGCCAGCGGCGTCTCAATCGCGCGCACCAATTTCACCTCGTCGCAGGGCTTTGAGAGGAATTGATGCGAGCAACCGATCGTCCGATAGGTCAGATCGCGATCCGCTTCGCCTGACAAGACGAGGCGCACCGACCCTTTCGAGTTTCGCGCTGCGTAATTGAGCACGTCGGCGCCGTCCACGCGGGGCATACGCATATCGGAGACAATCGCGTCGACATGGTTTTCGCTCAGCCAATCAATCGCAGCTTCGCCGCCTTCCATGAACGCCATGTCCCAGCTCTCGCGCCGGCTATGCAGCAAACGCTTTAGCCCGCGCAGAATGTTCGGTTCGTCGTCAACGAAGAGAATGACCGGTTTCATATTTAAGCTCCTGCGCCAACGGCTTTGGGTTCTGAGGCGATGTCGGGAGACGCGGGAAGGCGGATGCAAAACTGCGTGCCTTCGCCCAGGGTGGATTGGCAGAGAATTTCGCCGCCATATTTCTGGCGGATGATGTTGTAGGAAATCGCCAGGCCTTGGCCCGAACCGCGGCCGACATCTTTCGTGGTGAAGAAGGGGTCGAAAATCCGCTCAACCGTTTCCGGCGCCATGCCGCATCCGGTGTCCGCGATCTCGATCTCCACCCAATCGCCCTCGGCGCGCGAACTGATACGGATTTCCCCCAGACCCTCGGCGCCGGCGTCTTCAATGGCGTCCGCCGCGTTGACGATCATGTTGACGAAAACCTGGTTGAGGTCGCCGCCGCTGCACACAATCTTGGGCAGGCCCGCGCCCAATTCCAGCTTGGTCTCGGCGACATATTTCCATTGATTGCGGCTCAGCGTGACGGCGGTTTCAATCGTTTCATTGATGTCGACCTTATCATCGTCGTTGGCGCCGGGGTGGGAGAACTCCTTGATTGCTTTCACGATACGCGCGACTTGCTCCATGCCTTGTAAAGACTGAAGAATAGATTCTGGCGCTTCCTCCAAAAGGAAGTTGACGTCGATGGCGTCGCGTTTGGCCTGAATTTCCTCCGCCGGAGCGTTTGAGGTGTAAAGCGCCATAAGTGCGCTGAGATCCGACACCACATCCTGCAAAAACCGCAGATTGTCGCCGACATATTGGATCGGCGTATTTATCTCATGCGCCACGCCGCTGGCCAACGTGCCGAGCGCTTCGAGTTTCTGGGCCTGGTTGAGTTCCTTTTCCATGGCGGCGCGCTTGGCTTCTTCATGCTTGCGGCGGGTAATGTCGCGAAAGATCCAAACCGATTGGCTCTTGCCGGAGTTTGCGACGACAGGCGTGACAGCGAATTCGATTGGGAAAGTCTCGTCGCCGCGAACGCCGACGGCCTCGGCCGCAGTATCCAGTTTTTCGCCCACCTCTCCAATGACCAGGAGAGTTTCGGCGGCGAAATTGTCTTCGAAAAGCTCTAGGACGGATTTGTCGAGCACAGATTCATTGTCGAGCTGGAACATGGCCAGCCCAGCGCGATTAGCGCGAACTATTTTCTTGGATTCATTGGCGAGAAAAATGCCGGCGACCGTATTGTCCAAAATGACGTCCAGTTGTTGGCGCTGTTCTTCCACATTGCGCGCGACTTTTTCCAGCGCCTGATTGGATTGATACAGCGACCGGCTTTTGTCTTCGAGCAATTGCTCCGCCTCGATCCGCGCTTTCACTTCGCGCTGTAGGCGGGCTTCAAGCTCTTCGACGCTTAGGCCGCCGCTGTGAGGCGTTTCTTCACGAGAAAGCGTACGCATTGCTCTTCTCCTTCACTTAGATTGTCGCGGAGGATGCTGATCGGTTCGTTGAAGTGTTTCGCCGCGCCGATGATTAAGCCCTCGGCGGCGTCCGCGAGGCCGCGCTTGGAGCGATAAATGATCTCCAACATTTGCGGCGCGGCCATGCTCGCGTCTAAAGCCGGAAGATCGGCATCAGGATAAAG
>JBCCMB010000050.1:0-17842 GCA_039026555.1 Pseudomonadota bacterium
AAGATGGGTTTAGCGCGGTCGAACGCGTCTGCTTCGCCGCCGACCATGAAGGTCAGCGTTCCCGCACTGGCGGCTGCAACGCCGCCGGAGACGGGGGCGTCGACCATTAAAAACCCCTTCTCCGCCGCGCGGGCGATCGCTGTACGTGCGTCGTCCACAGAGATGGTTGAACAATCGATGAAAACACAATCTTGCGCCGCCGCATCGCAGACGCCGCCCTCGTCGAAATAGACGCTCAACACATGACGTCCGGCGGGCAGCATTGAGACGACAATCTCCGCATCGCCGACAGCTTCGGCCAGTGAGAGCGCACCCTTGGCGCCCGCCTCCGCCGCCTTGGCGACCGCGGCGGCGTCCAGATCAAACGCCGTGACCTCGTGCCCGGTCGAGACCAGATTGGCGCACATTCCGCCACCCATATTGCCAAGTCCGATAAACGCAATCTTCGTCATACCGCCTGCCCTATTTTGTGTCGCCAGGCGCGTCAGCGCGCATCCAGCATGGCACGCGAAATGATCACGCGCATGATTTCATTGGTGCCTTCCAGGATTTGATGCACGCGCAGATCACGAACGATGCGCTCCACTTCATAATCCGCGAGATAACCATATCCGCCATGGATCTGCAGCGCGTCATTGGCGACTTTAAAGCCGGTATCCGTCACGAACCGCTTGGCCATGGCGCAGAATTTTGTCGCGTCCGGCGTCTTGTCGTCGAGCTTCGCAGCCGCTGTATAGAGCAGCGTCCGCGCCGCCTGCAGCTCCGTTTCCATGTCCGCCAGCTTGAACTGTATGGCCTGAAAATCGGAGATGGCTTGGCCGAATTGTTTGCGCTCCTGCGCATAGTCTAAAGCGCGATCCAATGCGTCCTGCGCGCCGCCAAGCGAGCATGCGGCGATGTTCAGCCGGCCGCCATCCAGACCCGCCATCGCGTATTTGAAGCCCTCGCCTTCAGGTCCGATCCGGTTTGCCGCCGGCACGCGACACTCATCAAAATTGACCATGGCGGTCGGTTGAGCCCGCCAGCCCATTTTTTCTTCATTCTTGCCGAAGGACAGGCCCGGCGTACCGGCTTCCACCAAGAAAGCAGAGACGCCGCGCGCGCCATCTTCCGACGTGCGCGCCATGACGAGGTAAACATCCGAAAAGCCGCCGCCTGAGATAAAGACCTTCGCCCCGTTCAAAACGTAGTGGGAATTCCCATCCGCCTTCGCCGAGGTTTTAAGACTAGCCGCGTCCGACCCGGCGCCCGGCTCCGTCAAACAATAAGACGCGATCATCTCGCAAGACGCCATTTTGGGGATAAAGCGCGACCTTAAGTCTTCATCGCCAAACGTATCCGTCATCCACGTCGCCATATTGTGGATCGATAAAAAGGACGCATGGCTGACGCACCCCTTGGACAAATGCTCGAAGACAAGCGCCGCGTCCAAACGGCCTAATCCAGAACCGCCAAATTCCTCGCGCGCGTAGATTGCGCCAAGGCCCAATTCCGCCAGCGCTTTCAGCGTATCGCGATCCAACCGCTTTTCGCGGTCCCATATCTCGGCGTTAGGCCGTAATTGTTCGCGCGAGAACGCCGACGCGGTGTCGACGATCATTTGCTGCTCGTCAGTCAGCACCATCTTCTACCCCATGGTTGGAATGACGAAGGCCTGATCGCCTATGTCGCCATCCGGCCAACGTTGCGTGACGGTTTTGATCTTTGTCCAGAACTTTACGCCCTCGGGGCCATGCTGGTTGGTGTCACCAAAGGCCGATCGCTTCCAACCGCCAAAGGTGTGATAGCTAACGGGCACCGGGATCGGCACGTTGACGCCAACCATGCCGACATTGACTTGCGCGGCGAATTCGCGCGCCGCGCGGCCGTTTGACGTAAAGATCGCGCATCCATTGCCATATTGATGGTTGGACGGCAGCGCAGCGGCTTCTTCTAAGGTTTCCGCGCGTACGACTTGAAGCACGGGGCCGAAAATCTCTTCCTGATAGCTCTTCATGCCCGGCTTCACATTGTCGAACAGGCTGGGTCCGATGAAGAAGCCGTTCTCGTGGCCTTGCAGCGTATGGCCGCGACCGTCCAGCTTGAGGTCTGCGCCTTCTTCCGCGCCCATCTGGATATAGCTTTCGACTTTCTCTTTGTGGGCCGCCGACACGACCGGACCATAATGCGCGTCCGGATCGGTAGAGACGCCGACATTAAGGCCCTGGGCGGCATCCATCATACGCTCGACGAATTCATCGCCGGTTTTTTGGCCGACCGTCACCGCTACCGGCAAAGCCATACAGCGCTCTCCGGCTGATCCATAAGCGGCGCCCACAATATCTTTGACCGCCTGCTCCATATCGCAGTCCGGCATAATAATGCCGTGGTTTTTGGCGCCGCCCATGGCCTGCACGCGTTTTCCGTGAGCCGTGCCCGTCGAATAGACATATTGAGCGATGTCCGAGGAGCCGACAAAGCTGACCGCCTTGACGTCTGGATGGGTGAGCAGCGCGTCGACAGAGGTTTTGTCTCCATGGACGCAGTTTAGAACGCCCGCCGGCGCGCCCGCCTCCATCATCAATTCCGTCAGTCGAACCGGCACCGTCGGATCTTTCTCCGAAGGCTTGAGCACGAACGTATTGCCGCATGCGATCGCAACAGCCGCCATCCAGCAGGGGATCATCGCCGGGAAATTGAACGGTGTGATACCTGCGCAAACACCCAAGGGTAGACGCATGGAGAAGACATCAATGCCCGGTCCGGCGCCCTCGGTAAATTCGCCCTTTTGAAGATGCGGGATACCGCAGGCGAACTCCACCACATCAATGCCGCGTTGAATGTCGCCCTTGCTGTCGGCGATGACCTTGCCGTGTTCGGAGGACAAGATTTCCGCAAGCTCATCCATATTGGCTTCCAACAAGCGCTTGAACTCAAACATCACACGCGCGCGCTTTTGGGGATTGGTCGCCGCCCAGGCCGGGAACGCCGCCTGCGCGGCCGCGACGGCTTTCGACACCTCATCTTCAGTAGCGAGCGTTACGCGCGCCTGAATCTCGCCTGTATTGGGATTGAACACATCTCCATATCGGCCTGACGCGCCGGCGACGCTGGCGCCGTCTATGAAATGCTCAATCTCTCGCATGAAAGCCTCCCAATGGTGTTATCGCCTTTCCAATACAATCCGCAATTGTGATGGTACATAGACAATATTACAGCTTATAACTGCAATATTGCAGGTGAGGTTTAGGTATGAATTGGGATGATTTGTGGGCGTTTCTAGAGGTCAGTCGCCATTCGCGTTTAGAGCTTGCGGCTGCGCGGCTAAAAATCGACGCCACAACCCTAAGCCGCCGCTTGAAACGGCTGGAGCGCGACACCGGCCTAACGCTGTTTGAGCGCACCCGCCGCGGTCATCTCTTATCCCAAGATGGCGAGATCTTCGCACAGCGCGCCGAGGCGATGGAGGCGGCCGCCTTAAAGCTTATGGAAAACTCGAACACCGATGCCGGCCAGGTGTCCGGCGCTGTTCGCGTGGGCGTCACCGAAGGTCTTGGCGCGAGCATTATTGCGCCCGCCATCAACGCGTTTGTTGAAGCTTATCCGCAAGTCAATGTCGATCTGATCGCCCTGTCCGGATTTGTCAGCGTGCCGCGCCGCCAAGCGGACATGTCCATCCTGCTGACACGGCCGAAAACAGGTCGTCTGAAGGTTCGAAAGCTCAGCGATTACACACTGGGCCTTTATGCAAGCGAAGCTTATCTACAAGCCCACCGGGCGATCGAAACACCTCAAGATCTTATCGACCACCGCCTTATCGGATATGTCGACGACCTCATCTATGCACCGCAATTACGCTATTATGACGAGGTGCTGTCCGGCCTCTCGCCGACCTTGTGCAGCCCCAGCATTCTCGCGCAATTGGCGATGACGGCGTCCGGCGCAGGCGTCGCTATTCTGCCAGACTTTATGGCGCGCCGGCAGACCGGTTTAAGAGCGCTGCTGACGGACGCAATCCAAGTACAACGCACGTTCTGGTTGGCGGTGCATGAAGACGTTTACGACTTCGCCCGTGTCCGCAGCATGATCGACTTCCTTGTCGACACCATGCGTGCAAATGAACAGCGATTGTCGCCTAACTCCAAAAGCTCCAGCTGAAAGAGCAATCCTTTTGATTGCGCCTCGGACGCCTTCCGGAGACCGCTTGTTCAAATTAAATGATCTTCCGCGAAGGCTAATCCCAGACTTTTCTTTCATGGCCGCGCGCCGCTCTAAAAAAGTACGATGGCGCCAGGAGCGCAATCGAAACACTCACTTCTAATACCGATCTATAAATTTCTATTTTCGCCATTTAGCTCTGCGCCAACAAAAACGCCAAGGAATGGGCTGTTTGGCTCAGCGCCCGTGTTTTCGCCACCATAGGCAGGCTATCTAGCCAGAAACTTGTGAAGATAGCAGCGTCGGATCAACTATCCGGTTCGATGACGCGCTTCGGTAAGTAGAGCACCCCCCTTGTGAGCTGGGTCTACGTCTCCAATGGCGATCGCATATCAGCATGTATTGGTATTTCCCGAGCTGCACGGGCCAGTTGTGCGATCTGACCCAGGCCCGGATCAAGAGGCTGGGTCAGCGCCAACGACCAGATGCTAGACGTGTTGCAGTCTGTCGGCGTTCCGGACGCCGGCGCGATCCGACTTTGCCGTGTTTGAATTTTGGGATACTAAGCGTCCGATCAATTAAATAATAGCAGGAACGCTCCCAATGATTCTAGCGGACGACCAGGTGACAACTGACGAGGTGAAATCTTGGAAGGGCATTCATTTGCTCCACTTCCAAGGTTCGTCCTGTTCGCAGAAAGTTCGCACTTTGCTGCACGAGAAAAATTTGGAGTATGAATCGCACCCGATCGATATCTCGGCCAATGAGCACGTATCGACCTGGTTCTTGGGAATAAATCCGCGAGGCGTGGTCCCTGTTCTGGTGCATGACGGCAAAGTTCATATCGAAAGCAACGACATCCTGGAGTATCTGGATCAGCTGCCGTCGGACGCGCCATCCTTTTTCCCGCAAAATGATGAGGAACGCCAGGCCGTCCGAGACTGGTTGAAACTGGAAGACGATCTCCATATGGATCTTCGCAACATGACGACGGGCTTCATGTTGCCGCGGAAATTGGTGGCGAAATCCGAAGAGACGCTGAAGCGCTATGAGCAAGAAGGCGCGACCGATCCGAAGCGCGCCAAAGAAGTAGAATGGTGGCGCAATTTCGCCGAAAACGGTGTGACGGAAGACGCCGCGCTTGCCTCCATTAAGGCGTATCGAGCCGCGTTTGAGACTGTCGACGCCAAATTGGCGGAATCGGATTGGCTGTTGGGCGATCGCCGGTCTGTTATGGATATCGCCTGGTTCATATCCGCCAATCGCTTGCGGCTGGCGGGATACCCGTTAGAAGACCATCCCAACCTGCTGAAATGGTACGAAAAGCTCAAGGAAGATGACGCCTATTCCGGAGAAACCAGCATGGGTTTCGTGCCGGAAAAGATCATTATTCCGATCTATCAGGCTTATCTCAGCACCAAGGGCGCAACGATCAAACAACTGCTGGAGAAGCTCTAATTCGCGGATCTGCGGCTTAAGCCGATTTGAAGCCTGATAGCGCTTTGACCAAATCAGCCTTCAACGCAGCGTCCGTCAGCTCGCCTTTATCGATGTCGAAGACCTCGTGGAATTTCGGCACCAGGAGGCTTCCGCGCAGCTCAGCACCGAAGAAAGGTATGGTTCGGACGGCCAACTCCATCACGCTCATGCCGCCACGTCCGCCGGGAGAGGTTGATAAGAGGACGACGGATTTACCCTCATAAACCTTGCCCTCAAGCCGCGACATCCAATCAAACAAGCTTTTGTAAGCCGCGGTGTAAGAGCCATTATGCTCCGCCAAAGATATAAGGATTTGATCGGCCGACGCGATCTTGGCTTTGAAATCCACAGCCGCTTGCGGGACGCCGTTCGCCATTTCTCTGTCGATGGAGTAGAGCGGCGCGTCATAATCGTTGAGGTCGACCACTTCAATCGCTGTCTCCATCACATCGCGCGCCAGAAGCTCCGCCGCATAAGCGACGAGCCTTTTGTTGATAGACTTCCTGGAGCTTGAAGCCGCGAAGGCGAGAGTTTTCATAATATTGCCGCAAGACCCATTCGTGCGGCGCATCCGCGCCGCATTCACTAAAATTACTTATTGAAAACCGGCTTTCGTTTTTCCAGGAACGCTGAGAAGCCTTCCAAACGATCGGCGGTGTCAAAGGTCGTATGGATGGCGGCGCGTTCGTCCGCGATAGATTCTTCCAGCGTTTTCGTCTCATGACCGACAATGCAGCGCATCATTTCCTTCACGGCGAACCGCGGCATGGACGCCAATTCTTCGGCGAGTTCTAATGCGCGAGCTTTGAGCTGATCGTTAGGCAACACTTCGGTGACCAGGCCAATCTCTTTGGCTTCAGGGCCGGAAATCTTCCGTCCGCGTAAAATCATGTTCAACGCATGATCCCGACCGACGCAGCGCGATAAACGAGCGCTTCCGCCCCAAGCCGGCACCGACCCGAGATCCATTTCGGGCAAACCGATCTGAGCGCCGTCCTGCGCGGCCAGCCTAAAATGGCACGCCAGCGGCAGCTCTAATCCGCCGCCCAGGCAAAAGCCGAACAAGGTCGCGATCCAGGGCTTACCCATATTCTCGATTTTGGAGAGCACTCTTAACCTTTGGTCGAGCACGACGAATTGTCCGCCGCGCGCCTCAACGCCGCTCACCAGCTGTTTGAGGTTCATACCAGCTGAGAAATTCTTATCCCCGTCACCCGTAATGATGATGGCGCGCGTGGAATCATCGGTTTCCAGCTCTTCAACTTGCGCCTCCAGCTCGTCCATGAATTCGAACGACATAAGGTTCCAAGGCGCATCATTGATGGTGATGATCCGAACAGCGCCGCGTTGTTCGACAAGAATTGCGGGGGCGTCTGCATCGCTCATATCAGACAAACTCCTTGTTGCGCCCAACCCACCTGGCCCAATCGGCCTCATATTGTGGTTAGGCTTTCGTTTTGAGAGTCACGATCTCTTCGGCCATGGTCGGATGCACGGCGCAGGTTTCGTCAAATTGCTGTTTGGTCACGCCCATCTTCACGGCGATCGCCAACATCTGAATCATTTCAGCCGCTTCGGGACCGACAAGATGAACGCCAACCACGCGCTGGTCGTCCGGCTTTACGATAACTTTCATAAAGACGCGGACATCGCTGCCGCTGATCGCATTTCGCATCGGCCGGAAATGGGTCTTGTAGACGTCTACATCACCGTATTTTTCGCGCGCCTCATGCTCGGCCAAGCCGACCGTCCCGACTTCCGGCTGGGTAAAAACCGCGGTGGCGATGTCGGCGTGATCCATGGTTCGGGGCGACCCGCCAAACTCGGTATCGGCGAAGGCGTGCCCCTCGCGGATCGCAACCGGGGTAAGCTCCATTCGGCGGGTGACATCTCCCACCGCCCAAATAGATGGGATATTCGTGCGGGAATAGGCGTCGACGACGATCTCGCCATCTTCGCCAATCTCTACGCCCAATTTATCCAGTCCAAGACCTTCAATCGCCGGCACGCGTCCCACCGCCGCGAACACGTGATCAACCTCTAAAAGCTGGCCGTCTCGAAGCGCCACTTTGAGCGGATACTCATCACCATCGACCTTCTCGATAGACCGCAAAACGGTGTTCGTGATCACCTCAATGCCGGCGTCTTTCAGGCCTTGATGTACAATGTCGCGAACATCCTCGTCGAACCCGCGCAACACTTTGTCTCGCCGATAGTTCAAGATGGTCTCAACGCCAAGGCCGGCGAAGACATGCGCGAACTCCACCGCGATGTAGCCGCCGCCGCTGATCATGATGCGCTTTGGCAATTCAGTGAGATCAAAAACCGTATCCGACGTGATGGCGTGCTCGACGCCAAAAAGCTCATTCGGGTTTTCAGATACGGTGGGCGACGAGTCGGGAACCCAGGGCGTGCCGCCGACCGCGATTAGTATTTTGTCCGCGGTCACCGTTTTGCCGGAGGATTTCAAAGAGATCGTGTTCGCGTCCAGCAATTCCGCCCGCTCTTCATAAACGGTGACGCCGGCGCCCACTTGGCCCTTCATGTAAAGCCCGGACAAACGCGTGACTTCGGCGCGAAGCTTGTCCATGAAGCTGGCGAACGCGAAATCGCCCTTTGTCAAATCCCAGCCGAATTCCTGCGCCTCTTTTATCTTGCTGGCGTAATCGGACGCGTAGACCATGAATTTCTTGGGCACGCAGCCGCGAATGACGCACGTGCCGCCCATGCGGTATTCTTCGGCCAAAGCGACCTTTGCGCCATGCCCCGCCGAAATGCGAGCGGCCCGGACGCCGCCCGACCCGCCGCCAATCACAAACAGGTCATAATCATAGGCGTGCTGAGACATATTCCGACTTTCGATTTTGGATCTAGGTATTCGTGCGGCGACCGATGATCATCCGCATGATGTCCATCGTTCCGCCGCCGACCATCGGGAAATAGGAATCCCGCAGATACCTTTGAACAGGGTATTCGTTCATTAAGCCCCATCCGCCGTAAACATTGACGGCGTCATGGCAGACTTGGTGGCCTTTTTCGCCCGCAATTAGCTTAGCCATCGCAGCCTCCACGGTGATGTCCTCGCCACGGTCCGCCTTTTTGGCCGCGTGATAGGTGTACATGGCCGCCATTTCGACATTGGCGAACATGTTGACCAGTCGGAAATCAACCGCCTGGAATTTTGCGATCGGCTGGCCGAATTGCTCGCGTTCCTGGGCGTATTTCCGCGCCGAATCGTAAGCCGCTCTCGCATTGCCCACAGCAAGCGCGGCTGTGAAGATGCGGTCGACTGTGAGCGAACGATAGGCGTTTCGGAACCCATTTCCAGAATCGCTCGACAACATGTGATCGTCAGGAATGAACATGTTGTCGAATGACAAGGCGGCCGTGTCTGAAGCGCGGACCGACATTTTGTCGAGCTTATTGCTGACCGTGAAGCCTTCTGTATTTGTATCGACGACAAACAGCTCTAGGGCTTTCGCGCCCATCGACAGATCCGTTGAGGCGACGACGGTGATAAAGTCGGCCACTGTCCCGTTAGATGTGAACATCTTGGACCCGTTGATCAGCCAACCGCCATCCACCTTGGTGGCTTTCGTGCGAACGGAGGCCGCGTCGGATCCTGCATTAGGCTCTGAAATGGCGAAGGCGCAGATTTTTTCGCCGCGCAAGGCTGGCGCAAAATACTCTTCACGTAGCCTGTCATTACCCCACTCATAGATGGTGTGGGTCGCGGTTGAACCCTGCATGCAGATCCAAGACGCAAAGCCTAAAGATCCACGCGCTAATTCTTCGCAGAGGATCGCAAAGCAGAGATTTGGGTTTTCCAGCCCCGAACCGCCGGCGCTTTCGGGATACATGGTTCCGACATAGCCAAGCTCGCCGAGCTCTTTTGCGAACTCGCGCGGAAAATCGCCATGCTCGTCGATCTCTTCTGCAGCGGGTAAAAGGCGTTCATCCACCCAGCGAGCGATATAGCTGCGGAATTCTTCAGCTTCTTCAATATCAGTCTGCATTTCAGCCTTCCTCTCAAATCGATCGCGATCGTGTAAAACTTATTGCGCTTTTTGCACCTTGTTCATCTTAAACTCGAGGAATTCTCTCAAGCGCTTCTTCGCTTCCTCGTCGTTCTGCGCAATGCCGGCCATCAAAAGCTCCGTAAATAGACCGGTGTTCGGATCGCTTTCCACGATCCGCGGCAGCGCTTGAATAATGCCGTAATTCGACGTCCGCGAATTCTTCGAAAGACGCTCCGCCAATTCCACAGCCTTATCGAGGCCTTCGCCGTCCTCAACCAAATACTGGGTCATTTTCAAATGACCGTAGGCGTCTTCAGCGGAGTAGACGCGGCCTGTGAGCATCATGTCCATCACTGCCGCCGTGCCGATCAAACGCGGCAAACGCATAGACCCGCCAGATCCCAAGAAGATGCCGCGCGTGCCCTCCGGCAGGGCGAAGAACGCCGATTTCTCCGCGATACGGATATGGGTGGAAACGGCGATCTCCAGCCCACCGCCGACAACGGCGCCGTGAAGCACGGAAATCACCGGGACGCGGCAATATTGAATGTCGTTGTTTAGCCCCTGGCCGATCACCGAGTTTTCCATGCCCTCGAACAAGCTGGCTTCCTGAAGCTCGTTGAGGTCCAACCCGGCGCAAAAATGATCGCCCGAACCCCGCACAACGATCGCCAACACATCATCGGGGACGTTTGTGAAGAAGGCGCGCATGCCCAGCACCAATTCATCACTCAGCGCATTTCGCTTCTCGGGACGATTGAGGCTCATAATCGCAATAGGTCCGCGCCGCTCCACGGCGACGCAATCGGGCAGCGGAACCGGCCAGTCGGATGTGGTGTCGCTCATGTGTCTTGTCCTCCCATGTTTTCTGGTCGCTGCGCGTCGGCGTCGGACTGCAGGCGTAGTAGATTGACTAATTGTCGGTCGCGCCATGCGACCCATTCGCTGAATTCGGCGCCGGCGGCGTATTGCTCGGCTGCGTCGACCAATTGCGCTTTGATCTCGTCGGTGAGCTTGTAGTCTTCCTCCGTCGCCCACCATTTTTGCATGGCGGGGCCGGCATGGTCCAAAATCCCTTTCATCCCGCCTGGGCCGCCTGCCATTGCGAGTGTTTGCAGCCCGCCCTGGAACACCCAGCGCGGGGCTAATCCAAACCGCACCGCATCATCGATATCTTGGGGCGTGGCGACGCCGTCAGCCAAACATCTGATGGCTTCGCGGACCAACGCAAATTGTAGACGGTTGACCATGTGGCCGGGGCGCTCGCCGGACACCACAATGGGTTCTTTTCCGATAAAACGCGCCAGCGCCAAAGTCCGATCGACCGTGTCTTGCGATGTCTGTTGTCCGGGCGCGATTTCAACGAGCGGGATAAGATGCGACGGGTTAAACGGATGCATTACAATGACCCGTTCGGGATGCTGACATACCGATTGCAGCTCAGTCGCCGCGATACCGCCGGCGCTTGACAAGATGAGCGCATCGTTCGCCGCAGCCCCGTCGATCTGCGTCATAACGTTGTGCTTAAGCTCTAAATTCTCCGGAACGTTTTCGATGATGATGTCCGCGCCGGTCACAGCTTCTACGATAGTGTCGCAAACCGTCATCTTTTCAAATGGCGGCTCCGGATCCGAGGCGATTCCAAGCTCGATCAAGGACGGCCAAGATTGACCAATCAACATCCGCGATTGATCCGCGGCGCCGCCGCCTGGATCAAAGCCCTTAACGGCGACGCCCCGCGCGAGCAAAAGCGCCGCCCAGCCGGATCCAACGGATCCGAGGCCGATCATCGCAACTGTTTCCACCGGCTTCGACGCCGTCATTCTCACACCCTCGGAACCGCCCTACCTGGTCCGCTAAGCTAACGGACGGCCAGCTATCAGCCTGCCGGCCGCGGCAGGCCGAGCATTTCACGCGCTTCTGCGGGCGACGCGGGCTCCAATCCCATGTCGCGCACCTGCCGAACCAGTCTTTCCACCAATTGTAGATTGTTGGCCAGCACACCGCGCGAATAATAATAATTGTCTTCTAGACCGACGCGCACATGGCCGCCCGCCAAAATCGAGCCCATCGCTCCTGGAACTTGCGACGGACCGATGCCGCTTACCGTGAAGATCGAGCCATCCGGCAACTGATCAGCCATGGCGGACAGCGTCTTCAAACTAAACGGCATACCCGCCTGAATGTTCTTCGCACCGAGCACGAAATTGAAGATGTAAGGCGGTTCGTCCAAGCCTTCTTCAATCAGCCGGATGGGGTCGAGCATGTGCGATACGCTAAAGCACTCCCATTCCGGCTTGATGCCACGCTCTTTCATCGCGACGGCGAGCTCGCGGCTGCGCTGTAGAGACGCGTTCATAAGAACGGAATAATCGGTGCCGGGCAGATATGTGTTCGCTACAAAGGCGTCATGCGTGCAGATCTCAGCGCCCGCTTCAACGCCCTTTATGCGCTCTTCCCAGAGCATTTCGACATCACCCGTGGGCTTGCCTCCAACCGAGATCGGCCCGACCATTTCTCCAGTAGGGCCGCCGCCCGTTGAGTTGTTGATGATAATGTCGCACTTCGCGCGAATACGCGTATTGATATCACGATAGATATCTGGATCGCAGGTTGCGCTATCGTCTTCGCGTCTCGCGTGCACCGCCACAACGCTGGCGCCCGCCTCGCAACACCGTGCGACGTCGTCGGCGATCTCTTGCGGCTGCGTCGGCAGATGCGGGTTTCCTTTTTTGTCGCCCACCCCGCCTGTCGGCGCGACAGTAATGATTACTTTTCCCTCTGGCATTGTTTTGCCTCCTTATTCTTCCCATCCACCCGATTTACGAAACCGCCGCCGGCGTTCGCGGCACGCCTAACATCTCGCGCGCTTCTGCGGGCGTCGCCGGCTCCAGACCCATATCGCGAACTTGGCGCACCAAACGCTCGACCAGTTTGACATTGGTCGCGAGCTCGCCCTTGGCGTAATACAAATTGTCTTCCAATCCGACGCGCACGTGTCCGCCGACAAGCAATGCGCCCATGGCGGCCGGCACTTGCGCGGGACCAATTCCGGACACCGTTAAAATCGAGTCTTTCGGCAATTCATCGACCATGGCGTTCAACACGCGCGGCGAAAACGGCATGGCCCCCTGAAAGCCTTTGTGTGCGCCGAGGACGAAATTGAAGATATAGGGCGGCTCGTCCAAGCCCTCTTCGATGAGCATGATCGGGTCCATCATGTGCGGGAGGTTGAAGCATTCCCACTCCGGCTTGATGCCCCGCTCTTTCATCATGATCGCCAATTGGCGGCTCTGCGACGTTGTCGTTTTCACCAACAAGCTCTTGTTGTTGAAATTGGCGACAATGGTGTGTGCGTCATGCGTGCAGATTTCGGCGCCGCCGTCGACGCCTTTAATCCGCTGTTCCCACGAGAGTTCCAGATCGCCATTTTCGGTTTCGCGAACCATCTCGCCGGTAACGCCGCCGCCGGTGGAATTGTTGATCACGACATCGCACTTCTCGCGAATACGCGTGTTGATGTCGCGATAAATTTCGGGATCGCACGTCGCCGTGTCGTCTTCGCGACGCGCATGCACGGCGACGACGCTTGCGCCGGCGTCCGCGCACCGCGCCACATCATCGGCGATTTCCTGCGGCTGCGTCGGCAAATGCGGGTTCATCTGCTTGTTCGCCATCCCGCCCGTTGGCGCAATGGTGATGATCACCTTGTTATCCGACATGTTCGCCCTCCCTTAGGTCGTTCTTATTCGTCGGCCGTCGTCAATTAGCGCTGAAACTCGCAAGATGATCCCGCAGCAAAGCCGGATCGCCTGCGCGTATGCGTCCCTCTTGAAAGATGAAGAGCGCCCGATCCTCATAGCCCTCAAACGCAAGCCGCTCGCCGATCAAGCCCTGATAGATCACACGAAAGTCCCGAGGATTGTATTCGATCGCGCGGATCGCAACCACCAGATCGTCGCATTCCGCAACCGGCGACCGAAAATCGCAATGCGCGGACTTGAGGCCGATACCCCGGACGCCGAGCGCCTTGGACACAGCCGGATGCCCGTCAGCCTTTGCAAGCAAATATGCGTGAAAGGTTCGATCAAGCCACGCAAACATGTTGGGGTAAAAGACAATGCCCGCCGGATCGCAATCGCCGAAACTCACAGGGTAAGTCGCTTCAAAAATAGATGTGTCGGACGGCGCCGTCATGCTTCAGCGTCCGGCTGTTGGTCGGGCGCTGCGGCGGCGAAAGCCGGCAATTGCTGACAGGCGTTATGGATGCGCACTAAATTGGGCATGCCGGAAAGATCAACCTTAAACCTGTGCGCCGAGGCGATTTGCGGGACGAGACAGATGTCCGCCAAACCAGGGGTATCGCCAAAGCAATAAGCGCCGCCATGATCTGCGCGCGCCACAAGCGCTTCGCAAGCGGCGAGCCCATCGCCCAGCCAAGCTTGGCACCAGGCGTCAAGCGCGTCTTGGTCGGCGTCATATGTGTTTTTGAGATATTGAAGCACGCGCAAATTCTGCAACGGGTGAATGTCGCATGCGATGATCTGGGCGAAAGCGCGGACGCGCGCCTTGTCGTTTATATCGCTAGGAAGAAGCGCCGGCTCAGGATACTTCTCGTCCAACCATTCGATGATGGCGAGCGATTGGCCAATCGTGACCTCGTCGTCAATAAGCGTAGGCACCAAGCCTTGCGGGTTTGCATCGAGATATTCTGCGGTTTTGTGTTCCCCGCCATTGCGCCGCAAATGGATGGATGTGAACTCGTAGTCCATGTCCTTCAAATTGAAGGCGATCCGACATCGATAAGACGCTGAGCTACGGAAATACCCGTAAAATTGGATCATTCGGCCGGCCCGATCGTCAGCTCGATTGATCCGAGACCGTCAATGCCGCCGGTAATCTTGTCTCCAGCGACAACCGGCCCCACGCCCGCCGGCGTCCCGGTCATGATTACGTCGCCCGGCTTCAGATGATAGAATTTGCTGAGATCGCTGACGATCTCGTCGATTTTCCAGATCAAATCCGCCAGATGCGCATCTTGCTTGGTCTCGCCGTTCACTTCCAGATGAATGCGCTGCGGACCAATCTCCGAGACGTTTGCCGCTTTGATCAGCGGTGCAAAAACCGCCGATTGTTCGAAGTCTTTTCCAAGGTCCCAGGGGCGCCCTTTGCCGCGCGCGGCGAGCTGTAAATCGCGGCGCGTCATATCGAGCCCGCAGCCAAACGCGTAGATCGCCTGACGTCCGGTTTCCAAATTGACGCGGAATGCGGGCTGGCCGATCGCGATCACCAGCTCCATCTCGAAATGGTAGTTCTCAGTGCCAGGTGGGTAAGGAATTGTGGAGCCGGACGGGATCGTCGTTTCCGCCGCTTTGCTAAAATAGAAAGGCGCTTCGCGATCAACTTCGACGCCCATCTCGGCAGCGTGGGCGGCGTAATTGCGTCCAACGCAGAAAATGCGATGGACCGGGTAGGCTTCGCTCTCGCCGTCAACGGCGATGGAATAGGTTTCTGGCCCCTCAAAGAGTAGATCGCTCATCGATCGCGTTCCTCATAATATCCGAGTTTTTCTTGCAGCGGCCGGTCATGCACCATGATGAAAAACGTGTTCGTATCGGCCTTGTGCGATAGTTCCGCAAAAACAGGTATGGAGATCGTATCCTTGGCGCCCCATTCGAAGCTCTCGCCATTGACGCGCGTCCGGCCCTCGCCTTTGACGACGTGGATCGCCGCGGATGATGATTTCAGCGGCGGTTCGAAGGTTTGCCCCGCCGACAACATCACCGCTGTGAAGCCAAGCGTGGGCAACACATCCGCGCCTGTTTCCGGGTTCACATAATCCATTTCCGCTGGAGCCCCATCGCTATACTTAGCAAGCTCGCGAAGCGCGTCTTCGGTCCGCGTCCAGGGATAGCGCATCATGGGATACCGACGCGCGCCGGCGTGTCGTTGCCGAGAGGGAGACAAACCGGACGCGCGATACTCGAGCTGGCTCGCGTCGGGGCGGTTCCGCTGCTTCTGCAACTCTCCCTCAACCGCGTAAGATCCTTCAAGGTATACGAAAAGTGGAAGATCCAGCGCGTCGAGCCAGATCACGGGTTCGTCTCCCTCATGCCCATGATCATGCCATTCGCCGCCCGGCGTCAGGACAAGATCGCCTTCTTCCATCGGCAGCTTTTCACCGTCAACGACTGTATAACCGCCACGGCCTTCCACGATAATGCGCACAGCGGACGGCGTGTGAACGTGGGCCGGCGCGGTTTCTCCCGGCAAAAGTAATTGTAGGCCCAAATATATGGACGACGTCACCTGCATGGCGCCCTCGCCGCGTCCCGGATCGGACAAGACGAGCACTCGACGTTCCGCCTTTTCGACGGGCGTCAATTCGCCGGCCTGCATCAGCAAAGGACGAACATCGCCATACTTCCAATGCGCGCCGACACTCACCGGTGCGGGTGCATTGTGGGGAAGTACATTACGCATCATCGGCCAGAGCGGCGCAACGCCGGCCTCGCTCATGGCGTCGCGGTATTCTTGAGGAAGCTCTTCCAGCGTTCCCAATTTTTGCGACATGCCCACCTCCCAGAAAGAGCGCGCGCTTTTTTTGATCGGCCGCCGGGGCTTAAAGCGCTCTTCAACGAGTTTGAAACTTAGCCAAGTCTGCGCTCGACACAAAGTATTTTTTTGCCTAATTATATATTTTTCGACACTTTTTTCGCCACCAAGCGAATTTTAAGACAGGCAATCAGAACAACCTGACGCTCCAGGAGGAACACCATGCCGGCAGGCGCAGAATCATCGCTTCGTATTGAAGATAACGGCAACCATATCGTGGTGGTAAGCGACAATCCAGCACAGAAAAACGCGCTAACGCCGCAATACCACACCCTCCTTCTGGACGCGATTGAAATGGCGACGAAGGAAGACCGGATCACCTCGATTATACTCGTCGGCCGCGGCGGTTATTTCAGCGCGGGCGGCAATCTAGATATTTTGGGCGGCAATCTGGATGAAGACAGCAGAGACGCGCGATATGCGATTGTTGCAGAGCTCCAAGATTGCGTGCTCGCAATGCAGAATTGTCCAAAGCCCATTATCGCAGCGGTCGACGGCGGCGCGGCCGGCGCAGGCTTTTCGATCGCTATGGGCTCCGACATCGTCGTCGCCGCCGAAGACGCTATGTTCATGCCCGCCTATGTCAAAATCGGCGTCGTGCCAGATGGCGGGCTGTCTTTCGCGCTAGCGCAGCACCTGCCGCATACTTTAGCGGCTGAAATCTGTTTGCTTGGCGCACCCGTGTCCGCAAAGACGCTAAACGCGCACGGCCTTATCAATCGATTGACCGCGCCGGGAGAAGCCGAAGCGGAAGCCTCGTCTATCGCGACGAAACTTTCCCGAGGCGCCGTCGGCGCACACGCGAAGATCAAAGAGCTTTTGATAAAAGGTCGGCAAAATTCATTGAAGCAGCAACTGGATTTGGAGTGTGAGATCCTGGTGGACATTTTGGCGTCAGACGCTGCGAAAGAAGGCATTGGCGCGTTCTTGGAAAAACGCAGGCCTGACTTTGCAAAAGCTGAAGGCCGTTCCGCCTAGCCTCTTAGTCTTCGCCTTCGCCATTGCCCAAGTTGGAATTTCATCACATGGCCCAGACCAATCGCCAGATCCACCTCGTATCGCGCCCGACGCAAGGCCCGGAACTTTCCAATTTCGGCATGGTAGAGACCCCCTTGCCGGCGCCGGCGGACGGAGAAGTTTTGCTTCAAACGCTTTATCTGTCTCTAGACCCCTACATGCGGGCACGTATGTATGAGGGCGCGAATTACGCTGCGAATACGCCGCTCAACGCGCCGATGGTCGGAACCACGATTTCTAAAGTTATTGAAAGCCGCAATGACGACTACGCGGTCGGCGACCATGTTCAAACGCATTCCGGCTGGCAAGAATTCAGCGTCAGCGATGGGAAAGATCTGACAAAGATCGCGGAGTCCATAGAGCCGAAAACTCTCGCGCTCGGCGCCCTAGGCCTACCCGGGCACACCGCCTATGGAGCGCTTTTGCGCGTAGGGCGCCCCAAAAAGGGAGAGACGCTATTGGTGTCGGCGGCGTCCGGCGCCGTCGGCAGCGTCGCCACCCAGATTGGCCGCATCATGGGACTGAATGTCGTCGGCATCGTCGGCGGCGAAGACAAATGTCGCTACATCATTGAT
>JBCCMB010000051.1:0-17833 GCA_039026555.1 Pseudomonadota bacterium
GATGGCCAGTTTGGCCGCGAGGAGACCGATGCGTTTGACCGGGACTTCGTGGTTGTCGGAGCGGTTTTGGACGTGGAACGCAGTCCTCACATTCATTACGCCTTCGGCGTCGCGAACGAATTCTCCCGGGAAACCGACGATATGGAGACGCGAGACCTGCATATTGTCAGCACATCAGCCGCTCTTGGAGCTGATTGGAGCGATAGTTTGTTGGAGCCCACTCAAGGATGGCGCGGCGACATTCGCGGAGAGCCGGGTTGGGTGCTTGGGGAAGAAAATACGCCCTATCTCATGACGCTTGGCGGCGCTGCTATCTATCGCGGCTTTGGCGAAGAACGCGATTGGGTCGCTGCGCTTCGCGGTCGCGCCGGCTCCTTGATCGGTGCGGGTACGCTGGAATTGCCAGCGAGCCGTCGCTTCTTCGCCGGCGGCGGAGGCAGCGCGCGTGGATACGCCTATCAATCCATTGGCCCCAAGGACGATCTAGGCGATCCGCGCGGCGGACGCGGGCTCTTGGAGATAGGCGGAGAATTGCGGTGGCGTCGAAGCGAGCGCTTCGGGTTCGCCGCTTTTCTTGACGCCGCCTCTGTGTCCAAAGGCGCAACCCCAAGCGCTGATGATCTACAATTCGGCGCGGGCCTGGGCGTTCGATACTATACGTCGATCGGCGCAATACGCTTTGATGTTGCGGCGCCTTTGAGCGCGCGGGACGGCGATGATCCAGTACAGATCTACATTAATCTGGGACAGGCGTTCTGATGGCCGAGGCGCGCTTCTCCAAGCCGGTCCGAATGGGTCTTTGGGCGCTCTTGAGTGTCGGGCTATTGCTCGGCGCGATCGGCGTTGGCGCGCGATTGATCGCGGCGACGGATCTGGGGCGCGAGTTTGCCCAATCGCGTCTTGAACAAGCCGAGATACGGGGGCAGTCGTTTAAGATTGACGGCCTTGAAGGCGACGTACTTGGACGCTTGACCTTCGATACCTTGACCGTAAGCGACGCGGACGGCGTCTGGCTTCAGGTGGAGGACGGCGCGCTTTCTTGGTCGCCGATCGCCCTTTTGCAGGAAAGAGCACATGTCCGTCGCATTGAAGCGCAGCGGGTTGTGATGTTGCGTTGGCCGACGATCGCGCCGGCGCCTTCATCGGGCGGCGGGTCTTTCGTTCGCACCTATCAAATCGATGTCGCACGTTTTCCAGACATTGAAACGACCGCAAACGTGACGCGTGCTGAAGCCCATTTTGCCGCTGACGGACAGCTTTTAGTCGGCGGCGGCGCCGGCGATATAGATTTCGAGCTTGTGCCGGAAGAGGCGGCCGGGGATCGGATTGATGCGGCGCTTGCGTGGCGTCCGAATGCGCCTCTTATCGGCCGCGCGGAGGGCGAGGGGCCCGCTGGCGGTTTGCTCGCGCAATTGCTTGGATTAAACGATGAGGACGCGCCAAGCTTCATTCTTTCCGCCACCCGCGCGAACGACGCCGCCGACTTCGCCTTCGAACTAAACATATCCGGGGAAACCAAAGCGGAAGCGACCGCCAGTCTCGCGAGAAAAGACGCGGTCGCGGAGGGACGGATCGATCTTTCCGCGTTTCCGATGCTGCAGAGCCTCGGGGACCGCATAGGCGATGAGGCGCAAGTCTCCCTCGCCGCATCGCGCGATCGGGTTTTTGGTCGTGTGGAAACCCAATTGATCAATGCCGACGTTAGCGCCCCCTTTGATCTGGATCGTCTTCAGTTGCGAGACGGATTAACCGATTTCAGCGTGCGGACGGCTGAGATGTCTGAGGTTTTGAGCGTCGAAGAGCTTGCTGCAGATGAATTGACTCTTGAAGGACGTGCAACGCGAGAAGACGGACGCTGGATCTTGGTCGGCGATGTGCGCGCAATAGGTTTGCGCGCGCCTGGCGGATCATTTGACCAAATCGGCGGTCCGGCGACGGCGTCGTACGCGCCCGATACCGGGAATCTCCGCGGCGGCGCGCGTCTCCGGGCTGTAGCGGCCGTTTTCGATGATAGCCTCGTCGCTCGCATAGCCGGCGATGCGCCGGATGTTGCTTTGGATTTCGACCTTTCGCCATCCACAAACACGCTGTCTCTATCAGACTTAGAGGTCGGCCTCTCGATTGGTGAATTTGAAGCCGATGGTGCGCTCGCGTTAGACAGTGGAGAGGCTGATTTTAAGGGCGCATTTGACTTTTCCGAGCTTGGCCTGGCGTTGGGCTGGCCGATCGATGCGACCCAAGGGATTTGGACCTTCGTCGGCGATGCGGATAGCTATGCTGTTGACGTGAATGGCCGGGTCGACCCTCTGGCGGGGTCTGAAAGTTCCTTAGAAACCTGGCTGGAAGGCGGTGTTGATTACGACGCCGCCATTGCGTCCGATAACGGTCAAATTCGAATAAGCTCTTTGGATCTTGAAGGACGGGGCGTTCGTCTGACGGCGCGGGGTGATGTCTCTAATGGCGCGGCGTCGCTCTCAGCCGATGGAGTTATTCTCGGCGGCGATCTTGCCGGCGCGTCATTCGCAGATGTCGCGGTTTCGGGCGCGCTTCTAGGCGGGAGCTACTCATTCGACTTTCAGACGTCTGAGCTTTCGGTCGCCGGCGAAACGCTATCCGACGCTAGGCTTTCGATAGAGGGACAATCCGCGCGGGATGATTTGTCGCTAAACCTTAAGGCTGGTGGGGATTGGCGAGGAAACCCGGCGTCGTTTGTTGCGTCGCTTGGGTTGGCGGAAGACAATTGGCGCGCCTCCAACCTGGTCTTCGACTGGAGCGGTTTCACGGCAGTGGGCGATCTATCGGGTGAATTCGAAGATTGGACACGCCTATCCGGCGCCGTCGACTTTGAGATCGTCGAGCGATCTCGGCTCGCGCGTGGCGGCGGTGCGGGCGCTGTCAGCTTATCGCACGGCGCCGTGGACGGACGCTTTAGCGTCGACGACGTGGAGCTGCAATACGCGCGGATTGGGACGGCGGAGCTGGTGCTCGCAGGAACGCCGGACAAAGCGGCGTTGGATCTAGATCTTTCCGGCGGCCTGCAGATCGGCGGCGTGATGCAGCCGCTTAAATTGGATCTCGACGTTGCGGCGAACCCTTTTGAGCAATCGGCCGATATCGAGTTTGTCGCGGATATTAGTGATCAAATCATCGCATCGAACGGTCAGATCGGGTTTCAAAGAGACGCCGGCGGTTTGTCGCTTGTCGGCGCCGCCTCGGTATTTGAAGGGCTGGCGTCCCTCGACTACCGCAGTGGGCCGGTCGGAAGGCGGCTGGCGCTTGATTGGGAAGACGTCGATATTGGGGGCGTTGAGTCCCTTTACGGTCGACCAGGTCTAGCGGGCCGCGCGAATGGAGATATTCGCTTAGATATTGACGCCGATGATGTCGACGGTTTCGTCAATGCGCGGATCATCGAGCTAGGACGAGCGGGCGATTCGGCGCACGCAAACGCGATGTTGCAAACACGATTTGAGGACCGTCGCGCCTCCGGCGAACTGGTAGTCACTGGTACGAATGAGCTCGACTTGAACGTCTTTGCGGACCTTCCCATAGACGTCGACGCGTCGAGCCTCGCGGTCGGCGTTCGTCCGAACGCGGGTATGACGTTTAACGCGTCCGGCGGTGGGCCATTGGGACCCGTTTGGGCCGCAGCGGGTCCCGTGAATACGCGTTTTGAGGGACGCTTCGGTGTCGACGCCAATTATGAAGGGCGCACGCAAGCTTTTCGCCCCGACGGCTCCGTCTCGTTGAAGTCCGGTCTCTTCGAAGACGGCGACAGCGGATTGTTTCTCAAAGACGTCTCGCTGGATGCGCGACTGCGCCAAGATGCGATAGAGTTATTGGCGCTCGACGCACGCGGCGCCGACGGCGGCCGTATCGAGGGCGCAGGCCGTTACGCATTTGACGGCGCCGCCGATATCGATCTGAAGCTACATAGACTGGATGCGCTGCGTCGATCAGACATCCGCGCCGTATTGTCCGGCGGACTGAGTTTTGGCGCACAGGCGCAAGGAGCGGCTTTAACCGGCGCGCTAAAGATCAATGAAGCTCACATTAATGTAGAGAATTTGCCGCGCACGAAGTTCAAAACGCTCAATGTTCGGTTCGACGAGGCGCCGATCGAAGAGGCGCCGGCGATCTCACAAGACCAATCAATCGCCCTCGACATCGCGATGAAGGCGGATCGCCGCATCTATATTCAGGGCGGTGGGTTTGAAACCGAATGGGACGCCGACATGCATGTCGGCGGGGTTTTGGGCGCGCCTTTGCTTGATGGAGAAGCGCGGATACTGCGCGGCGATCTAGATTTTGTCGGTCGAAGGTTCGAGTTCGTTGACAGTGAAATCGTCTTTGCAGGATCGCCGGACAAGACGCAATTGGCCTTGAAAGCAGTGTATGAAACCGACGCCTTAACCGCAGCGGTTGAAGTCACCGGCGTCCCCGAAGACCCAGCAATTGCGTTAACATCAGATCCCGATTTGCCGCAGGACGAGGTTTTGTCTCATATCTTGTTTGGTGAAAGCGCTGCCGGGTTTGGCGGAGTACAGTCCGCGCAATTAGCGGCGGGGTTGGCCGCGATCTCGGGCGGCGAAGCTGGGTTCGATCTCACCGGGTCGCTGCGGGACGCTTTGGGTGTCGATCGCCTCGATTTGGGGACGTCATCTGATGGGACGGCGTCTTTGCGCGCGGGGCAGTATGTGGCGCCCGATGTCTATGTCGAATTGATGTCGAACGCGCGCGGCGCGCCCGGCTGGGGCGTGACCTGGACGCCGCAACGTCGAATAGAAGTCGGCGCGGAACGAGAGGCGGAGGACGCGCCGAAATTCAGCGTGAAATGGCGCCGGGATTATGACTTTGACAATCCGCCAGACAGGGTTCGTGCAACAGGCGAATAGTTGGCATGTCTCCGGAAAACTGGCCCACGTTTTGAGAGAGGATCGGCCCTCAGCCTAATCCGGATGATCGGGATCCTGGGTGGATCGCAAATTTGGCGGTTGGGCGGGGACCTCGCCGACTTTGCGGATGGGCGCGATGTCGATGGAGCGAAGCGGGGGCAGGGGCGGCGCCGGCTTTTGGCCGTTCTCGTCCAACCATGCGCTGGCCAGCCGTGCCCGCGCCCCGGCGTTCGCAGCGATATCGGCGTAGAACAGATTGAAGTTGGGAGTCTTAAAGCGCGCCCCAAATCCGAGCGGTCGGCGGAGCTCTCCATCACGGGGATTGTCGACCACCAAAACACTGTCGATGCATTGCGCGGAGACGGCGTTCGGCAAGATGGCCGGCTCCATTTCCGGCTCCAATCCCGCCGCCCGTGCGCCGCCGCGGTGAATGCGGTTCGGCGCAAAATCGCCCGTGTCTGTCCACAGCAGAGGGTTTACGCATAATAGCCGCTGACCTGTGACCGAGATAAGGTCTCCTTCGGGCGTCCAGGTCCGGAAACGGTTTCGGACGCGTTCGGCGTCTTGCGAATCTCCGTCCGTCACGGCGCTCCAAGAGATGACGCACTGAATATCCTGCGGTGTCCGGCACGGCGCTAGCGTCGACAGCGACGTTTCGAACGCGTCGAGCGGGACCGCCGCGTCTATGATGTAGGCGGCGACCAATAAAGTGCGGTTAGGCTCGTCCTGAAAGCGGTCGGCCAGAAGTTTTTGCGCCATCAAGCCGCCTTGGCCAACGCCGGCGACGAGAAGCGCGCGACCGCGATTGTCGGCGGCCATATAAGCGTCAAACGCCGACAACACATCTGCATACGCCAATTCCAAAGCCTGGTCCGCATCGTCACGTAGGGTTAGATTCGCAAACAACGTCGCTTGACGAAAACGGGGCGCGTAAATCGGGCCCGCCGCGCCAAAAGGACGCGCGTGGTTGGGTAAGACCGATTGGTCAAGGCGGTCTGCGGCCTCGGGGTCGTCGATGGGCGCGTTCCACTCATCGCCGTCATAATCGCTGGTCGGATGGATGAAGAATACATCCACCCCCCAGGGCCTCTCCCAGGCGCCAGGCGGCTGCGTTTCGGGTCGTAGAGCCCAACTCTCAGGATCGGCGTAGTCTGGCGCGTCAGGCGGAATGTAGGTTTGATAGGGTGATTGCGGATTAATGGTCCATCGGAACAAATTATTGCGGAAGCCGATAAGCCCGAGTGCGAACAGCAAGATCAGCGCGCAGGCGAGAATGATCGCCCATGTTCGAACAGAAAGGGTTTGCGCGACAAGCTTTGGCGGCATTGATTTACGACCCCGGCTTTAGCTTCAAAGCAGCGCGATACCCCGAATAGCGGGGTTGGTCTATCGCCATTTGACGTTTGGCGGTTTCAGTAAGGAAGTCCGCCAGACCAGGCGTGCGCCAATTCATCTTTCCGGATCGAATCGCTTGGCAAAGCGCCTCATTCAGCGCTTTCAGATCATCCGCGTTGTCGTCCAACAGGTTTTGCAGCGCGGAGCGTTCATAAGCTTCATCCGTCGCGCGCGATGTCATATCGCGGAGCGCAATATCCAACGCGTTGACGGCGACGCGGGCGTGGAACGCGGAATGACCCGTCAATTGGGGCGCGGCCGTCTCAGTGATAAAGGACTTAACCGCCTCTATTAACTCTTCGGCGCTGGGCTCTTCATGCATCGACAGGCTCCAGACTGTGAAAGATATTGATGAGGTCAATTTCGGTCTCAGACGCGCGCCTACCGATCGCGGCGCGTTCTACTGACGGATCGGCGCCAGTGCTGTAGGCGTCATACATGATGAGGCACATAACGCCCCATTTCAGCGTACCCAGCATCTCCCAATATTTTATCTCGGCGGGCGTAAAAACATCGCCGCCTTCTTCTGCGTAGCCGTCCAGCATGTCTTGCAGCGCGCCGAAGCCGCCGACCGGATTGCTCGTCTCTCCAAAGCGCCAAGAATTGACGCAGATCCAGCCGAGATCTTCCCGCGGATCGCCGATGTGCGCCAACTCCCAATCCAGCACGCCGCGCAGCCCTTCGTGGCCGATTATGAGATTGCCGTTGCGAAAATCGCCGTGGACGAGTGCAGGCGTCGCTAACTTCGGCGCATGATCGCGTAAGTGTTTGAACGCCAGCTCAAATATGGGCCGAGGACGAAATCGACGGTAGATCTTTTCATATTCGTTCAATTGTCCGATCGCGTCGCTTTGCGCTAAGGCGGGCAGCTCGCCGATCGACGTTGCGTGGATTTTCGCCAGCGCTGCACCACATTGGCGGGCCAGCTTTGGACGCGCGTCTGTGAACTCATCGTTGCGCAAGATCTTACGAGCGATGGTTTCCCCCGCCATACGACGCATTAGGAACGCAGATCCGAGCTGGTCCTCAGGCGTGCAGACATGAACGATGTCCGGGGTCGGCGCGCCCAGTCTTTGCGCGGCGAGAATTGTTAGAGCTTCAGTTTCGAGGCTAATCGTGTGCTCGCCCTTGGCTTCGCCGCCGCCGCCGGGCGCGCGTCGGAGAATGAAACCATTATCTGCGACATCGAAACACCAGGTTTCGTGGCTGGCGCCGCCGGATAGGCGCCGTAGTTTTGAGACTTCGACGTCACCGAGCTCCAATTTCGCCGCAATCACGTCAAGTCTTCGCTGAATTTCAATGCTGTCGGTTTCCATAACGAAAAAACAATCGTCCTTTGCGATACTAAGCAAGGCGCAATGAAGGTTAGCGGCGCGTTAGCCGACGACGATCGGATCTAGAGGCTATGTCGAAAGATAAAAAAGCCAGCGATGGCGGAATTTTTGAAGTAGACCGGCCGCCTCGCCGCGGTCCAATCACGTGGCTTCGCAGCCGCTTTTTGACGGGATTGGTTGTCGCCGCGCCGATCGGGATCACCATTTGGTTGGTCTGGATGTTCGTCACTTTTGTCGACAGCCGGATTAAGCCGCTGATTCCGGCGCAGTGGAACCCCGAAACCTACACCAAATTCGCTTTGCCGGGGCTTGGGGTTTTTATCGCCGTTGTCGGTCTGATCATCATCGGAACGATCGCTGCGAACCTCATTGGCAAGTCGTTGCTCACCTATGGCGAGAACCTTTTAATACGCGTGCCCTTGGTGCGGACCATCTACACGCTTTTCAAGCAATTGTTCGAAACGCTGGCGTCGAGCCAGGCCGCTTCGTTCAAAGAGGTGGTGATGCTTCAATATCCTCGCGAAGGGACTTGGGCTGTGGGATTTATAACGGCGCCGACGAAAGGCGAAATGCATGACAAGTTTCCGGACCTCGTGGGCGTATTTGTTCCGACAACACCCAATCCGACATCCGGTTTTTTGATCTATGTGCCGCGCGGCGATTTGGTGACGTTAGATATGAGCGTTGAAGAAGGCGCGAAGCTGATCATTTCCGCCGGCCTTGTGACGCCGGAGATTGCTGAAGACCCGCTCTTCATAACGGGGAAATAGACTCAGTCGCCGGTGATTCTGTCGCGAACGCGCTGTGCGAAAATTTCGCGCACGAGGCGGGCTGATTGGCCTCTCGGCGCCGTCAGGTCCGGGTCTGAATTCAGCAAAGATCGCGCGTCATCCCTAGCGATATTCAGCGTGTCGGCGTCTTGGGTTAGGTCCAAAATTCGAAAGTCCGGGAGGCCGGATTGCCGCAGTCCCAAAAGATCGCCGGGGCCGCGTTGTTTGAAATCGGCTTCCGCAATTTCAAATCCATCGTCCGTTTTGCGTAATACGTCGAGCCGGGTCTTGGCGCTTTCCGTTAAGGGCGGTTTGTATAGCAACAAACAGCTCGACGCCTTGTCGTTGCGACCGACACGGCCCCGCAATTGGTGTAGTTGGGCGAGGCCAAACTTTTCCGCCCGCTCGATCACCATAATCGTCGCCTCGGGCACGTCGACGCCGACCTCAACAACAGTTGTCGCCACCAATACGCTCGCAGATCCTGTGCGAAAGGCTTCTAACGCAGCGTCTTTGTCGGCTGCTGGCATGCGCCCATGGACGAGGGCGACAGGACGTCCAACGCGCTGGTCGAGGATCGCCTTGCGCACCGTAGCGGCTGCGTCTTCCGCATCCTCAGCGTCGACCGCCGGACAGACCCAAAACGCGCGTTCGCCGCGCTCCACTGCGCGTGCGACGGCGTCGATCACTTCGTCCACCCGCATATCCGGCGCGGCGCGGGTGACCACGGGCTGACGCTCAGCAGGTTTTTCATCGAGGATGGAGACGTCATGATCGCCTTGAAGCGCTAGCGCCAGGGTTCGCGGAATCGGCGTGGCGCTCATAACTAGCGTGTGAGGCGCTGCGCCCTTCGCCGCGAGTTTGACCCGGTCCGCAACGCCGAAGCGATGCTGCTCGTCGATCACTACGAGACCGAGATTAGGAATGTCCACGCTTTGCTGATTGAGCGCCTGCGTGCCCGATAACACATGGATTTCACCGCGGTCGACGGCTTCTAATATGCGTTCGCGTTCCGCCCCGCGGTCACGTCCCGTTAGAGCCGCGCAACGATAACCAGTGGGCTTCAAGAATCTATCCAAGCCCTCCGCCTGCTGGCGGGCGAGGACTTCGGTGGGCGACATAAAAGCAGTTGTTTTGCCCGCAGCTGCGGCTTGAGCGACCGCGAGCGCGGCCACCAGGGTTTTTCCAGATCCGACATCGCCTTGAACCATCCGTCGCATTGGCGCGTCGCGGGACATGTCGGAGCGGATGTCGTCAAATGCGCGCATCTGTGCGGCCGTGGGTTTAAAAGGCAGGGCGGCGAGGAGGTCCTGGGTTGCATGCGGATTAGGTGGAATAGGGATAGCCCGCACTTTCGTACGCGCTAAGCGCGCCTGTGCAAGCGCGATTTCTCGAGCGAGCGCTTCATCATAGGCTAGTCGTCTGCGGGCGAGTTCGAAAACATCAAGCGCGAGCTTCGCCGGCCGATGCAGCGTTTCGAGCGCGCGTTTGAAGCTCGGCCATTTATGCTGCGTCACCAGGTGCGGATCGCTCCACTCCGGCAGATCTTCAATGCTGTCCAGCGCGGCTGAGAACAGCTTGGTAAGCAGCCGTCCCGTCACCCCGGCGCTCATAGGATAGACAGGCTCCACCTCAGGCGGCGGGACGTCTTTGGCGGGATCGACCACATGGTCTGGATGCACGATCTGACGTTCGCCGTTAAACTCCTCGACCAAGCCCGACACCATGCGTGTCGCATTCATAGGAAAGCTTCGCTGCAGCCATTGCGGTTGCGCTCGGAAATAGACCAGCGTCAAAAACCCGGTTTCGTCGCGCAGTCGAATCTTCGCTGGCGCCGAGCCATGACCGGTTGAGACGGAATTGACCTCGCCGCTCACGGTCGCGACCTCGTCGATTTCAATATCGTCGAAGGAGGCGCGTGGACGCCGGTCGATCCAATGGGAGGGGAGGTGGAAGAGCAAATCCACGATTTTGTCGCCGCCCACCAGTTTTGCGACTAAAGGGCTAAGCTTTGGGCCCAGCCCAGGCAGACTCTCAAGGTCCGCAAAATAGGGATAGAGAATTTCGGGTCGCATAGCCGGTCGGACGCTAGGATGCGTCGTCCCTCCTGACAATCGAATAAGAACGCCCTATGTCGGGTCAAACACACAGCAGCAGGATGTAAATCATGGATGCGCGGCGCCGAAAGTTGCAGTTTAGAGCGTCCCGGCGGGGATTTAAGGAAATGGATCTGCTGATGGGCGCATTCGCCGACCAACATATCGCTGCGCTCGACGATGATCAGCTCGATGCGTTTGAGCGCTTGTTGGATGCGCCTGACCAAGACGTTTATTCTTGGATCACTGCGCAGGCCGCCGCGCCGGACGAGTATCAGACATCCGTGCTGGACCTCTTAAAGAGCTTCCGCTACTTCGCACGCGCGAATTGGAGCGACGGACAACGCGCATAGGCGCAGGGGCTCGGATAGATCGCGCGAATAGGACGACATGAAAGTCTGGGACACCCTTGCGGCGCTAAGATCGCCGACCGAAGCCTATGAAGCGCCCTTTGGCGCCGACATTCGGATTTTTGCCGAAGCAGCGGCCAAGCGCGGCGGTAAAGCGATTTATGTCGCGCGCGATGATCGTCAGGCGGTCGCGGCGGCGGCGATTGCGGGTTTTTTCCGTCCTGATCTTCCGATTGCATCTTTCCCGGCTTGGGATTGCTTACCCTATGACCGGGTCAGTCCGACGCCGGCGGTGACAGCTCGGCGATGTGCGACCTTAGCTCTGCTTGCGCACAGTCCGCCCCACGGCTCTTTGTTGGTTGTCACGACAGCTGCAGCGTTGGTTCAGCGCATAGCGCCGCGCGCGGAGATGTCGAAAGCGTCTTTCGCCGCGAATGTCGGCGCGATCGTCGATCAGGAGGCGTTGCACGCCTATCTCGGCGTTAACGGTTACACACGCGCCTCCACCGTGCGAGAGCCGGGCGAATACGCGGTCAGAGGCGGGATCATCGATATTTTCCCGCCGGACCAGATCGAACCAGTACGGCTCGATTTTTTTGGCGACACGCTGGAGACGATCCGCACGTTTGACGCCGAGACGCAAAGATCATCCCGGCAATTACGCGAGGTGGCCTTTGCGCCCGTCAGCGAAATTTTCTTCACCGACGAGGCGCTGTCGCTGTTTCGCCGCCAATATCTTGAAGCCCTGGGCGCGCCGGGCGGCGATCCGGATTATGAAGCGGCCCGTGCGCGGATCCGGCGCCAAGGCGTCGAACAATGGCTGCCCTTGTTCCACGAGCGCCTAGAAAGCCTGTTCGATTACGTCGGAGACGATGCGTTGATCGGCGTTGACACGCTGGCGGACGCGGCGGCCGGCGAAAGATTAGCGCAGGCGGCGGATTATTATGACGCGCGCGTCCAAGCCGCTGGCGGCGATCCGCCGGATGCGAAAGTGCTGGAACCCGAGCGGCTCTATTTGACCGACAAAGAGCTATCTGGCGCCTTCGCCGTGCGTACGACGGTCCGCTTCCATCCTTATGAGGCGCCGGAAACCAGCGATCCCGTGTTTGCGCGCGTCAAACCGGGCCGCGATTTTGCGATTGAAAGGAATACGCCGGATACAAACGTGTTCGACGCGGCGGTGCAGCACGCCAAGGCGCTGCGAGCAGGTGATCGGCCCGTGGTGTTTGCGGCGTGGTCAGCTGGGTCTGCGGAACGTTTGCAAGGCGTTTTGTCGGACCACGGCTTATCCAACATCGCCATCGCGCCGGACTGGCCGGCCGCCAAATCCCATAATGGCTTTGTGATCGCTGAATTGCCGCTGGATGCGGGATTTGAGGCTGATGATTTAGCTGTGGTGTCGGAACAAGACGTGCTCGGAGATAAGCTGGCGCGTCCTCGAAAGAAGCGCAAAGCGGCGAATTTCATCGCTGAAGCGGCAGCCTTGGCGACCGGCGACTTTGTGGTGCACCTCGAACATGGTGTTGGCCGCTATGAAGGCTTGCGCACCGTTGAGGTGAACGACGCCCCGCATGATTGCTTGGAATTGGTTTATTCCGGCGGCGACAAAATCCTTCTGCCGGTTGAGAACATCGAGCTCGTCAGCCGCTATGGATCCGAGGGCGGCGAAGGCGTTCTTGATAAGCTTGGCGGCGCAGGCTGGCAGTCTCGAAAAGCCAAAGCGAAGAAGAAGATCCTAGATATGGCCGAGGATCTGATCCGCATCGCGGCGGCGCGAGAACTGAAGACCGCCGAACGGATAGATGGCGCAGACGGCTTATTCGACGAATTTTGCGCCCGGTTTCCCTATGAGGAGACTGACGACCAACTCCACGCTATTGAAGACGCGATCACCGATCTGGGTTCCGGTAAGCCCATGGACCGTCTGGTCTGCGGCGATGTGGGGTTTGGGAAGACCGAAGTCGCTTTGCGCGCCGCGTTTGTCACGGCGATGAGCGGCCTGCAGGTCGCCGTTATCGCGCCGACCACATTGCTTGCGCGGCAGCACTATAAAACATTCGTCGATCGATTTGCGGGTTGGCCCATTAAAGTGCGGCATTTGTCGCGCTTCGTGTCGGCTAAAGACGCATCCGCGACCCGGGAAGAATTGGCGAGCGGCGAGTGTGACGTTGTGATCGGTACGCACGCCTTGCTCGCAAAAACTATATCTTTCAAACGCCTAGGCTTGCTCGTCATCGACGAAGAACAGCGGTTCGGCGTCAAGCACAAGGAACGTTTGAAAGAACTCAAATCCGACGTCCATGTGATGACATTGTCGGCCACGCCGATCCCGCGAACCCTGCAATTGGCGCTGACCGGGATTAGAGATCTATCGATTATCGCGACGCCGCCGGTGGATCGATTGTCGGTGCGCACCTATGTGGTGGAGTTTGATCCGGTCACCCTGCGCGAGGCGTTGCTACGCGAGCGCTATCGCGGCGGGCAGGTCTATTTCGTCGCGCCGCGTGTGAAAGATCTGCCAGAATTGGAGCGCTTCCTGCGCGAGCAGGTGCCGGAAGTGAGCTTCCTGACAGCGCATGGCCAGATGCCGTCGGGCGCACTCGAAGATATCATGACCGATTTCTATGACGGCAAGGCGGATGTCTTGCTGTCTACGACGATCGTGGAATCGGGGCTCGATATCCCGCGCGCGAACACGATGATCATTCACCGCGCCGATATGTTTGGATTGGCGCAATTGTATCAACTTCGCGGGCGCGTCGGCCGATCAAAGCTGCGCGCCTACGCCTATTTGACGACGGCGAAGGACAAAATGCTGACGGAGGCGGCCGAAAAGCGCCTCAAAGTGCTGCAGTCGCTGGACAGTCTAGGCGCAGGTTTCATGCTGGCGAGCCATGATTTGGACATGCGCGGCGGCGGTAACCTCTTGGGCGATGCGCAATCTGGCCATATCCGCGAAGTCGGCGTTGAGCTTTATCAGCAAATGCTGGAGGACGCCGTGCGTGCTCTGCGTACGGGCGAAGCGGAGCCGACCGATGATTGGTCGCCCAATATTGATCTTGGCGCCGCGGTGCTGATTCCCGAAACCTATGTGGAAGACTTGGCGACCCGCTTGTCGCTCTATCGTCGATTGGCGGATCTTACGACGGACACGGAGCGCGAGGCGTTCGCGGCCGAATTGATTGATCGCTTTGGACCATTGCCGGAAGAAACGAAGCAGTTATTGGATGTGACCGCTGTTAAAGTGCTGTGTAAGCGCGTCGGCGTCGCAAAGCTTGGCGCAGGTCCTAAAGGCGCGACCTTCCAATTCCGCGATGACGCGCCGCTTGACCCGGCGCAATTGGTCGCTTGGGTGCATACACGTCCAAGTCAGCTAAAACTTCGTCCCGATTTCAAGCTTGTTGCTAGCGGAAACTGGCAAACGCCTCAGGCGCGTTTGAAAGCTGTGCGAGGCCTGTTGACCGAGTTGTCGGGAGCTTTGCCGGAAACGGAAAACGCTTAGGCGGCGACGACGCCGCGTTCGAATGGGCCGCCTTCAAGCGCTGAACGAATAAACTCCTGCGCTGTTTGTCCGCGCCGTCGTTCCACAATGCGCCAATCCACCCCGACTTGAACGGCGGGGGAGGCGTCTCCGGCGTCAAAAGCAGTGACGTCCAGCACGCCTGCGATACGCCGCGCGGCGCCATGCGCCCCCGCGAAGGTGGCTCCGGGCATGGAAACGCCGATGAGATCAGTGTCCAAGCGTGTTGGGACGTCCTGCATCCGCAGCAATGATTTTACGACATGCGCTGCGTGCGCGATGTCGCGGCCGCCATCCTTGTCTCGGCTGACCCGCAAGCGAAACGCGGCCAATGTCAGCGGTTGGCCGAAAGTCTCCGACCAAGCGATTTGCCGTTCCAGATGGTCCTCAAAGAATTCTCTCGAAAACAGGGCGGTTAGATCATCTGCAATTGCGTCTTGGGGGGCGGTCAAATCTCGCCGCGTGGGGGCGGCGTCTTCAATCAGATTGACGATCTGGCGCACCATGGCGTGCGTTGGCGCATCATCCTCGATCATGTCGGTGGCGTTGGTCGCCAAATCGTCGTCGAGGTCCGCGCCGACGGGTAAAATCGCGGCGATTGGCAATTCGGTGAGTGACGGGCTGCGGCGGACCATGGCGCAGAAGGAGCCGGGGCGCACCCAATCTGCGCCTCCATCGACGATGACGGCGGCGAATTGATCCTCGTGAAGAAAGTCAAACGCGGAATAGGTGCTAAAGGCTGCCGTCAGCGTGAGATCTTGGTCCGCTAGGCCGTTTGAAAGTGTTGGGAAAAGCGCGCTCGCGTCGCCCACGAATAAGACTTTTCGGGACGAATTCTCCGCCTCGGACGGCGTTTTGCAACCAAAGCGCGCAAAGCTCTCGCGACGAAGCTCGGCCTCCGCACGACGCGTGGCGGCGCGGCGGGCGAACTCAATCCGCATGGGGGCCGCGATAAGCGCCGCGTCGCTGGAAAACCTGATGTCGACAATCGGGTCTTGAGCGTCATCGGCGTCAAAAAAACCAAGCGCCGCCGTTAGCGGTCGGCGACCATCTTGCGTGGAGGCGTGCTCAGCCATTTCGGCGGCCAAATCGGGCGGACATGAATGAAGATCAAACAGCAGAACATCGCTTGTCTTCGCGAAATCCGCCGCACACGCGTCCAACCCAACATCCTGCAGCGTTTCGCAAAGAAAAATAGCTCGGCCCTGATCGCCTGCGACAACGGAGACGCTAAGAGGGGGACGAGGATCGAAGCTTCTCATGTGTGCCCCTGGGACAATCCTTGAACGGCCAATCGACATCTTTAGTGTCTGGCGCAAGTCGATTAACGGCGTGTTAGCGAAGGCGAAATGATGTCGAAACGATTAGAAGGCCGCACGGCGCTGGTGACAGGCGCGTCCAGCGGACTAGGGGCGCACTTTGCGAAACTGATGGCGGCTGAGGGCGCGCACGTCGTTGCGGCGGCTAGGCGGAAGGATCGTCTAGAGACGCTCGTAGACGACATCACATCATCCGGCGGAGACGCCATCGCCATTGGCTGCGATGTGGAAGACGAGGCCAGCATCATTGCCTGCTATGACGAGGCGCAGGCGGCGTTTGGCGCTGTGGACACGATCATTTGCAACGCTGGCTTGGATCAGATGGGCCTGGCGGTCGACATCTCCGCGGACGATTTCGACAAAGTGATGAACGTCAATGTTCGCGGGGTCTTCCTCACGGCTCGCGAGGGCGCAAAGCGTCTTATCGGCGCGGGCGAAGACATCTCTCAACGCGGACGAGTCGTAACAATCGCTTCGATCGCCGGCTTGCGCGTATTGCCGGGGCAGACCGCGTATTCGACGTCCAAGGCAGCCGTACTGATGATGACCGAGAGTCTGGCGCGGGAATGGGCGCGTTATGGCATATGTGTGAATGCGATTTGTCCCGGCTTCATCGAGACCGAGATTAATTCCGACTGGCTGAAAACCGACAAAGGTCAAGCGATGCTGAAATCCATGCCGCGCCGCCGGGTGATGGATATCGAATGTCTAAATGACTCAATTTTGTATCTCTCATCAGATGGCGCCCGGTTCACCACCGGAGCCCATATCAAAGTCGATGACGGTCAGAGCATTTAGGCTGTCGATCCAAATCGAAGACTAGAGGATAAAACTATGGCGCAAGGACCATTGAGCGGGTTCAAAATTGTCGAGTTTGCGGGCATTGGACCGGGTCCGTTTTGCGGCATGCTTTTGTCGGATCTCGGCGCTGATATTATCCGAATTGATCGTAAAGGCGCGCGGGGCGGGTCCCCTACGGATTTGATTAGTCGTGGGCGTCGGTCCGTCGCGCTGGATCTCAAAAAGCCAGAGGGTGTGGAAGCGGCTCTGGCGCTTCTAGAAAAAGCGGATGCGCTTATTGAAGGCTTTCGCCCCGGTGTGATGGAGCGTTTGGGGCTGGGCCCGGATGTCGTCCTTGCGAAAAACCCTAAGTTGGTGTTCGGCAGAATGACGGGCTGGGGCCAGTTTGGACCGCTGTCACATGCGGCGGGCCATGACATCAATTACATAGCTTTGACGGGCGCGTTGCACGCGATGGGTCGGAAAGATCAACCGCCGTCGCCGCCGCTCAATTTAGTTGGCGATTTTGGCGGCGGCGCGCTCTATCTCGCGTTTGGTCTTTGCGCTGCGATGCTGGAGGCGCAAAAATCCGGTCAAGGTCAGGTGATTGATTGCGCTATGACGGATGGCGCGGCGTCCTTGATGGCTATGTTTTACGGTATGAAGGCGGGTGGGCTTTGGACCGATGCGAGAGATGAAAATCTACTCGATGGCGGTGCGCACTTTTATGATTCCTATGAATGCGCCGACGGCAAATGGATCGCGATCGGGTCGATCGAGCCGCAGTTTTATGCGCTTCTAATGGAAAAGACGGGCGTCAATGATCCTGCATTCACCGCGCAGATGGACCGTATGTCCTGGCCAGACTTGTCTGAAAAGCTAGCGGCGATTTTGAAGCAAAAGACCCGGGACGAATGGTGCGATATTATGGAAGGCACTGATGTCTGTTTTGCGCCGGTCCTTTCACTGGAAGAAGCGCCCAAACATGCGCATAATGCCGCTAGAGAAACGTTTGTGGAAGAGTTCGGGATTGTCCAGCCGGCGCCCGCGCCGCGTTTTTCGCGTACGCCAGGCGCGGTTCAAGGCGCGCCTCCCGGCATTGGCGAACACTCTGACAGCGCTTTTGAGGACTGGGGCGTCGACGCGGAAGACTTGGCCCGTTACCGCGCTGCCGAGGCGCTCTGACGATCTTGGTGATCGCGTCTCCGCAAACATGAACCTCAGATAAACACTCGCCTCAAGAGGCGTTCAGGCGCGCCTTGTTGATATCCACTGTGATGAAAGCGACGACCCCCTGAGCCGCCACATTGAAACCCTGGCCTATGAAACCCAGCGCCTCGGCCTGCAGGGGCGCGTGACGGGGTCGCACCTGAC
>JBCCMB010000052.1:0-17803 GCA_039026555.1 Pseudomonadota bacterium
CTTAGAGGGCGCGCCGGAGGCCTATCCCGCGAAACCCAAGAAGAAGCCCAAGCCCACGCGACGTGGGGCGGCGTTCATTCTAGAGGACGCAGGCGAGATCTTGTTGGAGCGGCGTCCTCCGTCCGGCTTGTTGGGCGGCATGTTGATGCCGCCGGGCAGCGATTGGGCCGAGGGCGACGCGCCCGACGCCTTAGCCGCTGCGCCGGCCGATGCTGGTTGGACGCGATTGGGGGACGTGCGACACGTCTTCACGCATTTCGCATTGGAACTGGAGGTTTGGTCGGGAACGCTCAAAGGAGAGCGGCCCGACGGCGTTTGGGTGAACAAACCCGACGCTGCCGACGCCGGCGTTCCAAGCGTCGGAAAGAAAGTTCTGGCGCTGGCTTTGTCTGGGTGAGCGCTAGTTGAGGCCCATTTCGCTGCGGAATTTGCGCCGCAGAAGGTCGATCGGCGCCAAGCCCTGGTCAGATTTATAGTGCCAGAAGGTCCAACCATTGCAGGCCGGCGCATTTTGAACGCGCGCGCCCATACGGTGGATTGAGCCCGAAACTTCGCCGGTCGCCAAACTGCCATCGGCGCGGACGCGGGCGATATGGCGCTCTTTGGGGCAGTAAAGCCTGTCGCCAGGCCGTAAGAGACCGTGCTCGATTAGAGCGCCGAACGGGACGCGGGGTTCTTTTTTCTTGCTTTGCGTCACTTTTAGCCCGTCTGCGTCGGCGGTGCGGACATTGGAAATCCGACGTTCGGCGATGGCGGCGTAATCCGGATCTTTCTCCAAGCCGATAAAGTGGCGGCCGAGGAGTTTGGCGACCGCGCCCGTCGTGCCGGTGCCGAAAAACGGATCCAGCACCACATCACCAGGCTCGGACGACGCTAGCAGGACCCGATGCAGCAAGGCTTGCGGTTTTTGCGTCGGATGCGCTTTGCGGCCGTTGTCGTCCTTCAGACGTTCGCCGCCGGAGCATATCGGAAATGTCCAATCCGAGCGCATCTGGATATCGTCATTGGCCGATTTCAGCGCGTCGTAATTGAAGGTGTAGCGCTTCTGATCTTTCGATTTCGCCGCCCAAATCAGGGTTTCATGGGCGTTGGAAAAGCGCGTGCCTTTGAAATTCGGCATGGGATTGGATTTGCGCCAGACGACGTCGTTCAAGATCCAATAGCCAAGATCTTGCAGTGTGGCGCCGACGCGGAAAATGTTGTGATAGCTGCCAATGACCCACAGCGCTCCGTCATCCTTAAGAACGCGGCGTGCGGCCGCCATCCAATCGCGCGTGAATTGGTCATAGGCGGCGAAACTCTCGAATTGATCCCAATCGTCATCGACCGCGTCGACTTTGGAATTGTCCGGGCGCGTTAGGTCTCCGCCCAGCTGCAGATTATAGGGCGGGTCGGCGAAGACCAAATCGACGGATTTTTCTGGGAGCGCGTTCATCAGCTCGATGCAATCGCCGATTAAAATATTGTCTTTGGGAAAATCCAGCTTCGACATTCCATCCGCCCTCAAGTGTCGTTTGAACTCCCAAAAAGACGGCGCCCCGATAAATAATTTCCTAATCGCATCCCTAATCGCGTGCGTCTAAACACTTGAAATTCAATGGATTAAATTAACTCGCTGGAAAGCTTGGTTAAGAAAGTCAAAACAAGTTCAATTGTTCCGCGCCTGTCTTGGGCGGCGGCGGCCGGAACAAATCTGTTCGGAGGGGCGGTCGATTGCGATCAAGGCCGAAGCGCGTGCATGCTGCGTTAAACCGTTGTGCAATGAGGCGCGCATAGGGACCTGTTCCACGCTGTCGGACGCCGAATTCGGATTGATAATCCTTGCCGTCGCGTGTCTCACGGATGAGCTTCATTATGCGCGCCGCGCGGTCGGGATAATGCGTTGCGAGCCAGTCCTGAAACATGCCGGAAATCTCCATCGGGAGACGTAACAGCACATAGCCGGCGGAAACGGCGCCCGCCTCGGCGGCTGCCTCTAACAGGGCGTCCAATTCCATGTCATTGAGCGCTGGGATTAGCGGCGCGGTCATGACGGTGACGGGCACGCCGGCCTCGCTGAGCGCTTTGATGGTCGACAAGCGTCGATGCGGCGCTGCGGCGCGAGGCTCCATCCGGCGTGCTAGGCGTGGATCGAGCGTCGTCAGTGAAATTGCGGCGCGCACCAAGCCTTGCTCCGCCAAAGGCGCGAGCAAATCCAAATCCCGCAAGACCAGGGCGGACTTCGTTACAAAGCCGAATGGGTGCCGGCAGGCGCTCAGCACTTCCATGATAGATCGTGTAACCCGGCGATCTTTCTCCAAAGGTTGGTAGATGTCGGTGTCGCCGCCCAACACAATCGCACGCGGGCGGTAGCGCGGACGTCCCAATTCTTGCTTGAGCCGTTCTGCCGCGCCGTCTTTCACAAAGATCTTCGTTTCGAAATCTAGCCCCGCCGACAGCCCAGAATAAGCGTGCTTCGGCCGCGCATAACAATAAATGCATCCATGCTCGCAGCCGCGATAGGGGTTGATCGTGCGGTCAAAAGACAGATCCGGCGACTTGTTGTAGGTGATGACGCTTTTAGCTGTCTCGACAAAGGATTGCGTGCGGATTGGCGGAAGGTCGTCATCGACATCGGCCCAGCCATCGTCGAAAGGTTCAGTGCGGACGCGCTCATATCGACCCGACGCGTTCGAGCCGGCGCCGCGGCCGCGCGCTTGCTGGGCGAGTTTGCGCCAATCCGCCGCGGCGGCGTCATTGGCCCCGTCGACTTGAAACCCAGGGCCCTGGCACCCGCCTGCGCTTGATTGGTCCACTGCTCAGCCCTCCGCCTTAACCAAAGGTCAGAGAATAGAACATAAAAAGAACAAGTAAAGAACAATTAGGGTTTATTGGTGTGCTTCCATGCGGCGAGCGCGTGTGAATCGTCCAAATCGATCAGAGTTGGAAGAATGCAAAGTCGCGCTTTGGGCGGAAGGCGGGCGACAACATCGGCGAGCGCGTGCTCTGTGGACCAGCGCACCTGGGCGAAGGGCGAGGGCCGCCTTCGCATAGCGTGCGATAGGCCGAACAGCCAGAAGCCGCCATCATCCGCCGGTCCAGCCACGGCGTCGTGGGTGAGCAGCGCTTTGAACGCGCGTCGGATCAAGGCGGGAGCGATATCGGGCGCGTCCGTGCCGATCAAAACAAGCGGTCCGGGCGGCGCGTCTAAGACCGCGCGCATCAGCCGCGCGCCTAAATCTCCACCGCCCTGCGCGCGCCGGTCCAGGCTCGCGGGCCACAAGTCGCCATGCGTCGCATGCAGATCGAGATCCGGTGCGACGCATAGCCGGGTGCGCCAGGGGCCGCGTCGGCAGGCGATCGCCCGGGTGTGGCACATGCGGTTCAAACGCGCGGCCTCCACCCTTCCAACATCGTGGGCGAGGCGTGTTTTGGCGAGGCCCATACGCGGCGATTTGGCGAAGATCAGAAGGCTGGGGCTAGTCATAAAGCTTGGCCAAATCTTTAGGACTGGCGCCTAAAAAATAGCGGATCACAAGCCATGAATTGCGCCAAGCGCGTTTGCGCCATCCGTCGCGCTCGTACTTGTCGGCGCTCGTAATGCTGCGGCAATCTAGGAGAGATAATCTTTCGCGACCGATGCGCCGGACAATGTCGACATCCTCCATCAGGGGGAGGTCTTTAAACCCGCCGATCTCCTCATAGAGCGCCCGCGAGATAAGAAGGCCTTGATCGCCATAGGGCAGGGCCAGCCAGCGCGTGCGCAGCGCCACCCTGCGTTCCAACCAGCGCGCATGCTGGGCGTCGCTGTCGTAAGCGAGTTCAAAACTGGCCGCCTTTGCCGGCGCGCTGGACATATGTAATTGGACGGCGTCGGCCCACCGCGTCTCCAATCGCGTATCGGCGTGGATGAATAAGAGCCAATCGCCCTTAGCGGCGTGTCCGCCGGCGCGCAATTGTCGACCTCGCCCGCTGGATCCTGAGACAATTCGGCAACCCGCTTGTCCGGCGCACACAAGCGTGTGGTCCTGCGAGCCGCCGTCGCAGACCAGTACTTCACGAATGAGCCCAGTGCTAAGACCGGGCGTTAAAGCTTCCAAACAGGCAGGCAGATAGGATTGCGCATTCAGCGTTGGAATAATGATGGATAATGGTGCGCGCGCCATGGAGCCCGTTTAACCAACCTTGGCGTCCACGTCACGCATCCAATCCATGCATTCAAATAATCTATCTAGAGTTGTTTTTTTGGTAATCTGTTTGATCGATTTTTAGCGAGATTGTTTAGTTTTGTAAGCGGCGTACGCGCGTGTTTGACCCCAAAGACCTCCCTCAATTGGAAGCCGATCGTCTAAAGGATTTGCTCGTTTCCGGCGTATTGGATGCGGGCGCTCAAGAGGCTTTCGATCGTGTTATCTGGCTCGTCTCTGAGGCGTTGGACGCCCCCCTCGTGTCAGTGTCTCTGATCGCCGGACAGCGACAATGGATTAAATCACGGCTTGCAATGGGCCCCGATGAGGATTCCCAGAATTGGACATTGTGCGATCATTCAATCGACGGAGACGTCTTTGAGACCCCAAACGCGGCGCTGGACGAGCGTTTCTACGACCATCCTTTGGTGGTTGGCGAACCCCACGCGCGTTTTTACGCAGGAGCGCCGATTCGCAGCGCCGCCGGATTTCGGTGGGGAACGCTCAGCATTATTGATCCGAAGCCGAGACGCTTATCGCATATGGAGCGTGCGAAGCTTAGATGTTTCGCCGACATCGTCGAAAGCGAGTTCAAGCTTTTGTCCTCGGTCCAGGAGCAAGATCAATTGCGCATGGAGGCGGAAAAAGCGCACACAATTAAGTCCGCCTTTTTGTCTCACATGAGCCATGAAATCAGGACGCCTCTATCCGGCATTATAGGCGCGACGGACCTTATCCTGGGCGGCGTTGCGAAAGACGCAGAGGAAATGACTAAGATTATCCGGTCCAGCGCGTCGGATCTGCTGCAATTGCTCAATGAAGCGCTCGACACTGCGAAGATCGAAGCGGGTGGTTTGGACATTCACCCCGAACCCACCGATTTAGCGCACATCGCCGACAAGATCCGCCGACATTTTTCTGTTTTGGCGGACAGCAAGGATCTAGATTTAGAAGTTGATTGTCTGTTTGACGGCGCGGCGGAGACTGCACTTTTGATTGATCCTGTTCGCGTACGCCAAATCCTCGTGAACATCGTGCACAATGCGGTCAAGTTCACTGAGGCGGGGGGCGTTCGGTGCGAATTGCGCGTGGCGCCGGCGGACATCGCAACAAGGCGTCGATTGGTCATCAACGTTCTGGATACAGGCATCGGAATGTCGCCCGAGGGCGTCGCGGAAATCTTTGAGCCTTTCAAACAATTGGACGCCGGAATTCAACGCGCTTATGGCGGCACTGGCCTTGGCATGTCCCTAGTGCATAAGCTCGTCCAGCTTATGGGCGGGGATATTCACGTTACGTCGAAATTGGGCGCTGGGACGCAGATCAGCATCTCGATGGACGTTGAAGCCGCTGAATTGTCTTTAGCGTCAAGCGAAACGACGCAAACGCTGTCGGCTGCAGAAGATGATGAAGGCCCCGCCCCGTTGGAGGGGCTGCGCATCCTCGTAGCAGAAGACAACCCGGCGAACGCGCAAGTGCTCACCTCGGTCATCCAAGCATGGGGCGGCGAGTTGGTGCTTGCCGTGGACGGCAATGCGGCTTGGGCCGCCGCCAAGTCCGACGTGTTCGACGCCATCGTCCTCGATCTGCATATGCCCGGCAAATCTGGTTATGAGGTGGCGGAGCTCATTCGCGGCGCAGGCAATTGGGTGCGTATGGTGGCGTGCACGGCGGACCTGACGCCTGGCGTTCAGGACAGATGCGCGCAAGCGGGTTTCGACCAGTCGCTTGGAAAGCCGCTGGATTGGGCGGCGTTTTGCGCCGCGCTTCTCGGCGGCGCATCCATCGCGCGAGCCGCCTAGATCCGAAGGTCGCGTTTCGCGCCTAACTCTTCGGCCACGGTCTCTATCGTCAGCATGTCCGACCAAGCGCGGCTTTTATCCGGCGGTCGTCGAAGCAAATAGGCCGGATGCAGTATTGGTAAGCACGGGATAGGCGACGGCAGCCCGTCATGCATATAAGTCCGCCGCTTTCCCCGCAGCCGCATCACGCCCTCGCTCGTTTTCAGCAGGGAGTGCGCCGCGAACTTACCAGCTGTGATCAGCAATTTGGGTTTGATCAATTCGATTTGACGTTCCACGAAGGGCAGGCAGATCGCGACTTCATCAGGTTCGGGATTGCGATTGCCCGGCGGCCGCCAGGGCAGAATGTTCGTGATGTAGAGATTGCTCGCGCGTGACAAGCCGATCGCTGCGAACATCAGATCCAACAATTGGCCCGATCGACCGACAAAGGGCAGTCCCGCCGCATCCTCGTCGCGACCGGGCGCCTCGCCCACTATCATAATGTCGGCGTCTGGTTGTCCGTCCGCAAAGACGGTGTTTCGCGCAGAGAGTTTGAGGTCGCAGCCGTCAAACGCCTCCACCGCCGACTTAAGCGCCGCAAGGCTATCGGCGGCGGACGCCACGCGTTTGGCGTCTCCGACCGGGTCTTCGGCCGCGCGCTTCGGGGCGGGCGGCGGGCGCTTTTTTGTCGCGGCGACCATCGCTTCTTTGGGCTTGTCAGACGCTGCGGCGCCTGTGGCAGAGTTTACAACGTGTCCGGACAAATCGGCCGGCGCGCCCATATCCGTCCACCAATCGACAAGACTTTTTAGGTAAAGCGCGTCGCTTGAGGGGGGCGAAGTAGGGGGCATAACGCCGGGTGGTCCTTTTTTTGCGACGCGGCGTGCGCTAAGCGTCGGTGCAATATAGAGATTTAATTAGCGCGGCGGCGAGTCCGCGCCGGGAGAAGAGAAGTATGGCATTTGACGCAGTGGAACGGGAGTCCATGGATTTCGACGTGGTCATCGTCGGCGGCGGCCCTGCGGGCCTCTCTGCGGCGATCCGGCTGAAGCAATTGGCTGCAGACGCGGGATCCGAAATCGAAGTCGTCGTGCTGGAGAAAGGCTCTGAGATCGGCGCACATATTTTATCCGGCGCCGTTATAGACCCTAAAGCGATGAATGAACTCTTCCCGAATTGGAAAGAGTTGGGCGCCCCCTTGGAGACGGAAGTTGTAAAAGACGCGTTCGTCATTTTAGGAGAGGAAGGATCGGTCTCGCTTCCGTCTTTCGCATTTCCGCCCATGATTAAGAACCATGGCGCCTATATAGCATCTTTGGGCAATGTCTGTCGCTGGCTCGCCGAACAGGCCGAGGGTATGGGCGTTGAGATCTATCCCGGGTTCGCCGCCTCCGAGCTAACTTATCGCGAAGACGGCTCGGTGAAGGGCGTTGTCGCCGGCGTTGCTGGAATCAGCCGGGAAGGCGAACAGACGCCGGGATTCGAGCCTGGCATGGAGCTGAACGGCAAATATGTCCTATTCGCTGAAGGCGTGCGCGGCTCGTTGTCGAAACAGCTCATCAAGCAGTTCGATCTGGACGCCGGCAAAAGCCCGCAAAAATACGGCATCGGACTGAAAGAGCTTTGGCAGGTTCCTGACGAGAATTTTAAGTCGGGCTATGTGCAGCACACATTCGGCTGGCCGCTCGACAATTCCACAGGCGGCGGCTCATTTCTTTATCATTTTGGCGACAATTACATCTCCGTTGGTTTCGTGGTGCACCTTAACTACAAGAACCCTTACATCTCGCCTTATGACGAGTTCCAACGCTTCAAGCATCATCCCGACGTTGCGAAATTCCTAAAGGGCGGGAAGCGTGTCGCTTATGGAGCCCGAGCGATCACTGAAGGCGGTTACCAATCCGTGCCGAAACTTGCGTTCCCAGGCGGGGCGCTGATTGGCTGCTCAGCAGGTTTTGTGAATGTGCCTCGCATCAAAGGCACGCACAATGCGATGAAAACGGGCATGTTGGCCGCGGAAGCAGCCTTTGAGGCTGTCCAGGCCGGTCGCGAAGGCGACGAGCTTGCTGGCTATCAAGACGCTTATGATAAAAGCTGGGTCGCCAAAGAGTTGAAGAAGGTCCGCAATGTCAAACCGCTATGGTCTAAGTGCGGCACTACTTTAGGCGTTCCTATGTTCGGTTTCGAGATGTGGTGCACCACCTTGCTAGGCGGCTGGTCGCCCTTCGGCACGCTGAGCCACGGAAAGTCGGATGCGGACAGCCTGCAGCCGGCGGCGAAGTTTAAACCGATCAATTATCCAAAACCCGACGGCGTTTTGTCCTTCGACAAATTGACCAACGTCTCCTACTCGGCGACGAATCATGAGGAAAATCAGCCCATCCATCTAAAACTGAGCGATGAAGCTCTGCAAAACGCCAGCGAATTGCAAGTCTATGCAGGCCCCTCAAATCGCTATTGTCCGGCGGGCGTTTATGAGTGGGTGGAGGAGCCGGACGGCTCCAAACGCTTTCAGATCAACTCGCAAAACTGCGTCCATTGCAAAACCTGCGACATTAAAGATCCGAATCAAAACATTAATTGGACCACGCCGGAAGGCGGCGGCGGCCCGAACTACCCTAACATGTAAAGACGGTGAAATACCCGCTCCTTTGAGGGCGTAGCTTGGTTTGCGCGCTCTTTTCCTAGAGATCTGCTGATCTTTCTTCATGTAAATGAAAGTTCAGCCGCTTTAACGTGTTGAAGCGTTAAGGGCAGCCAGTCATGATGAGCGTATGAAAAAGACACATTTGTCGGCGGTCCTCGCGGCTGGCTTGGCGCTCGGCGCCTGCGCCTCGCAAGACGACTATGTCAGTAAGTTAGACGGAGTTGACGCTTTCCTGCTGATGACGCCGGCGAAGCCGCCTGCGGCGCAGCAATATGGCGATTTCCTTTCGGCGCGTTTTGCAGGACTCACAAACGATCCTTCGGCCGCAGCGCTGTTTTATGGACGCGCCTTTGAACGCGACCCGGGCGACGGCGTCTTGTTGGAGCGCGCGACTTTTTCTGCGTTGCTGGCGGGCGATGCAGAAAAAGCCATCGAGCTTGCAAAGAGCGCCGGACCGGAAGAACTGGACGCGGCCCCCATCGCGCGATTGTCTTTGGCGGTGGATGAGTTTCGCAATGGCGATTACGCAGCGGCGCGTGCGCAATTGGACGCCGGCGATCTTGGCCCCTTCAACCGCATCATTGCGCGCGGCGTTGCGGCGTGGGCCGATATGGCGCTTGGAGATCTGGACGCGGCCGCAGCGCGTTTGACGCGTAGCGACGGTGCCGCAGTGCTGGATGGCATTAATCTCTACAATCAAGCGCTGATCCTTTCGAGCTTGGGTCGGGATGAAGCGGCCGTGTCGCGATTTGAAGACGCATGGCGCACGGGCGCGCGTTTGCCTATCGCGGTCGACGCTTACGCCAGACTGCGCGCAACATCAGGGGACACCGACGGCGCCGCGCAAATCGTTGAGAGCTTTCGAAGTGACATGGGCGAAAATCCGTTGGTTGAGCGCACCGCTGAAGCGATCGCATCTGAAGACGGTGCGGACGCTGTGCGCCTAACGCCGGCCCAAGGCGCGGCGTTCAGCATTTACGGCCCGGCGGCCGCGTTAGCGGCGCAGACGAATTCTGATCTCGCCGGCCTTTATTTCACCCTCACGCTGGCGCTTGATCCGGACTTAGATGTGGCGCGCAATCTCTTGTCGGACGCTTTGGAACGTGGCGAACGTTATGAGGAAGCATTCGAAGTGCTGGATCCGGTCCCAGCCGATTCTGTTTTCTTCGCCGCTTCGCGCGCCCAACAGGCTTGGCTCTTGCGCCGTCTAGAACGCAATGACGAGGCGCTCAACGTCGCTGCGGATGCGCTTAAAGAGAAGCCCGGTCGTGATTTACAAATGCAATTGGCCGATCTTTATCGGTCTGTCGAACGCTATGAAGAAGCCGAAGCCTTGTTCGACGAGGTGGTGAAGGCGGACGCGGCCGAAGGGCGAGAAGATTGGCGCGTCATGTTCGCCCGCGGCGCGGCGCGCGAGCGCCTTGAACGATGGCCGGAGGCGGAGGCGGATCTTCTGCGCGCGCTAGAATTATCGCCCAACCGGCCTGAGGTGTTGAATTATCTCGGCTATTCATGGGTCGATCGCGGCGAGAACATCGAAGAAGCGTTCCAACTGATCAAACGCGCCGTCGACCAGAGGCCCGACGCCGGCTATATCGTCGACAGTCTGGGCTGGGCCTATTACCGACTGGGTCGCTACGCCGAAGCGGTGCGTTATTTGGAGGAGGCGGCGGAATTGGATCCAGCCGACCCCACCATCAATGATCATCTTGGCGACGCTTACTGGCGCGTGGGACGGCGCGACGAAGCGCGGTTTCAATGGGCCCGTGTGCTGACTTTGGAAGCAGAAGCGGAGCTTGTCGCGTCAGTTGAACTCAAGCTCGACGCCGGCCTCGACGCCCCACTGGTGCAGACGCTTGCGGCGGATACGCCGCCGCAGGTCTCCGACGCGCAGTAGACGGCCGAGGGCGGGATAAGCGCGATGAGGCGAGATCTGGCGAATTTGTCGAGCGCCTGGGCCCCAGCGAAAGTCAATCTTTATCTCGAAGTTGGCCCGCCGCGCGGCAATGGCCGGCATCCGCTCGATAGTTTGGTCATGTTCGCCGATACGCGTGCGGCGGATCGCATTTCAGCGCGACCGGCGGCGGACATTTCAATGAGCTTGGACGGGCCAGGCGCCGGCGCGCTGCGCAACGAACCGAACAATATGGTGCTCAAAGCCGCCTATGCGTTGCGCGAAGCGGCGGGTTTGAGCGGCGTTGGCGCGTCTTTGGGCTTGCATAAAACGCTTCCCACCGCTGCGGGAATTGCGGGCGGGTCCGCCGATGCGGCGGCCACGTTGCGCGTGCTCAACCAATTGTGGGAATTGGGATTCGCCGATGCAGCTCTGGAAGCGCTAGCGGCCGATCTCGGGTCGGACACGCCGGCGTGTTTTCGCGCTCAGCCGGCTGTGATGCGTGGAACGGGCGAAATGCTGAGCGCTGCCGCCGCGCCAGACCTTCCGATAGTGTTGGCCAATCCAGGCGTCGCGGTGTCGACGGAGGCCGTCTACAAACGGTTCGACAAGTTGCGCGGTGGGGCGAGCTTCAAAGAAGCGCCATCGCCTGAGTATAGCTCTGAGCGCAGCATCGCTGAATTCGTCAAAGCGCTGCAGGCGAGACGGAATGATCTAGAACCAGCGGCGACGACCCTCAGCTCGCCGATCAAACAGGTTTTGGCGACGCTTGAAAGCCAAGACGGCGTTTTACTGTCCCGCATGTCCGGCAGCGGCGCGACGTGTTTTGGGATTTTTGAGACCGAAGACGCCGCTCAGAACGCGGCTTCCGCCATCGCTAAAAAGAAGTCGAAATGGTGGGTCTGCGCGAGCAAGTTGCGCGGGAGTGTGGCGGCGCAGCCCGAGCGTCTTTGACCTTTTGAGTCCTCTCGGTTATCGCCCGAACGTATGATCTCACTGAATGATCTTCCGATTGCGGCCCTTATCGCGTTTGTCGTCGCCGCCGCGCTTTGTCGGCTTGTGATTGCATTTGGACCGCGCGATGCGCCCGATGGCGCGCGCAAGGATCAACCCCGCCCGACGCCGACATCTGGCGGTCTCGCCATTGCGCTCAGCATGGCTCTTTCTTTGGTCTTCGTTTTTCGCACAACTCCGCCAGATCTTATGATTCTTGCGGCCTCGCTCGGTGCAGTGGCGGCGCTGCTGCTCGGCTTTGCAGACGATGTGTGGGATTTACCCCCGCGGGTTAAATTGGCGCTTCAGATCCTGATCGCTTGCGGCCTGGCGGCCGCGGGCGTCCGTGCCGAGACGCTGGCGCCAGGATTTGATCGAATACGTGAACTTTCGCCCTTAGTTAGCGGTTTTTTTGCGATAATTTGGCTGATCGTCCTCATGAACGCCGTCAATTTTATGGACGGCGCCAATGGATTGGCGATGGGCATGGCGTCTTTCGCCGCGATGGGGTTGGCGGGCGCGGCAACGCTGGCGGGGGAATTAGAGTTATTAATGTTTTGCGGCGCGATGGTGGGCGCGCTGTGGGGCTTTTTAGTTTGGAATGTGCGGGGAAAACTGTTCGCTGGCGATGCGGGCGCCTTTTGCGTCGCAGCTGGGCTGGGCACCGCGTCTTTGCTTTTGGTCCGCGCCCGGCCGGACATGATGTTTGTTCCGCTTATCGTCTTGTCGCCATTTCTGGTGGACGTCTTTTTGACGTTGATCTGGCGTGCGCGTCGCGGAGAGCGGTTGTTCGAGGCGCATCGCGACCACGTCTATCAAATCGCGCTAAAAGCGGGACTGAAGCATTGGCAGATGTCGATGGCGCATTGGGTGTTCGCCGCCAATTGCGCGGCCTTGGGATTTGCGGCCGCCGCAATCGGCGGAGAGGCTGGTTTGGTGATTTTTATCGGCGTGACGCTGATGGGCGCATGGGTTCATGTGCGTATCCGCCGTGCGGCGCTTACGACGGGGTTGATCGCTTAAAGCTTAGAACGCGCGGTCGACGCAGTAATCCGCCAGAAGCGCCAATTCGTCGCGCGCCGCAGTTTCGGAGAGGCCCAGCAGTGATTTTTTCGCCTGCGTGGCTTCTTCTCGCGCGGCCTTTAGCGTTGCAGAGACAGCGCCGGTCGCTCGGATCAACGCAATCGCGCGCGGCAGATCCTCTTCCGTCTGGCGCGAAACGTCTAAGGCGCGTTCCCAAAACGCTTTATCTTCCTCGCTGGCGCGCTCGCGCGCGACAAGGACGGGTAGGGTAAGTTTGCCTTCTCGGAAATCATCACCAACCGATTTGCCGATCACAGCTGTTGCGCCGCCATAATCAAGCGCGTCGTCGACCAATTGGAATGCGCGGCCCAAACGGCGGCCATACTCGCCGAGCGCGTCCGAGGTCGGGCCTTCGCCGACTGCTGCGATCGCTCCGGCGCGCGCCGCCGCTTCAAACAAGGCCGCAGTTTTCGCTTCAACGATCGCCATATACTCGTCGCGGGCTACATCCGTGCGCCCCATCACCGACAATTGTCGCACTTCGCCCTCGGCGATGACGGTCGCCGCCGTGGAGAGAATGTCCAAAATCTTCAACGACTCCGTTTCCACCATCAAGGTGAAGGATTTCGCGAACAGGAAATCGCCGACCAGAATGCTGGCGGACGCGCCCCAGAGATTCTTCGCCGCCGCCTTTCCGCGCCTTAAATCGCTGTCGTCGACGACGTCGTCATGCAGCAATGTGGCGGTGTGGATGAACTCGACCGCGGCGGCCAGCTTTATCGCCGCGCCCCCGTCGGAAATCGTGCGGTCTCCGCTGGCCGCTTTCGCCGCCGCGAGCGTCACGATGGGGCGCAAACGCTTGCCGCCGGCGTCGATGAGATAGCCGGACATGTCGGGTATGGTCGCAACGGGGCTCGCCGCGCGATCCGCGAGCAGGCGTTCAACTTCCGCCAAATCGTCATTCAGCAAGGTGTGGAGGCGGTCTAACGGCGTGCCGGACATCGCGCCGTTTTCAGACGCCTTGCGGGGCTTGTTTTGCTGGACCTCGGCGGATACGGCCAAGTGAAACCCCTTAGCGAACAACACATAATGACGGCGAGGCGGCGATCACGCCGCTCTTTCAATCGAGCGGTGAAGATATTCCGCCACAGAAACACCGGTCAAGAAATAAGAGATGCATGACGGGGCGCCATCGTGTCACGATGTCGCGAACATGATTGAAGTTTTACGCACCACGGACCCAGTGCGATTGAGCTACGCGCTGTCGCTGCTAGAAGAAGCGGATTGCGAGCCTTTCGTCGCCGATCAATATATTTCTGCAGTGGAGGGGTCGATAGGCGCTTTTCCACGTCGGATACTGGTGCCAGACGATCGCGCCGCCGCCGCACGTCTGGTGTTGAGGAGCTTGCCGGATGAATGAGCCCGCTCCAAGTGCTGGGGTGACACAAGACGCCTTCCTCGACGGCGCGGTGACGATCATTCAGCCGACCGAAGGTTATCGCGCAGGCATGGATGCTGTATTGCTCGCCGCGAGCCTCGAAGCGGCGCCCGGCGCACGCTTGCTGGAAGCGGGGACGGGCGCCGGCGCGGCTTTGTTGTGCGCCGCTTATCGCTTGCCGGAAGCTCGTTTTGTGGGATTAGAGCGGGACGCCCGCATGGCGGAATTGGCGCGTCGCAGCGCCAAATACTCGAAGCTCGAAGGCCGCGCTGAAATCTGGTCGGGCGATATCGGCCATCGTTCGGCCGAGCTTGAAAACGTCTTCGACCAGAGCTTCGCCAATCCGCCCTATTTCGATCGCGAGGCCGTGAAGCCGCCATCGCCTGGACGGGAGGACGCCTATTTAGCGGACGCGCCTCTCGACGCCTGGATCAAGTTTTTGCTTCACACGACGAAGCCTAAGGGGCGCATAACGCTCATTCACCGCGCGCATGCTTTAGCGGACATTTTGGCGTTTTTGCATACGCGTGCGGGGGAGATCGAAGTGCTGCCGATTTTCACCTCGCCAGGAAAGGCGGCGAAACGCGTGCTCATTCGTGCGCGCAAGGGGCTGCGAAAAGGCGACGTCGTTCTATATCAAGGTGTGAATTTGTACCAAGCGCCTGGCGGCATGGTGTCCGAGCGGACAGAAGCTGTGTTGCGCGGCGGGCCTTTAGACTGGCGCTGAGTTTGTTGGACATGTCGATGAAGGAGACGCCGAATGGGTAAGATCATCTTTTTCGCCTTGGTGTTGGCGCTGATCGGCTTTTTCTTATCGCCGGCCTGGCGCTCTCGCGTCCGCGCTAAGCGCAACAAGGCGGCGGACGCAGCTGAAGAGGCGGTCGTGCGGCGTCTGAAAGACTATAAAAAGAAGACTGACCGAAATGATTAATCTTTAAACACGTGCTTAACGCGACACTTACTGAGATGTGCGATGATTTAAAATATGCAGATCTTGGTTCAAAGTCTGTCCCTTATAGGGTGTTTGATGGTTCTGGCGGCCTTGCTTCCGCAATCGCGCTGACCTCTCTTTTCTCCGTTCTTTGGTGGCGTACGCATCGGTAACGACGCGTTAACGGGTCTCGGCACATTTTGCCGGGTATGGATCAGAACACGCTCTTTTTGGTGTATACGCTGACGGCGCTGGTTGGCGGCGTATACCTCGCTTATCGGATCGACCCTTGGATGCTGGCGAGGCAGCTTCGCAAAGGCCGATAGCGCCGCTCTCTCTTGATTGCTGCGATCGCCGGCGATAGCGTCCGCGCGTTTTTGAAAGACGTGCGTTTATGTCAGTTTCCACCCCGAAATCCTTCCAAGATCTCATCTTAACGCTTCAAGCCTATTGGGGCGACAAGGGCTGCGCCATTTTGCAGCCTTACGACATGGAAGTGGGGGCGGGGACTTTGCACCCGGCGACGACGTTGCGGGCCCTGGGACCCAAACCCTGGAATGTCGCTTACGTCCAGCCGTCGCGACGTCCGACGGATGGGCGCTATGGTGAGAACCCGAACCGGCTTCAGCATTATTATCAATTCCAGGTCATCCTGAAGCCCAACCCCAAGGATCTGCAAGACCTCTATTTGGAAAGCCTTTACGCCATTGGCGTCGACTCGGAGATCCACGACATCCGATTTGTTGAAGATGATTGGGAAAACCCGACCGTCGGCGCCTGGGGGCTGGGCTGGGAAGTGTGGTGCGACGGGATGGAAGTCTCTCAATTCACCTATTTCCAGCAGGTCGGCGGCTTGGATGTGCGCCCCGTCTCCGGCGAGCTGACGTATGGGTTGGAGCGATTGGCGATGTATGTGTTCGACATCGATAACGTCTATAATCTTCCTTACAATGATCCCGACAGCGCCCACCCTTTAAGCTATGGCGACGTTTTTCTGGACAATGAGAAACAGCAATCAGCCTATAATTTCGAGCATGCGGACGTCGAGGCGCTGCAACGCGCGTTCGCCGATTGCGAGACGGCGGCGAAAAGGCTTCTGTCGGAAGATGTGCGCCTGGCGTTACCCGCCTACGAGCAAGCGCTCAAAGCGAGCCATATTTTCAACCTGCTGGACGCGCGCGGCGTCGTCTCACCTACCGAAAGGCAGAGCTTTATCGCCCGAGTTCGTGATATGGCTAAGGGGTCTGCTCAAGCCTGGGCTGAACACGACGCTTAATGCGCGGAGGAGGACGATATGACGGGACAACCTGAAATCGCCGGCGACACACCGCTTGCGGTCGACGTCGAAGAGGGCAAAACTTATTTCTGGTGCTCTTGCGGGAAATCCGCCAAACAGCCCTTCTGCGATGGATCGCACGCCGGCACGGAATTTACGCCCTTGCCTTACAAGGCGGATAAGGACGGCAAATTATTCTTCTGCGCCTGCAAGCAGTCGAGCAATTCACCTCTGTGCGACGGAGCCCATAGTAAGCTTTGAGCAATCCGCGACGCTAACACGAACGAGATAAGAGCCTTATCATGGCCGATACCGCATCCGCGCCCCAAACCGCCCAAAAGGTGGACCCCTCCATCTTCACCTTCCGTACGCTGCAAGTGACCGAGACGGTCAATCTCGGCGCCGGCGCCGGCGAGGAATTGTCGCTGTTTGGCGAGGTGTTTCAGCGCGACAAGGCGGAAGGCGTGGTTCCACGTCGGATTTGCTCGGGGCGCATTCGGTTGAAATTGGGCACGCGCGGCGATGGACCCGCCGGCCAGTTTCGCTTTGCGCCGGAAGAAGAGGTGCAGCCCTTTATGGAGACGATGTGCACCTTGTCGTCCAAAGCATTTGTGGACATGCGCGACATGTTGCGCTCGGGTGCGGACGTTCAATTGGTGTTCAAGCAGGCCGAAAACACGTTCTTGAACGATGCGATTTCTGCGGAGAAAGACGATCCGTCGGCGGCTGGCGGGTGGCGCGAATTGCAATCCATCTCTATTAGCGTCACGCGATAGTCATTTTCGTCTCCAACCGCGCTTAAAAATTCGATGCCCCAGCTTCTGCTTGAACTCTTCACCGAGGAAATTCCCGCGCGCATGCAGGCCAAGGCGCAGGCCGATCTAGCGCGCGCGCTCACCGACAAGCTGACCGAAGCGGGCGTCATGCCCGAAGCGGTGACGGGATTGTCTGGGCCGAGACGTCTAACAGCGGTGGCGGAAGGGCTGCCGATCAAATCCGCCGATGTGCGCGAGGAACGCAAAGGCCCGCGCGTGGATGCGCCGGAAAAAGCCATTGCCGGCTTTCTGCGCGGCGCGGGCCTCACCAGCATCGATCAAGCCCAAACGCGCGAAGACAAAAAGGGCGAAATCTACGTTGCTGTGATCGAAAAGCCGGGCCGCGTCACGACGGACATCATCGCCGAGGTCGTTCCCGAGATCGTCCGCAGTTTTCATTGGCCCAAATCCATGCGGTGGGGCGAGCAGGATTTACGCTGGGTGCGGCCCCTACAGCGGATTTTGTGTACGTTTGACGGTGAGATCGTCCCTTTTGAGGTGGATGGGATCGCATCCGGTAATGAAACCGAAGGCCACCGCGTCATGGGGCGCGGGCCTTTCAAAGTGCGAGGGTTTGAGGACTATGAACAGGCGCTAAAAGGCGAGGGGCATGTCATCCTCGACCGGGAAGAGCGTAAGGAGATCATTGCGCACGAGGCCAAAACGCTGTGTCAGGCGCAAAATCTCGAATTGGTCGACGATCCTGGGCTTTTAGAAGAGGTCGCCGGCCTCGCCGAATGGCCCGTGGTGGTGATGGGCGAGATGGATCCGGAGTTTCTGGATTTGCCGGCCGAAGTGATCACCCTCTCCATGCGCACGCACCAGAAATATTTCGC
>JBCCMB010000053.1:0-17351 GCA_039026555.1 Pseudomonadota bacterium
CCGCGCTTCGAACAATTCCGCCACGCGCGGCAGACCGCCCGTAATATCGCGGGTCGTCGCGCCGCCGGTCTGGATCCGCGCGACCATATCGCCCGGCTTCACCTCATCGCCTTCGGCGACCGACAAAATAGCGTCCACCGGGAGTTGATAGCGCGCTTCAGCGCCAGAGGCTTGCTTGACCACCTCGCCTTCGTCATCGACCAAAACGACGGACGGTTTTAGGTCAGCGTTCTTGGCGTTCGAGCGCCAATCCACCAAGACCTTCGACGCGATGCCGGTTGCTTCATCCGTTTCATCGCGCGTGGTGAGCCCGTCGATCAGATCCTCGAACTTCACTTTACCGGCGCTTTCCGTGATGATCGGCGTTGCGAAAGGATCCCAATCGGCCAAACGCTCGCCGCGATTGACCGATGCGCCTTCTTTCGCCTTCAGGCGGCTGCCATAGGGCGGCTTGAAGGTCTGACGGATGCGTCCGTCCGCATCGACCAGTTTCACTTCCATGGAACGACCGACAACAACCAAGCTGCCGTCTTCACGCTCCACGACGGCGGCGTTTTCGAACTTGATCTCGCCGTCAAAAGCGGCGTCGACCGAGCTGTCATTGGCCACCTGCGCGGCGCCGCCAATGTGGAAGGTCCGCATGGTCAGCTGCGTGCCGGGTTCGCCGATCGACTGCGCAGCGATGACGCCCACGGCTTCACCGGTATTCACCCGCGTGCCGCGCGCCAGATCACGACCATAACAAGACGCGCAGCATCCGTTCTTGGTCTCACAGGTCAGCACCGAGCGTACTTTGACCGTGTCGACGCCGATCTCATCGATCCGCGCGGACAGTTCTTCTTCGATATAGGTGTTGGACGGCGCAATGATTTCGCCCGTCGACGGATGCTTTACGTCTTCCGCCGTCGTGCGGCCCAGAATGCGGTCGCCCAAGGACACCACGACTTCCGCGCCGTCCATGACCGCGCCCAACGTAATGCCTTTGTCGGTGCCGCAATCGTCTTCCGTAACGATGGAATCCTGCGCCACGTCGACCAGGCGTCGCGTGAGATAGCCGGAGTTCGCCGTTTTCAACGCCGTATCCGCCAGACCCTTACGTGCCCCGTGAGTGGAGTTGAAATACTCGAGAACCGTGAGGCCCTCTTTAAAGTTCGACACGATCGGCGTCTCGATGATTTCGCCCGACGGCTTGGCCATAAGGCCGCGCATGCCGGCGAGCTGCTTCATCTGGTTTTTCGATCCGCGGGCGCCGGAATGGGCCATCATGAAGACCGAATTGTTCTCTTCGGAACGACCGGTTTCTTCATCGACCGCCGGCGTCGCGGCCGCATCCATCATCGCGTCGGCGACTTTGTCCGTACAGGTCGACCAAGCGTCGACGACTTTGTTGTACTTCTCGCCGCGCGTGATCAGACCGTCCGCGTATTGACGCTCATACTCGGAGACCTGGCTGCGGGTTTCGTCGACCAGCTTCTGCTTGGCTTCGGGGATAACCATGTCATCCTTGCCGAATGAAATGCCCGCCCGAGCCGCTTCCTTGAAGCCTAGCGCCATCACGCTGTCGCAGAAAAGAACGGTCGCCTTCTGACCGCAATTTCGATAGACGGTGTCGATCAGCTTGCCGACCGCCTTCTTGGTCATCAGCTCATTGACCAATTCCGGTCCGACCCGCGGGTCCTTCGGCAAGCATTCGGCGATCATCATACGACCCGGCGTCGTCTCGACGGTTTTCATCGTCGGATTGCCGTCGGCGTCATAAGAGCGGAAGCGCGCTTTGATCTTGGCGTGCAGGGTCACCGCGCCGGTTTGCAACGCATGCTCCAACTCGCCAATATCGGTAAAGGCCATGCCTTCGCCCGGCTCGTTCTCTTTTTCGATCGAGACGTAGTAGAGCCCTAGGACAATATCCTGCGACGGCACGATGATCGGTTTGCCGTTCGCAGGCGACAAGATGTTGTTCGTCGACATCATGAGCACGCGAGCCTCAAGCTGAGCCTCTAAGCTCAACGGCACGTGGACCGCCATCTGGTCGCCGTCAAAGTCCGCGTTAAACGCCGCGCAGACCAGCGGGTGCAGCTGGATGGCCTTGCCTTCGATCAGCTTCGGTTCAAACGCTTGGATACCCAGACGGTGCAGGGTCGGCGCACGGTTCAGCATAACCGGGTGTTCGCGGATCACTTCTTCCAAAATGTCCCAAACTTCCGGCTTTTCCTTCTCGACCAATTTCTTGGCCGCCTTCACTGTGCCGGCGAGGCCCTTCGCGTCCAAGCGCGAATAGATGAAGGGCTTGAACAGCTCCAACGCCATTTTCTTCGGCAGGCCGCATTGGTGCAGTTTCAGTTCCGGGCCGACCACGATGACGGACCGGCCAGAATAATCGACGCGCTTGCCAAGCAAGTTTTGGCGGAACCGGCCCTGCTTGCCTTTCAGCATGTCGGACAGGGATTTGAGCGGGCGCTTGTTCGTACCGGTGATGACGCGGCCGCGACGGCCATTGTCGAACAGAGCGTCGACCGATTCCTGCAACATCCGCTTTTCGTTACGGATGATGATGTCCGGCGCGCGCAGCTCCATCAGGCGCTTCAAGCGATTGTTCCGGTTGATCACGCGGCGATAAAGATCATTGAGATCCGAGGTCGCAAAGCGGCCGCCATCCAGCGGGACCAGCGGACGCAGATCCGGCGGGATCACAGGAACGATGGTCAAGATCATCCATTCGGGGCGGGCGCCCGATTGCAGGAAGCTCTCAACGATCTTCAAACGTTTGGCGATTTTCTTCGGCTTCAATTCGCCGGTCGCTTCGGCGAGCTCTTCGCGCAGCGTATCCGCCGTCTGCTCCAGATCGATATTCATAAGGAGCTCGCGAACCGCTTCGGCGCCGATCAGGGCGGTGAAGCTGTCTTCGCCATATTCGTCCTGCGCCTCCATATACTCCTCTTCGGTGAGGAGCTGTTTCGGCTCAAGCGGGGTCAGGCCCGGCTCGGTGACGATGTAGCTTTCGAAGTACAGCACGCGCTCCACATCTTTCAGCGTCATGTCGAGCATGAGCGAGATGCGGGACGGCAAGGATTTTAAGAACCAAATGTGCGCGACCGGTGCGGCCAAATCGATATGCCCCATGCGCTCGCGCCGAACGCGCGCCAGGGTGACCTCAACGCCGCATTTCTCACAGACGACGCCGCGATATTTGATGCGCTTATACTTGCCGCAAAGGCATTCATAATCCTTCACCGGACCGAAGATCCGAGCGCAGAACAGGCCGTCGCGCTCGGGCTTGAAGGTCCGATAATTGATCGTTTCCGGCTTCTTGATCTCGCCGGACGACCATTGCCGGATCTGCTCCGGGCTAGCGATCGCGATCTTAATCGCCTCGAAATTCGGGGCGGGGGCGTTGGGATTAAAGAGGTTGGTGATTTCCTGGCTCATGCCTGAGAAGTCTCCCTTGGGGGCGGCCCGCCGGCCAGCGTCCTAGCCGGCGGAAAAAATAAGGCGTCGAAAACGAAAAGGGCGCTAGGCCCCTTCCGCATCTGGGTCGTCGGCTTCCATCAACTCTACATTGAGTCCCAAGGAACGCATTTCCTTGATCAACACGTTGAAGCTTTCTGGAATACCGGCTTCGAAATTGTCGTCTCCGCGCACGATGGCCTCATAGACTTTGGCGCGGCCGGCCGTGTCGTCCGATTTCACCGTCAGCATTTCCTGCAAGGTGTAGGCGGCGCCATAGGCTTCAAGCGCCCAGACCTCCATTTCACCGAAACGCTGACCGCCGAACTGCGCTTTACCGCCCAGCGGCTGCTGCGTGACAAGCGAGTACGGGCCGGTGGAGCGCGCGTGGATTTTGTCGTCCACGAGGTGGTGCAGTTTCAGCAGGTATTTGTACCCGACCGTGACGTCGCGGGTGAATTGCTCGCCCGTGCGACCGTCATAGACGCGCGACTGCCCCGACGTGTCGAAACCGGCCTTGACCAGCATGGCGTCGATATCCTCGGCGCTTGCGCCGTCAAACACCGGCGTTGCGATCGGCACGCCTTTGGTGACGTTTCCGGCCAACTCGGCCAATTCAGCCTCGGAATCGGGCAATTCCTCGCCGTCGCCATAAGCGGCTGACAAGGCCCCGCGAAGCGCCTCGCCATCGCCATTGCGGCGATAAGCTTTCAGCGAATCGTCGATCATCTTACCGACGCCCGAACACGCCCAGCCAAGGTGCGTTTCCAGAATCTGTCCGACATTCATCCGCGACGGCACGCCGAGCGGATTCAACACAATGTCGACCGGCGTTCCGTCCTCAAGGTGCGGCATGTCTTCTAGCGGGTTGATGCGCGAGATGACCCCCTTATTGCCGTGACGGCCGGCCATTTTGTCGCCAGGCTGCAGCTTACGCTTCACCGCGACGAAGACTTTGACCACTTTCATCACACCAGGCGGCAGATCATCGCCGCGCTGAACCTTGTCCACTTTGTCGGCGAAGCGCGCTTCGATGAGGCGACGGCTTTCATCCAAGGCGGATTTCACCGCATCGACATCCGCCTGCGCTTTTTCATCCTCAAGCGCGATTTTCCACATTTCCTCGGCTTCAACATCGTTGAGCGCGTCGGATGTGACCTCGCCTTTGGAGAAGCCCTTCGGGCCCGCCACGGCTTTTTGACCGATGAGAAGATCGCGCAGACGAGAATAGGCGTCGCGCTCGATAATGGCGAGCTCGTCTTCCTTATCCGTCATCAGCGCGTCGATTTGCTCACGCTCGATCTGAAGCGCGCGCTGGTCCTTATCCACGCCATGGCGGTTGAAGACGCGCACTTCCACGACCGTGCCGGTGTCGCCCGGCGGGACGCGCAAAGAGGTGTCGCGAACGTCGGAGGCTTTTTCACCGAAAATGGCGCGTAGAAGTTTTTCTTCCGGCGTCATCGGGCTTTCACCCTTCGGCGTGACCTTGCCGACGAGGATGTCGCCTGCGGTCACCTCGGCGCCGACGGCCACAATGCCCGCCTCGTCCAAGTTACGGAGCGCTTCTTCGCCGACATTGGGAATGTCGCGCGTGATTTCTTCGGGACCCAATTTCGTGTCACGCGCGGCGATCTCAAACTCCTCGATATGGATCGAGGTGAAGACGTCGTCGCGCACAATGCGCTCAGAGATGAGGATCGAGTCCTCAAAATTATAGCCCGACCACGGCATGAACGCGACGAGCACGTTCCGGCCCAAGGCCAGATCGCCCAAATCCGTCGACGGGCCGTCAGCAATAATGTCGCCGGCCGCCACCTCATCGCCCACTTGGACGATTGGACGTTGGTTGATGCAGGAGTTCTGGTTCGAGCGCTGGAATTTGGACAGGCGATAGATGTCGACGCCCGAGCGGGACGCATCCAAATCGCCAGTCGCGCGCACGACGATACGCGTCGCGTCCACCTGCTCGACAATGCCTGGACGTTTTGCGGAGACCGCTGCGCGGCTGTCGCGCGCCACAACGCGCTCCATGCCTGTGCCCACCAAAGGCGCATCGGTTTTCACCAACGGCACCGCCTGGCGTTGCATGTTTGACCCCATGAGCGCGCGGTTGGCGTCGTCATTTTCCAAGAAGGGGATCAGGGCGGCCGCCACAGACACCACCTGCTTGGGCGAGACGTCCATATAGTCCAGCTCTTCGCGCGGCACGAGCGTCGCTTCACCGGCGACGCGCGAGTTCACGAATTCATTGGCCAGAGACCCATCTTCATCGACCAACGCGTTGGCCTGAGCGATTTTATAGCGCGCTTCTTCCATGGCGGAGAGGTAATGCACGTCATCGGTCAGCTTGCCGTCGACGACTTTGCGGTAGGGGCTTTCGATAAAGCCGTATTTGTTAATCCGAGCATGCGTCGCCAAGGAGTTGATCAAGCCGATATTCGGGCCTTCCGGCGTTTCAATCGGACAGATCCGGCCATAATGCGTCGGGTGCACGTCGCGCACCTCAAACCCGGCGCGCTCACGCGTCAAACCGCCCGGGCCGAGCGCAGACAAGCGGCGCTTGTGCGTAATCTCGGACAAGGGGTTGGTCTGGTCCATGAATTGGGACAACTGCGAGGATCCGAAGAATTCGCGGACCGACGCGACGACCGGCTTCGCATTGATCAAATCGTGCGGCATCACCGTGTCGATATCGACCGACGACATCCGCTCTTTGATCGCCCGCTCCATACGGACCAAGCCGACGCGGAAGGAGTTCTCCAGCAATTCGCCCACAGACCGGACGCGGCGATTGCCCAGATTGTCGATGTCGTCAACATCGCCCTGGCCGTCTTTGAGGTCCAAAACGGTGCGCATGACGGCGACAATGTCCTCTTCGCGCAGCGTGCGTTGCGTATCCGGCGCATCCTCCAGCGAGAAGCCCAGACGCATATTCATTTTAACGCGGCCGACGGCGGACAAATCATACCGTTCGGCGTCGAAGAAGAGCTGGTTAAACAGCGCTTCGGACGCTTCCAACGTGGGCGGCTCGCCCGGGCGCATGACACGGTAAATGTCAGACAACGCCTCGGTGCGATTTTCCGCCTTGTCGGCTTTCAGCGTGTTGCGCAGCCATGGGCCGCGCGCATTGTCGCCTTCCGTGTCGAGCACAGTGATCATTTCGACCCCCGCCTCGCGCAATTCGGCGATGTTTTCTTCCGTCAACTCGTCGCCGGCTTCGGCGTAAATCTCGCCGGTTTCCATATTAACGACGTCTTCGGCGATGAATTTACCTTCGAGGAAGGTCGACGGGACCAAAATTTCCGACAGACCGCTTTCTTCGGCGCGCTTCGCCTTAATAGGAGAAATCTTTTTACCGGCGTTAAAAGCGACTTTGCCGTCGGCCGCGTTGATCAGATCAAACTCGGTGCGAACCCCGCGCCAACGAGCGGCTGAGAAACTCGTCACCCAGCCGGCTTTGTCCAAGCGGTAGCCAACCTTGTTATAGAAGGTGTTGAGGATCTGCTCGCCATCATAGCCGAGCGCCTGCAGCAACGCTGTGGCCGGGAGCTTCCGCTTACGGTCGATTCGGACGTGCAGAATGTCTTTGGCGTCGAATTCAAAATCGAGCCAGGAGCCGCGATAGGGGATAATACGTGCGGCGAATAAGAGCTTGCCCGACGCGTGCGTCTTGCCCTTGTCATGGTCGAAGAAAACGCCGGGCGAGCGGTGCATTTGCGAGACGATGACGCGTTCCGTGCCATTGACGATAAACGTGCCCTTGTCGGTCATCAACGGAATGTCGCCAAGATAGACATCCTGTTCCTTGATGTCCTTGATCGATTTCGCGCCCGTTTCCTCATCGGTCTCAAACACGATGAGCCGAAGCTTCACCTTCAGAGGCGCGGCGTAATTCAAATCACGCTGCATGCACTCTTCGGTGTCGAATTTGGGCGGCTCAAATTCAAACGACACATATTCCAGCGTCGCCCGCTCCGAAAAATCATTGATCGGAAAAACGGATTTGAACACCGCGCCCAAGCCCTCGCGGCGCTTCTCTTCAGATGTCGCATGCATCTGAAGGAATTGCTCATACGAGGATCTTTGAACTTCAATGAGGTTTGGCATTTGCACCGATTCAGGGATGCTGCCAAAGGACTTCCGAATACGCTTCTTCGCCGTAAACGACAGAGCCATGTTCGCTCCAGGTCTCTTATTTTAGGGCCGCCCCGCGCTCGGCGATCTCAAAAACTGAGATCAACCAAACCCGAAAGCAGCGTTGCATTCGGTGCGCGAGCACTGCGTCCCGAAACAAGTTCGGAACGCAGCGTTTTGAACGTTTAGACGCTTGCAATAACCGGCTCGCGCGCCGGCCCGCCCGCGTGATGGACCAAAAGGTCTATTTGAGCTCGACAGCCGCGCCGGCTTCTTCGAGCTTCTTCTTGATTTCTTCGGCTTCGTCTTTCGCGACGCCTTCTTTGATGGCTTTCGGAGCCGCTTCCACCAATTCCTTGGCTTCTTTCAGGCCGAGGCCGGAAACAACTTCGCGAACCGCCTTGATGACGTTGATTTTCTTGTCGCCAGCGGACGTCAAAACAACATCGAATTCGGATTTTTCTTCCGCCGGGGCCGCATCGCCGCCGCCAGCGCCAGGGGCCGCCGCAACAGCGACCGGAGCGGCCGCGGACACGCCCCATTTTTCTTCAAGAAGCGTCGCCAATTCAGCAGCTTCCAGAACGGTGAGGCCGGACAGGTCCTCAGCGATTTGTTCGAGTTTGGACATTGGGTGTCTTCCTAGTCTGTTTAAATGCGTTAGTTCGTGCGGGATTGAATATTGGAAGCGGTGTTAAGCAGCGTCTTTTTGACTGTACGCCGACACCACGCGGGCCAGCTGACCGCCGGGCGCTTGCAGAACGCCGGCGATCTTCGTCGCCGGGGCCTGAATGAGCCCAACCAGCTTGCCGCGCAGCTGATCCAAGGACGGCAGCGTGGCCAAAGCCTTGACGCCGTTTTGGTCCAGCACGCTGTCGCCCATGATGCCGCCAATGAGAACGAGCTTGTCGTTATCCTTGGCGAAAGCGGCCGCCACCTTGGGCGCGGCCACCGGGTCGGCCGAATACGCGATGGCGACCGGACCTTTAAACATGTCCGTCGCAGCGTCTCCGCCTTGCCCGTCAAGCGCGATTTTCGCGATGCGGTTCTTAATGACCTTGAGGGTTCCGCCTTCGCCTTTCAGCTTAATGCGGAGATCCTCCAACTCCCGATGTGTCAATCCGGAATATTGGGCGACGACGACGACGCCCGCCTCGGCAAAAACGCTTCTCAGCGTTTCGAGCGCCTCGGCTTTTCCAGCTCTATCCATTGCGGTCTCCAAGTTGAGCAACCGGACCGCCCGGCCGCCCTAGGATACGCACGCGGTTTTCACCCGCTCGCCCCCGTGAAACCCTCTTGGGCTCCTCAGAAGCGCCCGGCCGCCGACCGCGCGCCCCCGTCCCAGGGCGATACACGAACTAAAAGCCCCAACGCTGCCGGAACGACATCGCGGGACCCCTTGTCCACACACCCCGTCTCATGCAGGCCGGTCGTTTAAGCGATCGACGCTGATGCGACGATCCCACCTGCAATCTCGGACGAGAAAGCGGGAGAGCGCCGTTAACCAGACGTTCTCCCGCAGAATTTGGCTCTATGGCACGCCTATTCGGCGTTTGCAAGCGCCGATTGCGTATCTAATGCAACGCCAGGTCCCATGGTGGAACTCATGGCGAGTTTCTTCATATAAGTGCCCTTCGCGCCGGACGGTTTCGCCTTTTGAACGGCGTCCACAAAAGCGCGCACATTTTCCACCAAAGCGTCTTCTGTGAAGCTCGCTTTGCCAACGCCAGCGTGCACGACGCCCGCTTTTTCCACGCGGAACTCCACCGCGCCGCCTTTGGCGTCTTTCACCGCCTGGCCGACATTGGGCGTCACCGTGCCGACTTTCGGGTTCGGCATCAGGCCGCGCGGGCCGAGGACCTTACCCAAACGGCCGACGATGGACATCATATCCGGCGTCGCAATGACGCGGTCGAAATCCATTTTGCCGCCTTGGACCTCTTCCATCAGGTCTTCCGCGCCAACAATGTCGGCGCCCGCTTCGCGCGCCTCGTCCGCCTTGGCGTCACGCGCGAAGACGGCGACGCGCACAGACCGGCCGGTGCCGTTCGGCAGATTGCACACGCCGCGCACCATTTGGTCGGCGTATTTCGGATCCACGCCGAGATTGATCGCCACCTCAATCGTTTCGTCGAATTTGGCGGTCGCGTTGCTTTTTACGACGCTCACAGCTTCTTCGACGGTGTAAGATTTGTCCGCATCCACTTTTTCGCGAGCCGCGGAGATTCGTTTGGGTTGTTTCGCCATGTCGCCTACTCCGTCACTTCCAAGCCCATCGCGCGGGCGGAGCCGGCGATGATTTTGGCGCCCTGATCCGGATCGTCCGTGTTCAGATCGGCCATCTTCGCTTCAGCAATCTCGCGGCATTGCGCCATCGAGACTTTGCCGGCGACGGCCCGTCCTGGCTCTTGGCCGCCCTTTTTGAGACCCGCAGCCTTCTTGAGCAGGAAGCTCGCCGGCGGCGTCTTCACAACAAAGGTGAAGCTTTTGTCCTGGTAGTAATCGATGATGACGGGAAGGGGCATGCCCTTCTCGCTGTCCTGCGTTTTCGCGTTAAACGCTTTACAGAACTCCATAATATTGATGCCGCGCTGACCCAGCGCAGGCCCGACGGGCGGCGACGGGTTCGCGCCTCCGGCCGGAATTTGGAGCTTCAATTGCCCCAAGAGTTTCTTCGCCATGGTTTCCCTTTCTTATGCGAAGCGCCGCCGCCTCAAACGAGACCCGGCAGGGAATCCCGTGGTGCGGCTGGACCATGGACTTACGGCCCGCCTCCCACGGATTAAATGGGCGCTAGGAGAGCTTCTCCACCTGCCCATATTCAAGCTCGACCGGGGTTTCCCGACCGAAGATTGAAACCGTCACTTTCAAACGGCCATTCTCCTCATCGATCTCCTCAACGGAGCCTTCAAAGGATTGGAACGGACCGTCATTCACTTTGATCTTCTCACCCAGCTCGAACTGGATGGTCGGACGCGGACGTTCGGCCTGCTCCACCGCGTGGCCGAGAATGCGGTCGACTTCCGCCTGCGGCACCGGCAGGGGCTTCTTTCCGCCGTCGGCGCCTAAGAAACCGGTTACTTTCGGCGTGTTCTTGACCAGATGGTAGGCTTCATCCTCCATCCGCATCTTCACAAGTACATAGCCCGGAAAATACCGTTTCGGGATGGTGCGTTTCTTTCCGCGCACCACTTCCACCACTTCCTCGGTGGGCACTTCAATCTCTTCAAACACATCTTCCAAGCCCTGATTTTCCGCTTGTTCGCGGATGTTTTGGGCGACCTTATTCTCAAAATTGGAATAGGCGTGGACGATGTACCATTTGGCGTCGGCCATAAGGAGTTATCCGGTCTGCGTAATAAAGCGAACGATCCGAGAGACGATCTGGTCGGTCAACAAGAAGAACGCCGCCGCGAGCAGAACCATGATCAGCACCATGATCGTCGCCGCGATCGTTTCCTGGCGCGACGTCCAGGTGACCTTGCTTCCTTCCTGCCGCACTTGGCTGAAGAATTTAAAAGGCCCTATGCGCTTCTTGGTCTCGGCCATCAGCTTTCCGCTCGTCAAACCTGATAGACAGGTCCAGATTGTCAGGGATCGTGTGAACGGGCGGATGTAGTCTATCCAACCGCCTACGTCCATGCCGCAGCCGCTTTTTTTGTCCGATCGCGGCACTTTACGTGCGCGCGCGCTGGCGACACGGAGGCTTTCCGGCCTATGTCTAAGGCCGGAGACCGGGAAAGGATATATCAATGCAGCGCCCCGTGAAGCACGTCACCCGCAAGGGCTATATCGAATACCGGATCGACAGCCCAAGCTTTCCCGACGGCCATTGGGGATTTGAAGATTTCACGCTGACCCGCCATTCCGACGGAGCGCGGACGCTGCGCGCGCATTGCGAATTGTGGGATGAAGACGTGTTGATCCGCGATGTGGTGCAATCGGTCGATAAGGATTTCACCCCTCATGACTTTTACGCCCGCTTGACCAAGAGCGATGCGTTTTACGGCGCCGCGCTTTATCGCTTCACAGACGATGAGGTCATCCTTGAGGGGTTCAACAAAGAAGACGGCGTAATTTCGGATAAGCGTCCCTTTGGTCCGCATATGCGCGGCTTTGGCACGCATGCGCTCAATGCCGACGGGTGGATGGCGGCGAAGTTCGACCGCTCACAGGGCCCGCGCCAACATACGTTTGAGAACAATCTGCTGACCTCGATCGACCATCGCGGCGCCACAGGACCCGCCTTCGCGACAACGAGCGCGAGTACAATGAAGTATTTCGGCGAAGAAACCGTGCACGTTAAAGCCGGCGCGTTCGACTGCTATCATTTCGCCTTCGTCCTCACCTCTAACGACCATCCGCCCTATCATTTCTGGGTCACCGCCGACGGCGATTTCATGTTCGTGAAGGGATCGGTCGACGCGCCCTATAATTGGACGTTTGAGTTGATCGACCTCAAGGAATGGGGACCGCTAGGCGGTTAGTTTGACGTCTTCAAACCTAAGCTGGGGATCTTACGCATGTCTTTGAAAACGATTTCGACCGCGGCTTTGATCGCGCTCGCCGGTTGCGCGGCGACGACCGCGTCTTCAGGCGAGCCCACAGCCGCGTCTTACATCGCCGCCCCCGAAGGTCTTCGTGTCTGGGTCGATGCGCGCGCCGGAACGGGTGAGCCTGTCCACTGGGTGTCGGACGGGTCCGTCTACGCCTATCCTTCCGGCGAAAAGCTGATGGGCATGATCGGCTTTGACAGCTCGACGGTTATTTGGCCCGACGATCCTAGCGATCCCGTCATCCACCTCACCCGCAAAACATTCGCCTATACGGATAAAGACACTGGCGAAGTGCTGACGGAGTATAATGGCAATCCGGTAACGCCCATCGCCTATCCCTATCAGATGATCACCTATCGGCTGGAGGATGGACGCATTTACGGCGACGTCGAACAGGGTGTCGGGGACAATGTCCGGACGATTAAAGCCGATGAGGGCATTCCCTATCGAAAAATTGGCGACACCTTTGTCTACAACGCCGCCGTCTTCTTAGACATCCCGCTCCCCAATGACCGCAAACTGGAAGCCTGGGAGAATTATGATTTCTTCTTCCATCCCGAAGGCTCAGTTGAAGAACCGCACCAAATGGCGTGGCAGCGTTACGGCAAACTACCGCCTTGGGCGGACGGCGAGCAGGCGATCATCCACCTCCATTCCTGGCGGGTTGAGAGCCATGATGAGTTCCCGCCGCAATTGCTGGAGTGGGCGACGGCGGAAAAGCCGGAATGGCTTCGCCCGCCGGCGAGCGTTGAAGAAGTGCGCGAGTTGCAAAGCGGCGCCGCCGCGCTGGGTTGGGGCGAGTAGGCCGTTCTAAGCGGTTGCGACGCCCGCCCAGGCGGCCGCGCCGACAAGCCAAAACACATAGGGCGCTGGCGTCTTGAAAAGCGCGCCGCCGCCCATCAGCGCCATTCCAAGACCGATAAATGCAAACCCCGTCACCGTGATGCTTGCGAAAATCGCCGCGCCGATTTGGTCCGGAACATTGGCGGCGTAGGCGAATGCGCCCGCGCAAGCGAGCAATGCGACGGTGCCGACATGCCATGAAAAATAAGCGAGCCACGCCGTGCGTTGCGGCAGCGCGTCTTCGCCGAGGATCGTCGGTACGAATTTACGCCCGCCCGCCAGCACATGCCCGACGGCGATGAGCCCGCTAAGCACCGCCGCAATGATAAAAAACGCTTGAGACATTCTGCGCTCCCTATGCGGCGACGGGATCACCAATATCCCGGCGAGACAAGCTTCAAAGTACCGCTTCACGGCGCTTCAAACTCGCGCGATCCGCAATTGGGCTCGCCGAGGCGCTAGATACAAAAAGACTAGGCTGTACCTTTTGAGATCCTCCGCCGCGTCACAATTAGCCCCACAAAGAGACAGCAAGCGATCCCTACCGCAGCGGGAAACAAAACGGTGGTCCAGGAATAATTGTCCAACGCCAAAACGACGAACGCATTGCGCAGCGCACCGACCGCGAAGAAAATCGCGCTTTCTTCGTTCGGCGCGTCATAGGCCTTGCGGATTGAAGGACCAAAGCCCAGCAAATCCACCAAAGTGAGCACAATCACGGCCGAGAGCGCCGTTTCGGTAAAGACCCAAAGCGGCAACGCGCTCGCGGCCAGGATAAGAAACACCCAGTCCATTTTTACGATGCTGGTGTCGCCGGATTTCAGCCACGCCAAGACGGCGATTGAGAAACTGATGCAGCCGGATATGCCGATCACCCAAGCGCCATAGCCGCCGCCATCAAGAAGCTGGGCGACAAAAACAACGACTGTGCCGAACCCCCATATCAGCCATGAGAAGACGTGCGGCTTCGTCTCTCCGGCCAAGATCGAAAGGATGTAGGGAACAAACGCGGCAAACGTCAGAAAGAGCGCGAGCGCGCCGAAAACTTCTTTTGAAATCAAAACCTCGAACATCGGCGTATCATGTCGAGCTTAAAGGCGTTTATCGAGCGGAAATCTTCGTCCGCAGACCCGCCTTCAGAATTGTCGACCTTTTCGCCCGAACGGCGGCGACCCCCTCTATTCCCGCTTCAAAATCCATGATTGGCTGTGGGCTCAACACTCCAATTCGCGGTTCTTATGCCCCCACCCGCTCTTATCGCCATTGACCAAGGCACCACGTCCAGCCGGGCGATGGCGTTTGATCTCTCCGGCGAAAGCGTCGCCAGCGCGCAGGCCGAATTCCCGCAAATCTATCCAGCTGACGGCTGGGTTGAGCATGACCCCGAAGCGATTTGGACGAGCGTAGTGAAGACCGCGCGCGCGGCGATTGGAGAGGCGGAGGCCAAGGGCTATGCGCCCGCGGCGATCGGCGTCGCCAACCAGCGCGAAACCGTCGTCATTTGGGACCGAAAGACCGGCGCGCCAATTTACAACGCCATTGTCTGGCAGGACCGGCGCACCGCTGATATGTGCGCCCAATTGGTCGCCGACGGTGCGGATTCCGATATCCAGGCGCGCACCGGACTTATTGTGGATCCTTACTTCTCTGCGACCAAAATCGCGTGGATCCTCGACAAAGTGTCCGGCGCACGCGCCCGCGCCGAAGCCGGCGATCTCGCCTTCGGCACCATCGATACGTTTTTGATCTGGCGGCTGACCGGCGGACGCGTGCATGCGACGGACGGGACCAACGCCAGCCGCACCAGCCTGTTTAATCTGGAAACCCTGGATTGGGATGACGCGCTTTTGCAGCTGTTTAAAATCCCCCGCGCGATCTTGCCTGAGATCAAAGACTGCGCTGCTGATTTTGGGACGACGAACGCGGACATTCTCGGTCAGGCGCTGGCCATCACCGGAATTGCAGGCGACCAACAGGCCGCCGCCATCGGCCAAGCGTGTTTCTCGCCCGGCGATATTAAGAGCACCTATGGCACCGGTTGCTTCGCGCTGATCAATACGGGTGACATGATTGCGCGATCGCAGAACCGCCTGTTATCCACGCTTGCCTATCGTTTGGATGGGCGGCCAAGCTATGCGCTGGAAGGCTCGCTATTCATCGCCGGCGCGGCAGTGCAATGGCTACGCGACGAATTGGGCGTCATCAACGCGTCAGCCGAAACCGAAGCGCGCGCGGCGCGGGCGGCGGAAGATTCGAACGTCGTCATGGTGCCGGCCTTCACCGGCATGGGCGCCCCGCAATGGGCGCCCGGCGCGCGCGCTGCGATTTTCGGCATGACCCGCGCAACAGGCCCGGACGAGCTCGCCCGCGCGGCGTTGGACGGCGTCGTCTGCCAAACTTGCGATCTGTTCGACGCCATGGCGCGCGACGGCGTTCGGCCAGCGGCGCTCAAAATCGATGGCGGCATGACGGCGAATGATTGGTTCGCCCAGCGTTTGGCCGACATGCTGAACCTGAGTGTTGATCGCCCAAAGACCTTGGAAACGACCGCCTTGGGCGCCGCCCACCTCGCGGGGCTTGGCGCAGGGCTCTACAATTCGCTGGAGGACATCCAGCAAAACTGGGCGCTGGAAAAACGGTTTGAACCTGCGATGACCGACACGGATCGCAACCAAAATCTTAGGCGGTGGCGCGCCTGCGTCGATGCTGTACTTGCAGTCGCGGCGATTGAAGCCGAATAAGGCAGCAGCAGGACGCTCCCCGGCCTGGTCACCTTTTTCGCCGCTTAGAGGAATTCCCATGAAGATAGGCTATATCGGCGTCGGCATTATGGGCGCGCCCATGGCCGGCCACCTTCAGGCAGCGGGCCATGATCTTTATCTGGTTCAGAACCGATCTCCTCTGCCGGAGGCGTTGTTGGCGGCTGGCGCGACGGCGTGCGGCTCCGCCAAAGAGGTCGCGGAGAATTCGGACGTCATTTTCCTCAACGTGCCGGACACGCCGGACGTGGAGCACGTCGTTTTTGGTCCAGGCGGCGTCGCTGAAGGCTTGCAGCCCGACGCGGTTATTGTCGACAATTCGACCATCAGCCCGATTGCAACCAAGGACTTCGCGGCGCGGATCGAAGCGCTGGGCGGACACTTCGTCGATGCGCCGGTGTCCGGCGGCGAAGTCGGCGCCAAAGCGGCCACGCTCACCATCATGGTCGGCGCGACAGAAGATGTGTTTGCGCGGGTGAAACCGCTCCTTGAGATTATCGGCAAAACCGTCACGCGGATTGGCCAACCGGGGACCGGGCAAATTTGTAAGGCCTGCAATCAGATCATTGTAGCGCTGAACATTGAGGCCGTGGCCGAAGCGCTTGTCTTCGCCGCAAAAGCCGGCGCGGATGTCGAAAAAGTGCGTGAAGCCTTGCTGGGTGGATTTGCGCAATCGCGTGTGTTGGAAATCCATGGCGAGCGTATGATCAAGCGGACATTTGAGCCCGGCTTCCGCGTGGAATTGCACCACAAGGATTTGGGCATTGCGCTGGACAGCGCCAAATCGCTCGCGCTCTCCTTGCCTAACACGGCGGCGGCGCAGGAAATGTTCAACTCCCTGATCGCCCATGGCGAGGCCGGTTTGGACGACAGCGCCTTAGTAAAAGCGCTGGAAAGAGCCGCCAACGCCAAGGTCGCCGAGGACTGAGGAAGCCGGCGCGCGAGATCTTGTCCGAACCGCTCAGCTCAGCTATCACCGCACCTCGCCTGAAGGGGTTTAGCTCAGTTGGTAGAGCATCGGTCTCCAAAACCGAGGGTCGTGGGTTCGAGTCCCTCAGCCCCTGCCAGGCGGTTCAGCGATATTTGTTCAGTGAGTGTTGGGCGGACGTAGCGTTCGCATAAACCGACGATCAATCCTGTCCTTCAAACGCCAAAGCCAATCGCCCTCGACCGAGAGACCATATTTGAGCGCGACGGCGGATTTGTCGCCGGTTGAAACCAGTTTCAGATAATCGCGTTGAGGTTGGAATGGGCGCAGCGCCCGTCCAAAGAGCGCCGCCTGAAGGTTGTTCAATAGAACCGGCGCCTGACGGACGGCGAAAACCCCCGCTTTCTCACGTGGCGTTTCCGTCATGTGCGCGCAATCGCCAACTGCGAACACATCTTGATGGGATAGGGAGCGAAGATAAGGATCGACGCTGATATATCCGTCGAGCTGCGCCAATTCAGTCGTGGAGATCCATTCATAGGGTCGAGCGCCCGCCGCCGACACCGTGAAATCGGCCTCGATCAATGCGCCGTCCGCCAAGACAATGCTGTCTGGATGGATGCGCGAAATGGTGCTCCCGGCTGCCAAACGGATCCCGTTTCGCGTAAGGGCCGCCAGCAAGCGTCGGCG
>JBCCMB010000054.1:0-16592 GCA_039026555.1 Pseudomonadota bacterium
TTCGGCAATTATCGGCAACTTTTGCAAGACGTGACTTATTCGCCCTTGATGGCGGAGTATTTGACGTATCTGCGCAATCGCAAAGGAAATCCGAATACCGGTCGGATGCCGGACGAAAACTATGCGCGCGAATTGCTGCAATTGTTTACGATCGGCCTGGTCGAGTTGAACATGGACGGCACGAGCAAAGTGGGCCCCGATGGAACAGTGGCTGAGACCTACACGAATGAAGACGTTGTCGGACTTGCGCGCGTATTCACTGGACTTGGGGCTAAGGGCACGAGTTTTAACAGCAAAGACGCCGCGCAAGATTGGCAATATTCGCCGCTTCAATCGTACCCTGAGCAACATTCCGAACTCGATAAGACGTTTCTAGGTATTACGATCCCTGCGGGCACAGGGCCGGATGAATCGATCAGCCAGGCGCTCGACCATATATTCGCACATCCGAATGTCGCGCCGTTCGTTAGCCGACAATTGATCCAGCGTTTCACCGCGTCCAACCCAGATCCCTCCTATGTAGAGCGTGTCGCGACGGCGTTTGAAACGGGAAGCTTCCAGTCGGTTGATGGGCGGAGTTTCGGCGCGGGCGAACGCGGCGATTTGCAAGCGACGCTTGCGGCGGTGCTGTTGGATAACAGCCTGTTCGCCGATAACGCGGGCGAGGACCCTGGAGACGGCAAGATACGGGAGCCGATCCTGCAATTTGTGCATTGGGCGCGCGCGTTTGACGTTGCCGGGGTGAATTCGGCGAATGAGAACAAATTGAGAGATACGTCCAGCCCCACATCCGGGCTCGCGCAGCATCCGTTCCGATCCCCATCCGTCTTCAACTTCTATCGTCCGGGCTACGTGCCGCCGGGAACTGAGGTTGGCGCGCTAAATATGACCGCGCCGGAATTTCAAATTATGAATGAAGCCTCGACCATTGGCTTTGCAAATTTCATGACTGATTTCGTCATGGATAGAAGTTCGCGGCGCAATCGTGATCTAGACACGTTCGTTCCAGATTATAGCGACGAGATCGCGCTGGCGAACGACCCCGCGGCGCTTGTCGACCATCTCGACGATCTGCTGACGGGCGGGCGGATGAGTGCGATGGTGAAGGATGACATCATCGCCGCCGTATCTGAGATCGCGATCCGAGAAGGAAACGAAGACGATGACACGCTGGACCGCGTCCACATCGCGGTTTTGATGGCCGTAAATGCGCCATCATTTGCAATAGTTCGATAGGGAGCCGGGATCATGGCCAATATTAATCGTCGTGCGTTTCTCAACGGTGCGGGTGCGCTCGGTTTTCTCGGCGGCGCCGGCGTTTTGTCCGGGCTCAACGCAATGGGCGCGCACGCCGCGGACACGACAGGCTATAAGGCGCTGGTCTGTATCTTTTTGAAAGGCGGAATAGATCACGCCGACACCGTCCTGCCTTACGATCAGCCCTCCTATGATATGTTGCGGGGTGTGCGGACGGGCTTGTTCAACACCTACAACGCCAACAGCTCCGGCTCATCGCGCAATCGCCAAAATCTGTTGAAGCTGAACCCAGAGAACGCCGGCGATTTTGGCGGGCGGGAATTTGCGCTTCCCGTACAATTATCTCCGCTGCACGACATGTTCGAAAGTGGCGAGCTGGCGGTGGTCGGCAATGTTGGACCTTTGATCGAGCCCACCACGCGTACTCAGTATGAAGCTCGGAGCGTTGCGCTTCCCAAGCGTCTTTTTTCTCACAACGATCAGCAATCCACTTGGATGGCGCTCGGCGTTGAGGGCGCGCGCTTCGGGTGGGGCGGTAAATTCGCGGATGCGGCTTTGGCGTCGGACCCGTCAGCCAATCCGCTCTTCGCGGCGATCACGGCGCGTAGCAATGACGTGTTTCTGTCGGGTGAAACCGCCCGCCAATTTCAGGCCCAATCAGGCGGCCCTGTGGACCTTAACGTCATTCAAAACAGGTCGATCCTCGGACGAAACGATGCTGGGGACGCGGCGCGTGCTCGGATGCAGGAATTTTTTGGGCGCAGCGATTTTGGGTCCTCAAATTTGTTCGAACGCGATTCCGCCGCCGCGAGCGGCCGGGCTGTTCGGAACACAGAGGACTACAAGCAAGCCGTTGAAAACGGCCTCGGCGTCTCCACCGTCTTCCCAAATTCGGGACTTGGCGGCCAGCTCAGGACCGTCGCAGAGACCATCGCCATTCGAAACCTTTTGGGTGTCGGACGGCAAGTCTTCTACGTCACCGATGGCGGATACGACACGCACAGCAATCAGGCGGGATCGCTCACCAATCGACACACGCAAATCGCGGAGGCGATGGCGGCGTTTAGAACGGCGATGCTCGAGATCGGCGACTGGAACAATGTCACCATGTTCACGATGTCGGATTTTGGGCGCACCACAATCGACAATGGCGACGGCACGGATCACGGCTGGGGCGGGCACCATTTCGTCGCCGGCGGCGCCGTCAACGGCAAGCGCGTTTACGGCGATATTCCGCAGGCAGATCTAGGCTCCGAAGACTATACGAAGAGCCGCGGTCGATTGATACCGGGTATTTCTGTCGAGCAATACGCGGCATCGCTTGGATCGTGGTTCGGCCTCGATCAAAACGAGTTGAACGCAGCCCTGCCGAACCTTCAGAATTTCAACACGTCTAGCGTAAACGTCTTCGTCTAAACGCCAGTCTATTGCTTCGCCATTACGAAATGGCCGACATCGATGCGGCCGGAGTTAAACCCGGCCTCGCAATAGGCGAGGTAGAAATGCCAAAGTCGGCGGAAGCGGTCGTCAAAGCCGAGCGCTTTAATATCGTCCCAAGCGGCGTGAAAACGCTCAGACCATTCAGCCAGCGTTTGCGCATAGCTAGCTCCGAACATGTGAGAGTCTTCGAGTTTTAGTCCGGCTGCGCCGGCTTCCTCGTTAAGGCGACGGACAGAAGGCAGCATTCCGCCCGGAAAGATGAAGTGCTGGATAAAATCGGCGCGCTTGCGATAGCCGTCGAACAAATCATCATCGATCGTGATGATTTGGAATGCGGCGCGTCCGCCATCTTCCAAAGCATCCGATACTTTTCCGAAATAGCCAGGCCAATACTCTTCGCCGACCGCTTCAAACATTTCAATTGACGCGACGCCGTCGAATTTGCCGTCAATGTCGCGATAGTCGCGCAATTGTATGTCGACGCGTTCCGCCAAGCCGGCTTCGAACATGCGCTTGGAGGCGAATTCGTGCTGGGCGTTGGAAATCGTCACCGACGTGACTTTGGCGCCGAATTCCTTGGCCGCGACTTCAGCGAAACCGCCCCAACCGGAACCGATCTCTAGGACATGCGCGTCCGGCTTGAGTGCGATCCCCTCAGCGATACGTCGATACTTGGACAATTGCGCGTCTTGAAGCGGCTGCCCGGGCGCTTCAAAAGTGGCGGACGAATACGTCATCGTCGTATCCAGCCAGCGTTCGTAGAATTGATTGCCCAAATCATAATGGGCGAGAATGTTCTTTTTCGACCCGCTTTTGGAATTCCGGTGCAATATGTGCCGGACTTTGTTCATGGCTCGCGATATCCATCCGCCAACGGCGAGGCGACCCGCGGCCTCGAAATTTTGGCTGAAGAATTCCAAAATTGCGGTCAGATCCGGCGTATCGAACTCATCCGCCATATAAGCTTCCGCAAAACCGATATCGCCTTGAGACAAAACACGTCGCGTGAAGCGAAGATCTTTGGCGATAATAACCGCGTGCGCGCCGGGCTCCGGTCCTTCAAAGCGTAAAGTCCGTCCGTCCGGCAGGATCACGTCCAAGCGGCCACGCGACAGGTTGAGCAGAGTGAAACCCGCAAGCTTAAAACTAGTCGGCGCGCCTTCAAGCTGTCGCACCGTTTTCAGATCGGCTTTGATAAGATCAGTCATCATACATGTCGCCCCATAGCATTGTCCGCTTGCGCCGAAGCTGTTTCCAGCGTCGCCACGCTTATGTTCTGTTTCGGCAAGGGCGGTTTGGGTCTATAGCCCGCACCCTTAAGCCAGAGTTTGAGCGCCTCCCAATGGATCCCGGCGGTGACGCCGTGAGCCATGAAGGGCATCTTAGCCAAGCAGGCTAGAATTTGGAAATCCGTGAGCTTTTGACGTTTCGCGACAATGCTGGCCGTGTGCGAGCGGCCCGTATCCGTCAGCGTTTCGATCACCACGTTTAGGCGGTCTTCGGGTGGGTGAAGCGTGAAGCGATAACGCCCTTCAATGTCGAAAAACGGCGAGACGTGGAAGTTTTTGTCGACGCTTTGTCGGATACGCCCAACCTCCGCCGGCGTCCGTCCAACATAGGAGTGGCGCTCGCCAAACGTATTGTGCACCTCATAGATCACGCCACGTAGATCATCGTCCGGGCCATAGCCGAACCAAAGCGTGATCGGAGAGAAGCTGTAGCCGAGAATACGCGGAAACGTGACCATTCGGATCGCGCCGCCATTTAGCTCGATATCCGCTTTAAACAATTGCTCGACCGCCCAGCCGCGCAATGAAGTTTTGCCCCCAGACCCAAAATCGCGTTGGCGCAGCGACGATACATTTGGTTTGTCTATCGAAAACAGACGCGCGTGATTGGCCGCTTCATCCAGTCGGTCGATGTCGATATCCACCATCGCGATCTTGTAAGAGAAGCTCTGCGCGAAAGGCGTCTCGCGCGCATGAACGGTTCGTCCGACATATAGAGAAGCTGCGGGCGGCATAAGTCTATAGCCTCGCGGACGCTTGGCGCTTCTGGGGCGTCGTTCTTCTGGGCTTGTCGTGGACTTGGATGTTCTCAGCCGTCCAAGGTGTTCGGCCGCCCAACGCCAGCGCGGCTTCTAGTCCGGATTTCAAGCCGGATTCATGAAACCCGTCGCCCAACCACGCGCCGGCGAACCATAATCCATCCTGACCCTGGATACGGCGCAATGTGCGTTGTGCGGCGCTTGCGGGGGCGTCGAACATTGGGTGATCGAACGTGTAGTGGCCGAATGTAAGCGCATCCGCGGGAGGTTCGGATGGGTTCAAGGTGACGAAGAGCGGCTTGTCCTTGGGAAGGTTTTGAAGCCGGTTCATCCAGTAAGAAACGCAAACGCGATCTTCTTCTTGCGCGCGCATGACGTTCCACGACGCCCAAGCGGATTTGCGACGCGGCATCAGGCGTGGATCGCGATGCAGGTAAACGTCGTTCTTTGACACGCGAACAGAGCCCAGCGCCATCCGCTGATCCTCATAGCTGTTATCGAGCAGGCTTAGCGATTGGTCCGAATGACTGGCCAGGATCACATCGTCGAACAATGACGTTTCGCCTGTCTCGGTGATGATTTCAACTTTGCCGTCGGCGCCGGGGCGCACGCGATTTATGGCGCAGTTTTTGACGACCCGATCCGCGAGCAGCTCTTCGATCAGGCGGACGTAAGAACGGCTGCCGCCCGTCACCGAACGCCAGGTTGGGCGCTCCTTATGCATAAGCCGATGGTTCTCGAAGAAATTGATGAAGCTCTGCGCCGGATAGTCCAACATTTTGTCTTCCGGCGTTGACCAAATCGCAGCGCCCATCGGTAACAAATAGGCGTCGCGGAATAATTGCGAAAAACCGTGCTGGTCCAGATAAGCGGCGAGGCTGACATCGGGGATTGTGTCAGCTGCAAGATCGGCCCGCGCGATATCATTGAAACGTAGGATTTCTAGCAATAGGCGCAGATAATCCATATCAAACAAATTGCGCTTCCATGCGAACAGGCCGGCCGCCGACGACGCCCATTCATAGCCGTTCGGATCGGACACGGCGAAGCTCATATCGCTTTCAAATGTCTCAACGCCAAGATGGTCGAAGAAAGGGGTGAGATTTTTGTAATTGTGCGTGTTGTAGACGATGAAGCCGACATCGACCGGAATTTTCACGCCGTCATAATCAACGTCGACCGTGCAGGCGTGCCCGCCAAGCCTTTCGCGCTTCTCGAACACGACGACTTCCGCTGTATCTTTAAGCGCGAAGGCTGCGCCGAGGCCTGATATGCCGGCGCCGATAATCGCAATGCGGGGTTTGGCCGATGTCATAAAATGATCCTCTAAGCAGCGCTCTTATGCGCTTTCACGGTCTCGTAAGCGTTTAGCGCGCGGGTTCTTGCGCTCGAATGCTCGACAATTGGATGAGGGTAGGTCTCGCCGAGTGTGACGCCAGCTGCGGCGAGCGTGTCGGCCGGTGCGTCCCAGGGTCGGTGGATTAGAGAATTTGGCAGTTTCGACAATTCGGGAACCCATTGACGTACATAGGCGCCGTCGGCGTCGAATTTTTCGCCTTGGGTGAAAGGATTGAAGACGCGGAAATAGGGTGCTGCGTCGGCGCCGGTGCCGGCCGTCCATTGCCAGCCGGCGGCGTTGTTCGCCAAATCCGCGTCGACCAGCGTATCCCAGAACCAATCTTCGCCGCGCCGCCAATCGATCAGCAAATGCTTGGTCAAAAACGATGCGACGATCATCCGAACGCGATTGTGCATCCAGCCGGTCGTCCACAATTCACGCATGCCGGCGTCGACCATTGGATAGCCGGTTTGTCCCGTTTCCCAGGCTTTCAGACCTTCCGGATCATCGCGCCAGGGCAGGGCGTCGAATTCGCGTTTCCAGTTTTGCGCGCCAAGATCGGGCTGGTGGAAGAGGAGATGGTAGGAAAATTCGCGCCAGGCGATTTCGGACAGGAATTTTTGAGCGTCTTTTTCGTTGGCTTGTCCCGTAGCGACTGAGAGTTTGGTCGCCGTCCAAATCTGACGCGGACTGATTTCGCCAAACCTCAAATGCGGGCTTAGCCGAGATGTTGACAGGGCTCCCGGAATATTCCGACCTTCGCCATACCCTGTCACGGCAGTGTCCAAGAACGCGTCTAATCGCTGGCGCGCCGCGTTTTCTCCGACGGTCCAAGCGTCGGCAATACCCTCCGACCAATCGGGCGATGTCGGATGAAGCGCCCAGCTCTTCAGGTCTTCGCTTGGCGTATTGGTCGCGCACTTCAGGGCGCTCGGCGCGGGAAGCGGCGCTGATTCATCGTACGCGGCCTGTAATGCGCGCCACATCGGCGAGAAGACTTTAAAATGTCCGCCCTGGCCGGTTTTCAACGTCCAAGGCTCCATCAGAAGGTTAGCGTTGAAGCTGTCGACGGCGACGCCGGCGGATTTCAAGCTAGCTTTGATTTGACTGTCCAGCGCCCGCTCAGGCCCGCCATAACGACGGTTCCAGTATACGTGCGAAGCGCCGGTCTCCGCCGTGAGCCGTGTCATTACGTCCAGTGCTGCACCGCGCGCGAGCGTCAAACGTCCGCCTAACGCATCGACGCTCTCGGTCAGCGATTTCAGCGATTTGTCGAGCCACCATTTTTGCGCGCCGCCGAGCGGACGTAGGCCCGGCGTCCTATCGTCATAGATATAAACCAGAATAAGTGGACGTTGAGATGCCATCGCGGCTGTTAGCGCTGGGTTGTCACCAACGCGCAGATCGTGTCTAAACCAGATGATTGCCGGCGCGTCGCTCACAATGGCCCCTAGAGCCTGAAAAATACAGGCAAAGATTGAGTTACATAGTGTTTACGCAGCTCGGACGTGTGCGGATCAGGATGATTTTTATTTTATTTGATCTGCAACACGATATAGTTTAATTGTCTTAGAAGTGGAGGCCGGTTTGGCGGACACATCTCATCCCCACCCAAATGCAGTTGTCCAGATAGATGCGCCGGGCGGCCTTGTGCGTATCGGCCAAGCCCTGCCGGTTGCATTTATTGCGGGACCTTGCGCGATGGAAAGCCGCGCGCATGCGTTGGAGATGTCCGCCGCGCTGCGAGAGATTTCGCAGCGCGTCGGCGCGCCTTTGATCTATAAAAGTTCGTTCGACAAAGCGAACCGCACCAGCCTGGGCAGCTATCGCGGCATCGGATTGTCCGAAGCGTTAGACATCTTCGCTGAAGTCCGTGAAACCTCCGGGCTGCCGGTTTTGACGGATGTACATACCGCTGAGCAATGCGCCGTCGCAGCGGAAATCGTGGACGTTTTGCAAATCCCAGCCTTCCTCTGTCGGCAGACGGATCTTTTGGTCGCCGCGGCTGAGACTGGGAAAGTTGTGAATGTCAAAAAGGGCCAATTCTTAGCGCCCTGGGATATGCGTCACGTGGTGGCGAAACTCGTCGGCGCCGGCGCGAAAGACATATTGGTCACCGAACGCGGCGCGAGCTTCGGCTACAACACTTTAGTCACGGATTTCCGCGGTCTTCCGGAGTTGGCGGCGACGGGCGCGCCGGTCGTATTCGACGCCACGCACTCGGTCCAGCAGCCAGGCGGGCAGGGCGGTACGTCTGGCGGTCAACGCGAATATGTACCTGTTCTGGCGCGCGCCGCAGCGGCGGTCGGCGTTGCGGCGGTGTTTATGGAAACCCACCAAGATCCGGACAATGCGCCTTCGGATGGACCAAATATGGTGCCGCTTAAAGAGCTGGAAGCGCTTATGAAACAAATCATGGCGTTTGACGCCTTGACGAAGGTGGACGCCTAGCGGCGTTTCTTCGCAGCCATGACGGCCGATCCAATCATCCAGCTTCTGAACGACGCAGCAGGTGCGCGTGTTCTTTGTATCGGCGATCTGATGCTCGATCGTTTTGTGTATGGCGATGTCAAACGCGTGTCGCCTGAGGCGCCAATCCCGATCTTGCGAAATGCCCGCGAGCAGGAAATGCTTGGCGCGGTGGGAAATGTCGCGCGGAATGTGGCGTCTTTGGGCGGCGTCGCGGTCTTGCTCGGTGTGGTCGGCGATGACGCCGAAGGACGTATTCTCGCAAATCTGATCGGCGCCGAACAAAATGTGGAAGGCGATGTCTTGCCGGAACGCGGACGGCGCACAACGCTAAAGACGCGTTTTGTCGCTGGAGGGCAGCAATTGTTACGCGTCGACGCGGAGGCGTCCGCACCCATAGATCCGGCCACCGAGGCTGATATGATCGCTGCGCTTCACGGGGAGATCGAACATGTCGGCGCGGTTCTTTTATCCGACTATAATAAGGGATCTGTAACGCCGGCGATTATTAAAGCGTTGCTGTCGGCCGCTAAGGCGCATGGAAAGCCCGTGATCGCCGATCCCAAGGGCCGAGACTTCTCGAAGTATGGCGACGTCGCGGTGATCAAACCGAACGCGTCGGAATTGAGCGAGGCGAGCGGCCTGCCCTGCGACACGGATGCGGATGTCGAGGCGGCGCTGGCGACCGGGCTTGGCCAATGGCCCGCGGAGGCCATTTTGGCGACGCGGTCTTCGAAAGGCATGAGTTTTCGGCGCCGCGACGGCGCCGTGACGCATTTGCGCGCCGAAGCGCAAGAAGTGTTCGATGTGTCGGGCGCCGGCGATACGAGCTTGGCGGCGATCGGATTGGCGTACGCCGCGGGCGCGGATTTACAGCTGGCGGCGGAATTGGCGCTCGCCGCCTCCAGCGTGGCCGTGTCCAAAGTTGGAACGGCGGCGGTTTATCCCGACGAAGTGCGCGATTTTAGAAAGCGCGGCGGTGCGCGCTTGGATACGACGGATAAAATCATGGATTTAGCGGCGGCGAAGACGCAAGTCGCCCGCTGGCGCAGCGCGTCGCGTCGTATCGGCTTCACCAATGGCTGTTTCGATATTTTGCATCCAGGCCATGTGTCTTTGCTGAAGAAAGCCAAGAGCCGGTGTGACCGGCTCGTGCTCGGCCTCAATTCCGACGCCTCTGTTCGCCGTCTGAAAGGTCCGACGCGGCCGGTCAATGACAGCGAAGCGCGCGCCGCCGTGCTCGCGGCGCTCGAAATGATCGACGCAGTCATCGTGTTTGAGGAGGACACGCCTCAGGCCCTGATCGAGGAGTTGTGTCCAGACTTATTGGTCAAAGGCGGTGATTACGACATTGAGCAAATCGTCGGCGCGCCCTTCGTCCAAAGCTATGGCGGCGAAGTTTTGATCGCACCTTTGGTCGAAGGCGTCTCGACGACTAAGATTCTCGAGACCGCTAAGTCCGACGCGTCATGAATTCCGCCGACGTCGTGCAAACAGCGTCTAGCTTGGTCTCCCAGTATGGCGAAGACGCGGCGGTCATCGCTGTCCTCCGCGCCGCGGAATATGCGGCCAACGGGGACGTAGAGGCGTGCGACCATTGGGAAGCCGTCGCAGCTTATTTGGAGAGAAGCTCCGGGGCGTAAGGCCGTAACCAGTCCACAGTATTAGAATTGCGTTCTGACACGGTTCTGTGAGCTGGTTGCCGGTTTCGTGCGTCGCAGGCGGTTCGCCAGATAGGATGATTTTTCAATGGATTGCGCGGGGCGACACGAGCGCTTTGTTGGGGAAATGGGCGAGGCGTTTTCGAAGGGGTTGATCTTTTGTGTGCATTCTGACTTTGAAGATATCTAAGCGCTTGAGTTTGGGGACGGCGTCTTGCCGTGAAAAACGCAATGTCTCGGTGAATTGGCGACCAGCATCGGCGAACAAGGTCGTAGATGAGATCACATCTAATTTGCTGATCGGCGAGATCGACGGAATTGGCTATGCGGAGATGACGAAATGACGACGTCTATGGGATATCTGGGGAAAGTCCTAGAGCAGGGCCGCCGGCTTGCAGTGAAGCCGTTTTCCATTGGTTCTCGTGAAGACTTAGACACCTCCATTTCCGGCTTGCAGAAAAAATGCGCCGCCGTTTTGTCTTCTAGAGGTCAAGCGTCCGGGGCGCGGACCGCGGCTCAGGTGCTTGAGATCTACGAGCAATATGAAGATGACGATAAAGAGGCGTTCTTCGACGTCTTACTCGCCGATTTTAGCCAAGACAAAGATCAGCTCGTCGATGCGTGCAGAACGTATTCGGCGGATCCCACACAAGAGCATCTCCAGGCGCTCGCCGGTTTCATGGAGCCAGAGCGGCAAGAATTGTTCAGACGCCTAAACCTCGTCCCGGGCGGCACGGCGTGCCTGGTTCAAATGCGCCAAGATCTTCTGAAAATTTTACCGCGCCGACCCGACCTCAAACCTGTTGATCAGGATTTCCTGCATCTGTTTCGATCTTGGTTTAATCGCGGATTTCTCACTTTGCGTCCTGTGTCATGGAGCAGCCCTGCGATCGTATTAGAAAGGCTCATCAAGTATGAAGCCGTTCATGAGATAGACGGCTGGGGCGACCTCAAAAACAGATTGGATCCTGAAGACCGCTATTGTTATGCGTTCTTTCATCCAAACCTGGTCAATGATCCCCTAATATTCGTCGAAGTTGCGCTCTGCCGTGAAATTCCGTCATCGGTGCAGAACATTCTCCGGGATGACCGTGAGCACCTCAAAGCGGAAGACGCCAGCGTCGCGGCGTTTTACTCCATTAGCAATTGCCAAAAAGGTCTGCAGGGAATCTCATTTGGGAATTTTCTGATCAAGCAAGTCGTTGAAAATTTAAGGGTTCAGTATCCCAACATCAAACGCTTTGTGACGCTTTCCCCTCTGCCTGGATTCTCAGCTTGGCTCAGCAAAGACAACAGAGCCGAAGCCTTCGGTCTCTCGGCGGACAATTTGCTCGCGCTGAGCGGCCAGGACGCCGGCGAGGACGCAACGCTCATAGATCAGCTGCAAGACCCGATGACGCGAGCGGCGCTTGCGTATCTGACGGCGAGAAAACCTAACTCGACTCAACTTGTCGACAGCGTCGCGCGCTTCCATCTCGGCAATGGAGCCCGAATAGAAAAGCTACAATGGCGCGCGGATATTTCGGATCGCGGGCGTCGACGCGCATTTGGCGTGATGGTGAATTATCTCTACGAACTCGATCAGATCGAGGCCAATCACGAAGCGTTCGTGGTGCAAAACGAGGTGAAGCTTTCACCCGCTTTGACCGCCCTTAGCAAACAAGCATCTCGTCATGGCGCCGGTGCGGGATCCTAACCGCCATTACGCGCCGACTGGGTTTCGATGATAGGAGCAAGTGCGGCGCACATGTTCGTCGCTACAATTGGCGGCGCTTTTTTCGCGCGTAGACTCGGCGATCACGCCTAGCGAAGGCCTGCAGGGCTCGATTTCTGATTAGTAGAGTCGAAATCTACGTACGAAGCCTTGCCGAATTTGGGCATCCGCACCGCTTGTAACACGGCGTACATAAGCTCGGCGTCTCGTCGGACGTATTACTTCAAGGCCGTAGGTTCGAACCCGGCTCCGCACTCAGCTCAGGCGTAGTCTAGAGAAAACTAGGTTTGTCGTAGGCCTGGAGCTGGCTCGGATTCTTTGAGTTGCGATAGTCGGCCACTCGGTCGTCAAATACTGTTTGACTGAAGCCGGTCTGCGATGCGGTGTTATTTTTCATTGGGTTCATATCCCTCGCGTATTCAAGCGAGTCGAGTTGGTGTCGCTGCTCATAGAGCGCTGGGAGAAAATTCTCGAACGTTCCGACTTCGATGACGTTGTGCCGATGCCACGCGGAGAAGAACTCTGGGGAATACTCGTTTGCAATCTTCTTATTGATGAAGCGCGACAGCGGATCCGCTCCGCTTGCGCCGATCACGACTTCATAATGATAGTGCACGCCGATATGAGTTTGACCTTCAAATACGTCTTTGAAGTGTATGCGCAGCATCATAACGGGCCCGATGATAGGAAGGGCTTTTCCCATCGCCCAACCGTCTTCGCCGACATAGAAGACTTTGACTTGCGCATCGACCGGGTATTTCCAGCCATAGACGTCATATTGCATGGCTTCGCGGATCTGAATTGAGCACCCCGCCTTAGCTGTTCCGCCGGGGCCCAACCTCCCGCCGAGCATTGCGCTTACATGGTCCGTCGGATGCCACAACAAATATCCAGGAACTTGCTCGCCGGAGTAGCCGGGTATGTCGTGCAGCCGAACTTTTAGGTTTGGAAAGTTCAAAAACCACCAATGGATCATATCTGCGCGAACGCCGCGTAAAAGCGCGTGATTTAGCACAACGCAGAATTGACCATTGTCGCGTTGATGAATTTTAAAATGGGAAGACTCGACCGGCTTTAAGCGCCAGCCGAAATCTCGCGGGGGCGGCATTTGAAGGTTCGTCAAAAGCATTCTCCGCCGATGAAGCGGATTATCAGGCCGGGAGCTGTTGTAAGGCTGGTGCGTTGTCCGCGCTCTTGTCCCGTAACCAAGATCATTTCGTTCATCAGCCTCATTCCTCGACTTAGTCGCCGTGAGCATGTATGTTGACGGTGGCAACATACATTTAGAGTAGGCAATGTCAACATGAGCCAAGCCGCGAAAAGCCAAACCGCTTATCATCATGGTGATCTGAGCCGCGTTTTGGTTGAGCGCGCGGTCGCGACGATTGAGGATAAAGGCGTGGAGGCGGTGAGTTTACGAGCTCTGGCCAGAGAGATCGGCGTCAGTCACGCGGCGCCTATGCGCCATTTTCCGACGCGGTCGGCGTTATTGGCGGCGATCGCCCAACATGGCGTTGAGTCTTTGCTCGCATCGGCGACCCGCGATGTCGACGACCCCGCGCTGACTTATTTAGAGAAGCTACGCGCGATGGCCAAAGGCTATATCGCATGGGCGAAGGAGAACCCGGTCCACCACCTCTTGATCAGAAACCAAGACGTGATGCGCCATGCGAACGACGACCTGGTCGGGAGAATTAATCGCTACGCCAGACTGCACGAAGACACGATCGCGCGCGCTCAAGCCGAAGGTTGGCGACGCGACGAAGACACGCGCACTGTTTTTGCGAGGCTCACGGCGATAACCGCCGGGCTGGCTATGATCGCATCTGATCCAATCTATAAAACAGTGTTCCAAGGCGGACTTTCTGCGACTGAGATAGATGCGGCTCTCGCTGATTTCTTCAAATAGTCTCAGACCGCAGCCTCCGGCGCTCGATTAAGAACTGGTCTAATTTGGACGCCTACGCCGCTTGCAAATGCGGAGAAGGCGGCGTGCCTCTGGGCCAATCGATAACGGCTTCTTTGAATGCGGGACGGGCGAAGGCTGACTTTACATATCTTGCGACGCGCGGAGCTGCGTCCGATTTTTCCCAATGATGGCCGAGCCCCAGCCATTTCAATCGGAACATGCTCACAGACCACATAATGTCGGCCATCGTGTAGGCGTCGCCCATCGCCCATTCGCCGTCATGCGTGCTCAATTGCGCCTCTAAATCGGCGACGTGTTGCGCCATTTGCGCGTGCGCGTCGAGCATGACGTCTCGATCATAGATAAAGTTTTTGGCGCTTTCTTCCTTGTTGATCTTCGCCTCATAAGCGGCGCGGAGTTCAGGCGTGTCGGCGGCGGATTTCAGCACCTGCAAATGCGTGATCTTGCGATCGTGCACGCCCACCAGGCCCGGCGCGATACTGTCCGGTCGATCATCGCCATGTGGATTGGGGCCGTAAAGCACCGCTACGTGCGGCGCTTCATCGATCAGCGAGATTTGCGCATTGATTGCTTCGGCTAAATCATCGGGAATTAAACGCGGGCCGGAGCCCGCTTCACGGTCCAGATAAGCGCAGATATTTGCAGAATCCACGACGATTTTCTCATTTGCATGATCCGCCAGAGTCGGCACCACGCAAGGGTCGAAGCCCTGGCTGGAGACCGATGAGCGCCCGCTAAATTCGCCCACCATCTCCGCGCCCGGCGCGCCTTGAAGGCGCATGCGCACATAGCCTGGGCGATAGCATTCCGGCGTATGATCTTCACTCGCCACAAGTTTCAAGACATGCGAGGCGAACGGGATTTCCTTTTCCAAAAGAACCGATCGAACCTTGTTCGAGCAGACGGAAAAATTCGCATGATAGGCTTCAAACCTCGGCGTCTCGCCCTCGGCGGCGCCGAACATTTTAATGGGAAATTTTATGTCCCGGTTTGCGCCGTCTACAAGGTCGGAAAATGTTGCGGCCATCGCCGTTCCTCCACCCTATTAAATTGTTTTGGTTGCGCAAAAACTTATACAAATTTTGCATCAAGGACAATTTATTTGTAGGTTGCCGCCGACATATCCGAGGGCTGAAACAACTAAATTTGATCCTTTGATTTAAGGTGATCGATTTCGCGTCGATACGACGTTATGTTGCGGCCACGCAGATATAAGGGTGAGAAAACGTGTTGGGAGGTCGTTTTGTATGAGCGGTAAAGTCTATGAGAGCGCAGCGGCGGCGCTGGATGGGGTCTTGAAGGACGGAATGGTGATCGCTGCCGGGGGGTTTGGCCTCTGCGGCATTCCAGAATTGTCGATTGCGGCGATCCGAGACGCCGGCACACAGGATCTGACGGTTTATTCGAACAATGCCGGCGTTGATGATTTTGGCCTCGGCCTTTTGCTTCAGACGCGCCAGATCAAGAAGATGTGCTCATCCTATGTCGGCGAGAATGATTTGTTCATGCAGCAATATCTCTCAGGCGAACTTGAGCTGGAGTTTAATCCGCAAGGCACGTTGGCCGAACGCATGCGCGCCGGCGGCGCCGGCATTCCGGGTTTCTACACCAAAACCGGCGTGGGAACGGTGATCGCAGACGGCAAGGAACACAAGGAATTCGACGGCGAAACCTATATCATGGAGACAGGCATTTTCGCCGATCTTTCCATCGTCAAAGCGTGGAAAGCTGACAAAACGGGCAACGCGATCTTCCGCAAGACGGCGCGCAATTTTAACCACCCGGCCGCGACATGCGGAAAGGTCTGCGTGATGGAGGTCGAAGAAATCGTCGAGCCCGGCGAGCTGGATCCGGACTCGATTCACATCCCCGGCATCTTCGTGCACCGCATCGTGCAGGGGGAGTTTGAAAAGCGAATTGAACAACGAACCGTGCGCAAGCGGGAGGACGCATAATGCCCTGGACTCGCGATCAGATGGCGGCGCGCGCCGCGCAAGAGCTTGAAGACGGCATGTATGTCAATCTTGGGATCGGCATCCCGACGCTTGTCGCCAACCACATTCCCGACGGCATGACCGTCACGCTGCAATCGGAGAACGGCATGCTGGGAATGGGCCCTTTTCCTTATGAGGGCGAGGAGGACCCGGACCTCATCAACGCCGGCAAGCAGACAATTACGGAATTGCCGCACACGGGCTATTTCGACAGCGCCACAAGTTTCGGCATGATCCGCGGCGGTAAGATCGCTATGGCGATCCTTGGCGCTATGGAAGTGGCGGAGAATGGCGATCTCGCCAATTGGATGATCCCGGGTAAGCTCGTCAAAGGCATGGGCGGCGCAATGGACCTGGTCGCTGGGGTTGGCCGCGTTGTGGTCATTTCCGACCACAACTCCAAAAACGGCGCGCCGAAGCTGATCAAAGAATGCACGCTTCCACTGACTGGTAAGAATGTGGTCGATCGCGTCATCACCGATCTGGGTGTTTTCGACGTGGTGGAAGGCGGCTTGAAAGTAGTCGAGCTTGCGCCGGAGGTCACAATGGACGAGGTGCGTGAAAAGACCGAAGCCGCCTTAGTCGCGTAATGGCGTTTTAGAACGCGACGCCGTTTCAGAGCCGGCGTCGCGCCGCCCGATTACGTACAATTAGTTAGGCTCGGTCGACACGCGCGGGGTGTTGGCGGCGCAGACAAAGCGCTGGAACCCAATCGTATGTTTGTGCTTTGACAAATGACAA
>JBCCMB010000055.1:0-16294 GCA_039026555.1 Pseudomonadota bacterium
AATTGCTCGCCGATCTCCGCTTTTTTTGTCACGCGGTTGAGGACGCCGCCCGTGCCGCCGCGCCCGAAGATCAGCGCGTTGGGACCGCGCAGGATCTCCACCTGCTCGAGATTGTAGAGCGGACGATAATATTGAACATCTTCGCGCACGCCGTCGATATAAAAGTCAGCGGTTGAGCGAACGCCGCGGAAAACAATCGCGTCACGGTGACCTTCCCCCTGGGACGTGTTTACGCCAGGCGTGTAATCCACAATCTGTCCAATGCTGGTGAACCCGCGTTGTGCGATATCGTCCGCGGTGATGATGGATAAGCTTTGCGGCACGTCGATGATCGGCGTTGGCGCTTTAAGCGAGTTGATCTGATCAGAGTAAAGAACATTTCCGACGACGAGCACCTCGGGCTGGACCGACTCTTCGTCTTGTGCAATTGCGGTCGGCGCTGCGATGGACACAGAAAGCGCCGTGGCTCCCAATAGGCAGGATTGTAGTTTTTTCATTTGGTTAACCCCTTACAAAGTGTCGAGAGGTCTTGCTGCAAATGAAAATGAAAATCAATTGCAAAAATATCACACGGCGGGTCTTTCCGCGCGTGCATTCGATTTAGCGGTCATAGCTCTGTAGCGCTTAAATGAGCCAGACTCGCCGCTAGACTCTAAGATCCGGAGGAAAAGAGCACTTCGCGCATGGTGCGCAGAAGGATAATGAAGTCGCCGGCCAACGACCAATTGTCGGCGTAGATTTGGTCCAAACGCGCACGTTGGGCGAAAGTGGTATTATTGCGGCCGCTGACTTGCCACAACCCCGACAGTCCCGGGCGGAATTTGACATAGGATTCAATGGCCGGGCCATAGGTTTCGACTTGCTTAAACAAGATCGGGCGCGGACCGATCAGGCTCATATCGCCGCAAAATATGTTCCAGAGCTGGGGCAATTCATCGAGATTGGTTTTGCGCAAGAACCGACCAACGGGCGTGATACGCGGATCGTCCGCCAGCTTTTGATACATCGCCCACTGCATGGCCACGGCGGAATCCGCCTTTAAAACCGCCTCTAGCCGAGCCTCCGCATCTGGGGCCATCGTGCGATACTTTAGACAGTAAAACGCGTGGCCGCCGCGCCCGACGCGCGTTTGGCGGAAGAGGCCTTCATGGCCGTCCAAACGAACGACGATCCACAAGACGAAAAGCAAGGGCGCCAGAAACACCAGCGCAGCGCCGGACACGACAATATCAGCGACGCGTTTGATACGCGCGCGAATGCGGCCGTCGCCTAAATTGTGCTGGGCCAGTGCAACGCTCGCTGGCCGATCGTAGATCACGTACATATCCTCGCCTAAAACAACCCGACGCACATGAAGCAAGTTTCATGCACACATGGCCGGGACAGGCGTGAGGCTATTTTTATCGGCTGGAAACGAGTTTCAGCGCCGCCACGTCGCCGCGGCCAAGCGCTTCAATGGCGCGCGCGGCGATCGCCCGCGCATCCAACATAGCGGCGACGTACATCGCATCGGGTTTGTCCTGATCCTGGAAAACATCAGGCAAGGTCATCGTACGAATGCAAAGCCCTCGATCCAAAGCGCCGATATCCGACAGGTGATGCAACACAAACGCGCCAAAACCGCCCTTGGCGCCTTCTTCCAACGTGATGAGGACCTCATGGTTTTTCGCCAAATGCTCGACGAGGTCGGCGTCCAGCGGTTTTGCAAAGCGCGCATCGGCGACCGTCGTCGACAAGCCTTGAGCGGCGAGCATGTCGGCGGCTTTCAGCGCCTCTCCCAATCGCGCGCCATAAGACAAAATAGCGACGGTTGAGCCCTCGCGAAGCACCCGCCCTTTGCCGATCTCTAAGGGCTGAGGCGAGTCCAAAAGCTCAACGCCCATCCCCTCGCCTCGCGGATAGCGGAACGCAGACGGCCCGTTATCGATCGCATGCGCGGTTGCAACCATGCGCTGAAGCTCCGCCTTGTCCGCAGCGGCCATCAGGGTGAAGCCGGGCAATTGACCCAAATACCCAATATCGAAAGAGCCGGCGTGCGTCGGACCGTCTGCGCCCACCAAACCGGCCCGGTCAATGGCGAAACGCACGGGCAGGCTTTGAATGGCGACGTCATGCACGACGCTGTCATAGCCGCGCTGCAAGAAGGTGGAATAGATCGCGGCGAACGGCTTCATGCCGTCGGCGGCGAGCCCTGCAGCGAAGGTGACGCCATGCTGTTCGGCGATCCCGACATCAAACATCCGGTCGGGAAATCGCTCGCCGAATAGATCCATACCCGTGCCGGACGGCATGGCTGCGGTAACGCCGACAACTTTGTCGTCATTCTCCGCGATGCGGATCAGGGAATTGGCGAACACGTTGGTGTAGCTCGGCGCGTTCGGCTTGGATTTCGATTGCTCGCCGGTGACGACATTGAATTTCGACACGCCGTGATACTTGTCGGCCGCCGCCTCGGCCGGCGCATAGCCCTTGCCCTTTTGCGTCACCGCATGGACCAAGACAGGGCCATTGTTCATGCCTTTGACGTTCTCCAGGACCGGGATCAGCGCGTCCAGATCATGACCGTCAATCGGGCCGACATAGTAAAATCCAAGCGCGTCAAACACATCGCCGCCCAATGCGAAACCGCGCGCATAGTGCTCCATCTTTGCAGCCGGCTTTGCCAAGCCGACCGTTTTGGCGACCGTTTTGGCGGCTTTACGAAGGCTGCGATAGCCGCGCGAGGAGACCGTTTTCGACAAATAATGGCTTAATGCGCCCACCGGCGGCGCGATCGACATATCATTATCGTTCAGGATCACGACAAGGCGGGCGTTTTGGCCGCCCGCATGGTTCATCGCCTCGTAAATCATGCCGGCGGTCATCGCGCCATCGCCAACGACGCAAACGACATGATTGTCATTGCCCTGAAGGTCGCGCGCAATCGCAAACCCCGTCGCGGCTGAAATAGACGTGCCCGCATGGGCGGCGCCAAACGGGTCGTAATCGCTTTCCGCGCGCTTGGTGAAACCGGACAATCCGTCGCCCTGGCGCAGCGTGCGGATGCGATCGCGCCGCCCGGTCAGAATTTTATGCGGGTAGCATTGATGACCGACATCCCAGACCAGCTTGTCATCCGGCGTTTCGAACACATGGTGGATCGCCACCGTCAGCTCGACCACGCCCAAGCCGGCGCCCAAATGTCCACCGGTGACGGACACCGCGTCGATGGTTTCGCCACGCAGCTCGACGGCCACTTGTTTCAACTCCTCGCGCGTCAAATCTTTGAGATCGGCCGGCGAGGCAATTTGGCTCAGAAGCGGATATTTTTCAGTCATATAGGCGACCTAACACGGGAAACCGGCTCTTTTAATGGCGACGATCAAGCACAAAGTCGACGGTTTGCAACAGTAATGTGGCGCGCGCCCCAAACATGGAAAGGTGTTGTTTGGCTTGTGCGGCGAGAAGGCGCACGCGATTTTCCGCATCCTGTTCGCCCAAAACCGAGACGAAATTGATCTTGCCGGCGTCAGCGTCCTTACCGATCGCTTTCCCCATCTCTTCAGCATCTCCCTGCAGATCCAGCAAATCATCCTTGATCTGATACGCCAGGCCCAGATCATTGGTGAAACCGGCGATCGCCTGTCGCTCGTTTTCAGCCGCGCCGCCAAGAAGCGCCCCGATTTCCGCACCATAAGAGATAAGCGCGCCGGTTTTCATCCGCTGCATACGGGTCAGAACCGATAACGCCTCATCTTCCGGCGGCGAGGCGGTCATATCGATCATTTGACCCGCCACCATGCCGCGCGCGCCGGCGGCGACCGCTAAGCGCTCGATCAACCGGCACCGAATGACGGCGTCGGGATGCGTCTCACTGGACGCCAATATCTCAAACGCAAGGGTCAATAGAGCATCGCCCGCCAAAACGGCCGTGGTTTCGTCAAATGCTTTGTGCACCGTAGGTTGGCCGCGGCGCATGTCGTCATCGTCCATGCACGGCAAATCATCATGGATCAGCGAATAGGCGTGCACGCATTCTAAAGCCGCCGCCGCGCGCAAAAGCGACTTCTCGGGTGCGCCGAACATGCGTCCGGTTTCGATCGCCAAGAATGGGCGCAAGCGTTTGCCCCCGGCCAGTGCCCCATGCCGCATGGCGCGCATTAATTGGGCTTCAGGTCCGCTGGCGGGAGGAATCAATTGATCCAGAGCCACCGTCACACGGTCGGCGATCTCGTTCAGTTGAGTTTCAAAATCGGCCACCAGCCCTCGCCCTTCGCACGCTAATTGCGCGTCTCAGGTTCAACGCCGGTCGGCCCCTCCGGTCCAAGTACAATGCGTTCAACTTTCAATTCCGCGTCTTTTAGCTTGGCGTCGCAATAGGCTTTAAGCGCCGCGCCTTCTTCATAGATCCGGATCGAATCTTCCAGCGGCACGTCGCCAGCTTCCAGTTTTTGGACGATTTGCTCCAACCGCGCCAATGCGTCTTCAAAGCTCAGCTTTTCAATGTCCTTGGCCAAACTTCCGGATGCGGATTTTTTTGTTTGAGCGGCGTCGGCCATGGCGGGTCTCCTAAAGTTAGAGGAGCATAGGGAGGCCGCTGCGCCGGCTCAACGTCAAACGGCGCGGATAAGGTTAATTCTCGTGTGGGAAAGTGCGAAATACCCCAAAAAATGACGTTTACCCGCGATGTTCGTAGACGCGGAAAGACCAATAGCTGTCGCCGCCATCGCGGACGCAGGTCCAATTTCGGCGCTTCAGGGCCGGCCGAAGCATACGGTTGAACCACCCATGGGCCGCTAGGACCACATCGTGACCGTTTTGTGCGGCGGAGATCAATCTATCCGCCGCCGCGTCGGCCCGCGCGCGCGCTTCGTCGATTGACTCATCCCCATCCGCATATCCGAACAGCCAGCAAGCGCGGGCGATCATATTCCAATTTTTCGGCAAGAATTTCAGACCACGGGGCAAATGCGGCGGCGGCAAAGGCGCCTCCACAAATGTGGGGTCCGCACGCACTTCGCGTCCGTTCGCGAAAGCCTGCGCCGTTTCGATCGCACGCGGGCGTATCGACGCGTAGATGAACGGCGCGTGCGACGTCGCCTCAACAAGCGCTTCAGACGGCGACTGCCCTTCATCGAGGGACGCCTTTTCATAACGCGCCCACCACTCGCGATAAGACGACCAGTCCAAACGCGGTCCCAAGTTTCGGTTCAAATTTGGCCGACCGTGACGCACGATGATAATCCGCGCCGGCGCGAGGTCCGCTTTGGCGGCGGGAGATTCGGTCTGATCCTTAGTCATCGGCAACACTGAAAACCGCCCCGCAGCGTCCGACGAAGAATCGAAGCGTCGGCCCAAACTTTCCCTCTAACGGCGCGGCGGGGCGCCCGCAAGGCCCGACGAAGCGTCATCCCAGGCGTTCAGCTAAAGACCACGCCACATACGCGGCTGAGCGCATTCCTGCCCCTCGGCGCGCCGGCAGCGATAGAGTGAGAACAACACTGTCTCCGCACGGCCGATTAGATGATCCAGGGGCACATAACCCAGACCTGTCGGCTGGCCGACGCGCGCCGGACCGTTATTCCATCCATGCGGATAGGCGGCGGCTAGATCAGGATGACCGCTGGGCGCGCGACTGTCTTCGGAATTGTCGCGATTGTCGCCCATCATAAACACATGGCCGTCTGGAACCCGAAAAATCGGCGTGCGGTCATGATCGTTTGAATCGCCAAATTCATGGATCAGATAGTTGGATCCGTCCGGCAGCGTCTCTCGGTACTCGACGGCGTTGCGGGTAAATCGACTGCCATGGGGCGCGTACGCCACTGTGCGCACCTGTTCGCGACCGACCTCTGCGCCGTTCACAAACAAGCGGCCGCCGCGCATTTGCAAAGTATCGCCAGGCAGACCGACCAGCCGTTTGATCATCACCTTGTCCGCGTTGGGATGCTTGAAGACGACGACATCTCCACGCTTCGGCGCACGACCGAACAGTCTTTCATTGGGATCGGATTTATCGTCGCCGAGCAACAACCGGCCGATACCGAAGGGAATGGAATTGCGCGTATAGCCATAGGCGAATTTCGAGACGGCGACGCGATCTCCGACCTGTAATGCGGGCACCATGCTTTCGGATGGAATTGACCTTAACTCGTATGCGAATGTCGTGAAGACCAACCAGATCGGCAAGAACACGGCGATCGTCGCTGCAAGCTCGCGCACTTCGTGCTTCACCCACTCGACGATGGATTTGCGTCCCTGCGAGGTCTGGTCGGCGCCCGGCTTGTGCGCGCCGTCAGGGCTGGTGTCGCTGCTCATAAAGCGCCCTTCGCAATCGCCGCGCCATTCCGAGGCGGCTCAAAGGCCCCATACGCGTCAGGTCGACCCCTCGCGTCAAGGGACGCGGCTGTATCGGCTGACCCCGTCAACGGTCTCGCACACAACTTGGCCACGTTCGATCAAGCAATTTAGATGCGCTAGCGTTTCGCCCGTCGCCATCGATAAGACGTCCAGCTCGATCTTCCGCGCGAACAAGGTCGTGAACAGATCGACCACGCGCTTGGGCTCGTCTAACCGAGACGTCAAGCGCTCAAGCGATTTTTCATGCCCGTCGATCAAAGCTTGCAACCGCAAATGAGCGCCATAGAAGGGTTCGTTGTGCGCAGGTAAAATCAGTGCGTTTTCATCGACTTCGCGCATCAACTTCGTGCAGGAGTTCAGCCAATCGGACAGCGGATCCGCATCGGGTTCGGTTGGAAAAACGGACACGTTCGACGAGATACGTGGCAAAAGCTGATCGCCGGCGATCAGAATGTTCAATTCTTCGCAATAGAGGCAGGAGTGCCCCGGCGAGTGGCCGCTTCCCTCAACCACGCGCCAAATATGATCGCCGATTGGAATCTTATCGCCGTCGCTCATGCGGCGATACTTGTCCGGCAGCGTCGTCACCGCTTTCCCGAACATCCCAAACCGCGATCTGTAATGCTCAATCGCATCCTCATCCCATCCGGCGGCGCGATAAAACTCGATCCCTTCCTTGGGCGCTTCGCGGCCCGTATCAGCGACCAACAATCGGCAAGTGATATATTCCAGCCGGCTCATCCAAAGCTTGCAATTCCATTTGCGCGTCATCCAACCGGCCAACCCGACATGGTCCGGATGCATATGTGTGACCATGACCCGTTTGACCGGCTTGCCGTTCAGATCGTTGTTGAAAATCGTGCGCCAATACTCGCGCGTTTCATCTGTCGGAAAGCCGGTATCGACAACCGTCCAACCATCGCCGTCTTCCAGCAGCCAGAGATTGATCCATTGAAGGGAGAAGGGCAGCGGCATGCGTACCCACAAAATGCCGGGCGCAATCTCCATCGTGGTTCCGACATCCGGCGTCCCGTCGAACGGATAGTCCAGCTTCACGCGTTCGGTTTTGCCTTCAAATCCATCCATTCTGGGGAGCCTCTTTCGGTCGCGAGCGGCGCGTCTGTTCTGTCGATATGGCCCTAATCAATTACGCTCGCCAAGGCGAACCGCGCATGTGACGGCGGGTAAGGTCATGAGTGAAACCGCTGACGCAGAACGACGCTTAGGCGGCGGTCAGCGCATCGTCGCTCAATCCTAAAGATAAAGCGGCGCCCACATTAACCTCCTGCACCAGCGCGGGCGCGGCGGTTAAAACCGTTTCCGAGAAATAACGCGCCAACTGGATCTTCGCGCCATAATAGGTCGGGTTCGACGCTTCTTGGCCAAGGGCGTAGAGCGCGCCTTTGATCAGCAGCCAACCGCCGACAACGTCGCCGCAAAGCTTTAAGAAGGGCGTGGCCCCGGCCAGCCCTTCGGCGGGCGCTTCGCTCATACGCGTGCGCAACCCTTCGGCGCAGGCGACCATCGCCGAAGCGCCGGCGTTTAAACGATCGGAGAAATCGGCAAACCGCGCATCGCTCTCGCCGGAGCAAGCGTCCGCAGTCGCGCGAATGTCGTCCACAAGCTCCGTCAGCGCCGCGCCGCCGGCCATTGAGAGTTTTCGACCCGCCAGATCGATCGCCTGAATGCCGTTCGTGCCTTCATAGATGGGCGCGATGCACGCATCCCTTAAATGTTGGGCAGCGCCCGTCTCTTCGATGAAGCCCATACCGCCATGGATAAGAATACCGCTATAGGCGATTTCGATCGCGCGATCCGAACTCCACGCTTTGGCGATGGGCGTGAGGATGTCCTCCCGACGTTTCGCCTGGGCGCGCTTGTCTCCAGGCCCGAACTCGGCCTCGTCCGCGGCGACCCCCGTTGCATAGCAGATCGCCCGGCCCGCCGCGATTTTCGCCTTCATGTCGGTCAGCGTTCGGCGAATATCCGGGTGGTCGATAATCGCGCTAGGCCCAGGCCCTGCGGCGCCGACGGCCTGTCCCTGTCGGCGCTCTTTGGCGTAGTCCAGCGCCTGCTGATAGGCGCGCTCTGCGATCGCGACAGCCTGAACACCGACCGTTAAGCGGGCTGAATTCATCATGGTGAACATGCACGCGAGCCCTTTATTCTCCTCGCCGATCAGCCAGCCCTTTGCACCATCGCCTTCGCCATACGCCATTACGCAAGTGGGCGATGCGTGAATGCCCAGCTTCTTCTCAAGCCCGATCGGCCGCACATCATTGCGTTCGCCAAGGCCGCCATCGTCTTTCGGAAAGAATTTCGGCACCAAGAATAGCGAAATGCCGCGAGACCCTTCCGGAGCGTTCGGCAAACGAGCCAGCACCAAATGGACGATGTTCTCGGCGATGTCGTGATCGCCCCATGTGATGTAGATTTTCTGACCTTCGATGAGGTAGCTGCCATCGCCTACAGGCGTCGCTTTGGTTTTGAGCGCGCCGACATCCGAACCCGCTTGCGGCTCGGTCAAATTCATCGTCCCGGTCCACTCGCCCGAGACAAGCTTGGGCAGATACGCCGCCTGCAGTTCCGGCGTGCCATGCGCCATCAGCGCCTCAACCGTGCCCAGCGTCAGCATTTGCGAAAGGCTGAACGACATGTTCGCCGATTGCGCCATCTCAATCACGGCCAGCGCCAAAGCGCGCGGCAGGCCGGCGCCGCCCCATTCTTCGGGAAACGACAAAGCCTGCCATCCCGCTTCGGTGTAAGCTGCATAAGCGTCCGCGAAACCGGGCGCGGAGCGCACGCGGCCGTTTTCTAAGACCGCCCCATGCTGATCGCCGGACCAATTGAGCGGCGCCAGCACTTCGCTCGCCTGTTTACCAGCTTCATCCAAAATCGCGGAGGCTATTTCATTGGAGTAATCCGGAAAGGCGGATGCGAGACGTCCGATATCGGCAACGCCTTCGAGGACAAATTGCATATCGGCGATGGGGGCGGTGTAGGTCAAAACGTTCTCCTATCGAACAAACAGCTCCGCTTGGAGTTCACATTCTCGTGAGACGAAAAGTGTTTTGCGCCTTTTGCCTTAACTCCGCCATAGCCATGCGACAAATCGCCCTTACCTTAAAGCTTAGTCGCAAACAACGGAGACGATTTTATGCGCAACGCCTTTAAAGCCGCCGCCCTATCCGCCTCGGCCCTCGCCGCCTCAGCTTGCATCACCGCAGGCGCCCAATCTCTGGAAGGCGTCTCCGCCGCAACCTACGAGCTTGAAAAGAGCCATGCTTTCTTGACGGCGAAAATCAGCCATAACGGACTTTCGGATTACAACATCGACTTTACCGATTTCAACGCCACGCTTGAGTTCGATCCGGCAGACCCGACCGCTGCGGTGCTGACCGCGACGGTGAACCCGCTGGCCATTGCGACCCATTTGCCGGATGCGGAAGAGCGCGATAAGTGGGAGACGCGCCTAACGACCGGCGATCAGTTTTTCAACGGAGACGAATTCCCAGAAGTGAAATTCGTTTCCAGCTCGATCGAAAAAACCGGTGAGTTCACCGGGACGGTGTCTGGCGATTTGACCTTTTTGGGCGTCACCAAGCCCGTGTCGTTCGACGTCGCCTATAACGGCACCGGCAATGCGCCTTGGTTTGGACCGCGCGATCTGATCGGCTTCAACGCGGAGGCGACGATTACGCGTTCGGAGTTTGGCATGAGCGCCTACACGCCCAATATCGGAGATGACGTGAAGATCATTTTCTCTGGCGAGTTCCTGGAAGCAGCGGCTGAATAGGCCGCTAATAAGATCGTCAGCATAACATGGGCCGGCCCTGCCGGCCCATGTTATGTTGTTTAGTAACGCCTATAGCCGGAGATACGCATGACCGCCTCAACCGCCCGATATTCCGCCGTCGCAATCGGCCTCCATTGGGCCATCGCTCTGGGCATAGGCGGCATGATCCTCATGGGCTGGTATATGGGCGACCTGCCCGACGACGCGCCCAACAAGGGCGCGCTTTATCAATTGCACAAGTCGGTGGGTATCAGCATTTTGGTGCTCACGATCGCGCGGATCGTGTGGCGGATCATTAACCGACCGCCTGAAGCGCCGCCTATGCCGGGCTGGCAGAAAAGCGCCTCCGAAGCAGTGCATTGGGCGTTTTACGGATTGATGATCCTGATGCCGTTGACCGGCTGGATTATGGTCTCAGTGTCGCCCTTGGGGTTGCCGACGCTTCTCTTTGATACGGTTTATTGGCCGCATTTGCCGTATCTCCCACAATTTGACCCGCAAACCAAAATCGACGTCTACCCCGCGATTGAAAATGTCCACAGCAAATTGGCTTGGCTGGCGATCGGCCTTTTGGGGCTTCATGTCGCAGGCGCTGTCAAACATCATTACATTGATAAAGATGGACTATTGGCGCGCATGATCCCCGGCCTGTTTGGCCGCACCGACGGCCCGGTGGAGAAGCCGCGCGGCGCGTTGACCGCTTTTTCCGCAGCGCTTGCATTTTTCGCAGTGATTGCAATCCCTCCGATGCTTAGCGCCGGATCCAGCACGGCGTCGGCGGCGGAAGGTCCGTCCAATTGGACCGTCATCGCCGAAGAAAGCGAGATTGCGTTTTCAGGCGACTATAACGGCGCGCCCTATGGCGGCGTGTTCGAAGAGTGGACCGCCAGCATCTCGTTTAATGAGGCCGATCCCGACGCATCCAAGGTTCAAGTCGTGGTCTCAACCGCGTCTGTCGTAACGGGTCAGCCTTACTATGACAGCACGCTGAAAGAGGCCGAATGGTTCGATGTGGGAAATTTCGCCGACGCCGTTTTCAACGCGGACGGCCTCTTCAAACTGGACGATGGCGGCTACGAAGCAACGGCCGTGCTGACCCTGAAAGGCGTCGATCATCCGGTGCGTATGCCCTTCACACTAACCATCGATGGCGATCGCGCAGATATGAACGCGAATTTCACGATGGACAGGCTCGCGCTGGGCCTCGGCCTGAACTCTGACCCGGAGGCCGAATGGGTGGCGCGCGATGTCGAGATGAGCGTCACGTTGGCGGCGACGCGTAACGAATAGGTCTAGCTTCTAGCCGAACGGCTCGTTCGCCCAACCGATTTTATTTGGATTTCGGCTTGGGTTGCGGGCGGATGAAGACGAGCTTGTCCTCGGTCGAGGCAGCCGCATCGTATGTGTAGCCTTCGACGTCAAACGCTTTCACATCATCGACATCATTGATGCGGTTTTCGATCACATAGCGCGCCATCAATCCGCGAGCGCGTTTGGTGTACATGAAGAGCGGGCGGCTTTTACCGCCCTTCGTTTCCCAGAACACCGCCTCGACGACGCGCGCGTTTAGCGTTTTTTTGTCGACCGCCTTGAAGTATTCGTTCGACGCAAGGTTCAGCACAAAATCATCCTCGGCGAGATCCTCGTTCAGCGCCTTGGAAATTCTATCGCCCCAATATTTATAGAGCGTCTCACCGCGCCTCGTTTTTAGCTTTGTCCCCATCTCCAAGCGATAAGGCTGGATCGCGTCGAGCGGGCGCAATACGCCGTAGAGCCCAGACAGCATACGCAGGTGGTCCTGCGCCCAATCTAAATCGGCCTTCGACAAGGAATTTGCGTCTAAGCCCAGATACACATCGCCGTTAAACGCCAACGCGGCCTGCTTGGCCCCCTCGCCCGAGCCTTCGGGATCGAAGGCTTGGAAGCGGTGATAATTGAGATCCGCCAGCGCGTCCGAAATGCCCATCAGCTGGCGCAGCTTAGCGCGCGTTAAACGCCGCGTTGTTTTCGACAGCGTCGCCGTCTCACCAGCCAATACAGGCTCGGTCGCCGGCAACTCCGCGGGCGCAGGGTCAAAATTCAAATTCTTTGCGGGGCTTAGAAGAACAAGCATTACTCATCCATAGAGCTGACAAAACGGTCACGCCTTATGTAGACATGCAAAAGCAATCGCCAAGGGCTTCGCGAACGCAAGCTGTTGAGCGATAACGCGCCTGTCCGAACTCTTGACGCTCAAACGCTCCTCTCAAATGCCCCAATTCACGATCGCCGCGCTTTATCATTTCTTCCGGTTTCCGGACTTCGCGAGCCATCAAGCGCCGCTCCAGGCTTTGTGCGACGGAGCTGGGTTGAAAGGGACGCTTCTGCTGGCGCCAGAGGGCGTGAACGGCGCCATCGCGGGCGAGCAATCCGGGCTGGACGTCTTGCTCGATTATCTTCGCGCTCTGCCCGGTTGCGAAAATTTGGAGCATAAACTTTCCTTCTCGGACGATCCGCCCTTCCTGCGTATGAAGGTGCGGCTAAAACGCGAAATCGTCGCCATGGGCCTAGAATTGGATCCCGACGATGCGGTAGGCGCCTATGTGGCGCCAGAGGATTGGAACGCCCTGATTAGCGAACCAGAGACGATTGTTATCGACACGCGCAATGATTATGAGGTCGATATCGGCGCGTTTGAAGGTGCCGTGAACCCGCAAACAAAATCCTTCCGAGAATTTCCCGAATGGTTCCGCAAGTTCCGCGAAACGCGCCCTGCCGCAAAGATCGCGATGTATTGCACGGGCGGCATACGATGCGAGAAATCGACAGCGTTTCTAAAGTCCGAAGGCGTCGACGAGGTCTACCACCTCAAGGGCGGCATTTTGAAATATCTGGAGACAGTGCCGGAGCCCGAAAGCCTATGGCGAGGCGAGTGCTTCGTGTTCGATCAGCGCGTCTCGGTCGGCCATGGTCTAGTCCAAGGCGAGTATAAGCTCTGCTACGCCTGTCGGCGTCCGCTGGCGCCGGAGGATTTAAAGTCGGAATTGTTTGAAAAGGGCGTGTCTTGCGCGGCCTGCCATCACGAAACGGACGACGCCCAGAAGGCGCGCTTTCGCGAACGCCAGCGCCAGGTTGATCTCGCGCAGTCACGCGGCGTCTCGCATATCGGAACCAATACGCAAGAGCCCGCTGAGTGACGCGGCCCATCCTCTATTCGTTTAGACGATGCCCCTATGCGATGCGGGCGCGTATGGCGTTGGCGGTCAGCGGCGAAGTCTGCGCCCTGCGCGAGATCTTATTGCGGAATAAGCCCGCCGCCATGCTGGAGGCCTCCCCCAAAGGCAGCGTACCGGTCTTGGTTCTCGCTGATGGCGCGGTCGTGGATGAAAGCCTCGACATTATGCTTTGGACGCTGCGGCGCCGCGATCCGCAAAACTGGTTGACGCCGGAACGTGGCGATCTGGACGAGATGCTAGCCTTGATCGTAGCCAATGACGGTCCGTTCAAACACGCGCTGGATCGCTATAAATATCCCAACCGGTATGATGATGTTGATCATGAAGATGAGCGCGCGACGGGTCTCGCCTGGCTTATGGAGCTCAGCGCGCGTCTTGACGACGCCGACTATCTCTTCGGATCCCGGCCCTCACTCGCCGACATCGCGATATTTCCCTTTGTCAGACAATTCGCGAACACGGATCGCGATTGGTTCGACCAGGTCATACCAGCGGCGCTACTCCAATGGTTGGAGACCTGGCTTGCGAGCGAACAATTCACGTCAATCATGCGCAAATACCCGGTTTGGGCGCCCGGCGAGAAGGAGCCGCTTTTTCCGAACGTGGTCGATCCAAGCGCCATCTCTTAGGTAGAATACGCAAGTGCGGTGATTTGGTCATTGCCTCGCCACACTTGCGCAGTAAACAATATCGCTAATGTCGAGACAGGGATCGGTCCAATGAAACGGATTTTCTACATTGGCGCGGCCGCTTTGTTGGTCGTTTTAATCGGTTTGGCGAGCGCTCCGTTTTTGGTGCCGGCCTCTCTCTACAAGGAACGCATTGAAACGGCTGCGAGCGACGCATTGGGCCGCAAGGTGACCCTGACCGGCGAAATGAAGCTCTCCCTCATCCCCCGTATCGAAGCGCGCGCAGGCGCCACGGTGATCGAAAATCCTGAAGGCTTTGGCGACGCGCCATTCGCCAGCATGACCGAACTGCGTGCGGCGGTGAAGCTGTTGCCGCTCTTGTCGAGCCGCGTAGAAATTGACGAATTCGTACTTGTGGATCCGAAGATTAATCTGATCCGGCTGGAAAATGGCGACGCCAATTGGGAATTCGGCTCCGAGGAGGCGCCGGCGCCTGAAGACACCAGCGAAGGCGGACAAGGCGGCGGGGATTTCGCTGCGATTTTGGGCGACGTGCGCCTGGTGAATGGAGAGATCACCTACAACGACTATACAACCGGCGCGTCGCACGCCCTAGAGAGCCTCGATGTTCGCGTCAAAATGGACGCGTTGGACAAACCGCTCTCAATAAATGGCGATGGCGTGTTGGACGGTCTCGACTTTGAGCTGAGCACACGCGTCGACGATACGAAAGCCATTCTCGACGGTGAAACATCACCCGTATCCCTGGACTTGGAAACGGATCTCGTCTCCGGCGAGGTCGAAGGCGAGATTACCGGTGGCGATACGATCAACCTCGATCTTAGCGCGAATGTTTCCATGCCGTCCGTGCTGGACGCCGCCGCGTTTTTCGGCGTGTCGGACTTGCCCGCCGCGACCGCGCTTGGCGAAGTCTCGCTAGAAGGTCGTATTGTCGGCGCGCCCGGCGATCTGTCGATTGAAGATTTGGTCTTTACGCACGCGAGCGATTTGCTCACGACAAGTTTCAATGGCGGCGCACGCATCGCCGACACGCTGAGTTTTAGCGGTCGCGTCGATCTGGATGCGCCCGACTTAAAAGCGTTGGCGGCCAGCGCCGACGCCGAATTGCCCGAAGGCGACGCGTACCGTCGGTTCGCTTTTTCCGGCGACGCCTCCGGCGGCGCAACGAACATTAGCCTCACTAATGCGACCTTAACGTTCGACGATATTGTCGCGGAGGGGTCGGCCAATTTATCCTTGGCGGGCACGCCCAAAATCACCGGCAAATTGAGTACCGGCATGCTCGATGCGACGCCTTACGCGGCCGCCTCGGGCGCAGAGCCTGAGGAGACATCGGGGGGGTGGGGCGACGCCGCGCTGGATTTATCGCCGCTGAAACTCGCAGATGCGGATCTGGAAATCGCCGCAGACGCTTTGAAATTTCAGAATTGGGATATCGGCCAAACAGTTCTCCTCATCACCCTTAAAGACGGTCGATTGGTGGCCGACCTAAAGCGCACCTCGCTTTATGGCGGCGCTGGCGTCGCAACCATCACGGCCGACGGGCGCGGCGCCACGCCGGCTGTCGGGCTGCAAGCCGAACTCCAAGGTCTTGATATTCAATCCTTCCTGGGCGCGGCGGCGAATTTCGATCGCATAGAGGGCGGCGGCGCTTTTCAGATCAATTTGGCGGGTGAAGGCGCGACGTTGGACGCCCTGATGGGCTCCTTGGCTGGAGCTGGCAGCTTCGACTTTGCGGACGGCGCCATTCGCGGCGTCAATCTCGCGCAATTGGTGCGAAGCGCCGAAGACGCGCTCTCCGCCGGCACGCTCCCGGCGGCGTTGTCGGATGAGGCTGAAACCGACTTCACAGACCTCAAAGGCAATTTCACTATTGCAAACGGGGTCGCAACGACGGCCGATCTGGCCATGCTGAGCCCTTTTTTGAACGTACAGGGCGACGGCGTTTTGGATGTTGGCGGTCAATCTCTCGATTTCAGCCTGTTTCCTGAATCGACCGACGGCAGCTTCGGCATCGGCGGCTACGGCGTTCCGGTCAAAGTGGCTGGAAGTTGGAACAATGTTCAAGCGAGCCTTGATTTCGACTGGTTGACCAGCCGCGCGACGCAAGTCGTCGGCGATCAAATAAAAGGCGAGATTGCAAAAGAACTCGGCGGCAGCTTAGGCGGTGCTTTGGGCGGCGCGCTTGGCTTACCGCAATCTTCTGAAACCGACGCTGAGAGCGCCGCTGTTGCGGACGACGAACCCAAAAGCGCCGAGGAGCAAACGGAAGACCGTCTTCGCAACGCGCTGGG
>JBCCMB010000056.1:0-16082 GCA_039026555.1 Pseudomonadota bacterium
ACCGGACGCGCGCATTGACGAAGACGCCGGCGCGGTGATCATGGACGCCGCTTTACGTCGGCGCGCCGGGCATACGGCGCTGATCGACACCCCATAAGAGGGATGACCAATGGAAGTGTTTGAGATGGTGGTGGCGATCGTAGCTATCGTGATCGCCGGAAAAGTGTTGTCCACCTGGTTGCGGCAGGGCGGCCCGAAGGCCGGACGGCGGTTCGCCAGGCGCAAGGATTTAGACGACGCGCTGGCGCGCTTAGAGCAGGCGGAAGATAGGATTCGTGTGTTGGAGAAAATCGCCACGGATGCGGATCGCGGCCTCGCGGCCGAGATCGACCAATTAGCGGCAAGCGACGCGGCCAAACGCGCGTCGATGTAAGTGTTTAATTAGCTCTGCGTCCGCCGTTTTAGGTCTCGCACCAAAAATCGGCCGGGCGCTGCGGCGTCGCGGACGGATGTTTCGATTGGCAGAGGCTCGCCAAAGGCCTCCGACGCTAACAATTCCGCCGCCCACGGCGCCCATGTAAAGCCGCGAGACCCGTATCCGCTCGCAATCCGAACGCCAGGCAAGAAGGGCGGGGGGCGATCTAAAGCGGTTCTAAGAGGGCGGCCCTTAGCGAGGGCTTCGCCATACAAATCACGAAATCGATCAACATCCGGAACCGCGCCGACAAGCGGCAATCTGTCAGGTGTCGTCGCGCGCAGACCTGCTCTGGACGTCAGCTCGCTCGCATCAACCGACCGCGCCGTTTCTGCGTCCAAAACCTGCAACGCGGAGAGGTTTTGCGCGCGCGCCTCATCGCTGATGCGCGCAGGTCCGCCACCATGCGGTTCAAATGTCGCGCCGAAGACGAGCGTATCGCCGCTTTGGATCGCATAATCGCCTGACGCTGTTGCAAACGTCGCGTCGGGCTGCATTGGGGCCGTCTCGATTTGCCCAAGCCTGGCCTCCAGCGGCGGCGTATGCGTGCCGAGAAGTTGCGCCGCATCCATCCCGTTGGCGAGGATGATTAAGTCGGCGTCCAGCGCCGCCCCGCCAGACAAGTGAAGGCGAGGGCGGTCGCCCGACTCCAGGCGAACCGCTTCCATTCCGGTGATCAAATTGAGCTGGTCCAGCCAATGCGCGATCAGGGCGCGCGGCGTAAGGATGATTGCGCCCCCATGGATCGCGCCGGCTCCCCGTTTATTGGGGTCGAGGGGTGCGAACAAATCCTCATCTAAAGGTGGATCCGCGAAGAGCTTTTCGAACCGGCCGCGATCCATTGGCGTTCGGGCAAGATGGCGTGCATCCACGATCGCGGCGATCTCTGTCGGCATTGCGGAATAGGCTTGTCGCGCCGCCACATAAGCCGAGATCAACATACGCGCCGCCGGCGTATCGGACGCATCTAAGCGCGGCATGACCAGCGCGCGCGCATTCCCGCTTGCGCCGCTGGCGGGCCGCGCGGCGTCGATGACGCTCACCTCGCATCCGCGCGCTGCGAAAGCGGCGGCGCATGCCGCGCCCGCCACGCCGGCGCCGACGACTAAAACGGTATTCGGCGGCGTCGAGGGCGGCGTCGAGGGCGGGCGCGATAGCAGCGATGGGCGTGCAGCGCCTTCCGCATCTTGGCGCTTAACGGCCTCCAACCGCTCACGCTTGCGGCCAAAGCCTGGACGTTTGGCGACGTTGAAGCCGGCCGTCTCCAACCCGCGACGCACCGCGCCAGCGACGGTGTAGGAGCCCACGCGTCCTCCCGGCGCCGTCAGCCGGCCCACATGGCGCAAGGTGTCTTCAGACCACATATCCGGGTTCTTAGCGGGCGAAAATCCATCCAAAAACCAAGCGTCCATAAGGCCTTCAGCTTGGGGCAGGGCCTTTTGGATATCGTCGATATGCAAAGTCAGATGAACACCGTCGCCCAGATGGATGCGCTGCACGCCGCGCGCGCGGATTGGCCATTGTCGCAACAGATGATCCGCCAAACCCGCCAATCTTGGCCAAGCGCTTAACGCTCGCGACGCGTCTTCGCGCGATAGGGGCCGGCCTTCGAAACTCATCACGTTAAGGCGAGCGGTGGGGCCGGGGCGTTTACGACGCCACAATTCCCACAAGGCGAGAATGTTGAGGCCTGAGCCAAAGCCCAATTCGCCGACATTGAAGGCCTTGCGCCCCTTCCAAGCGTCCGGCAGGCCGCAGCCTTTCAAGAAAACGACTTCTGTTTCCGCTAAGCCGTCGGCGACCGAGAAATAGACATCGTCCATGTCGGTCGCGCGCGGCACGCCGTCATCGCCCCAATCGAGGCGTGGGTGTGGGGGTAATCGCGAAGACATGGCGCGCTCACTTCCGACGCCGTAAGGCGTGATCGCGCCGTTATGGCGGATCGCGCGCGCGTTTGAAACGCTAGCCTGCGATTAGGTGTCCGCCGGCGCTTCGTTCAGCGCTTCTTCGAGCTGCGCGAAGCTGGGCTGCACGGAGGAGGGGACGGAGCCGCGGCCCAATTCCACGGACACTTGAGCTGCGTTGCCGTGGAGGTGAGCCACCAACACGTCCTTGATGATTTTGTAGAATTGGCCTTCCTCGTCGATCACTTCTCCCATGCGCGCGGCGAAGGGGCCGACAAAGCCATAGGCCAAGAACACACCTAGGAACGTACCCACCAGAGCCGAACCGATCAGCTTGCCGAGATATTCCGGCGGCTGCGAAATCGCGCCCATGGTTTTAATAATGCCCAAAACGGCGGCGACGATGCCCAGCGCCGGTAGAGCGTCGGCCATGTTTTGGATCGCGTGGGACGCAGCGTGCGCCTCGTGATGGTGCTTTTCGATCTGCTTTTCGATCGCCTCTTCAACCTGATGCGGGTCTTCCAGGTTCATCGTCATCATCCGCAGCGTGTCGCAGATGAGATCGCAGGCGAAATGATCCTTCAGAATTTTCGGATAATTCTGGAAAATCTTACTATCTTTGGGGTTTTCTATGTGGGGCTCAATCGCCACCACCCCCTTTGTCTTCATAGTCTTTGTTAAGACGAATAATAGCGCAAGGAGATCGGTATAATCCTTGGCCTTCCATTTTGGACCCGCCATAGCTTTGCCGAACCCGGCCAGTCCCGCCATCACGGTTTTGAAGGAATTGCCGATGAGATAAGCGCCGATTGCGGCGCCGCCGATCATCATCATTTCGAAAGGCGCGGCCTTGATGATCACGTCAAAATGGCCGCCGGCGAGTGCGAACCCGCCGAAAACCATGCCCATAACGACGAGTATGCCGATTATCTGGAACATTCTAAATCACCAACACCGAAATTCTTCGTTGATAGTGTTTATCGCTGATCAACCTTAATGCTGCGTTTCCGCCGTCATAATATTTTCTTACCTTGTGTTGTTTTTCTTTGAAGTTTGCACGTGGGTCACTGACGCAAAGCCTAAGACAATTACCGATAAACTCAGCTTTCGCCCTCGAATGCTGTCTGACGGAAGTCTAACCAGTCTTGTTTGGAGACGACGGAGCCGGGCAAGCGCTTGACGCTCGAGCCGCCCGCACCCTAATGCGCGCATGAGCGACGCATCCTCCAACACGACCTCGCAAATGTCGCGACCTGACCGACGCGGAGCTTTTCGGTTGCTTTTCGCATGCCTTTTGCTCGTCGGCGCGGGCAACACCATGCTCGTCGCCGCGGTTATGCCGCCCTTGACGCGGGAATTAGGTCTCCCGGACTGGACGGCGGGCGCCATCTTTTCGCTGTCGGCGCTGGCTTGGACCGTGATGAGCCCGGTTTGGGGTCGCAAAAGCAGCGAGTGGGGACGTCGGCCTGTCGCCGTGATCGGTATGGTCGGTTTCGCCGTCTCCATGGGATTGTTTGGCTGGATCGCTGCGGAGGCCCGATCGAGCGATGTCAATAATTGGGCGATCGTGTTCGTCCTATTGCTCGTCTCTCGCGGCTTGTTTGGTTTGTTTGGATCGGGGACCAGCCCGGCCGCACAGGCCTACATCGCTGACCGCACCTCGCCTGCGGAACGAACAGACGCCATCGCGTCCGTGTCAGCCGGATTTTCGCTCGGCACGGTGGTCGGGCCGGCGGCGGCCGCCGTTTTGATTGTTTGGTTCGGGCTGTTGGCGCCGGTTTTCGCTGTGGCGATAGCGGCCGCATTCGCGGCGCTGTTTTTGTGGCGCAGCCTGCCGGAAAACCTTGCGCCTGCGGATCGCCAGGTCTCTCGCGCGGCGACCAAAGGGCTTTGGCGCAGTTCCGGATTGGCCCCCTATCTCATTTACGCCGTGGGATTATCTCTGGCGACGGGCGTTTTAACGCAGACCTATCCGTTCGCGATGATGGACCGCATGGAGCTGACCGGCCCCGAGGCGGCGCAATACATCGGCCCCGCCATGGCGGTGGGAGCGATGGCGACGTTAACGGCGCAATTGGCGTTTATTCCGCGCTTAAAATTGCCGGTGCGAGACCTCATGTCGCTGGGCGCCGCATTGCTGACGCTCGGCACGTTGATCATGATCGGATCCTCGCAATTCGCCCTATTTATAATTGTGCAGATCCTGCTGGGATTAGGGCTGGGGTTTTCGCGGCCCGGCTTTATGTCGGGGGCTTCCTTGGCGGCGGGACCTGAGCTGCAAGGCAATGTCGCAGGCTTAATCACCGCGGCGAATGGAGCCGGCTATGTCGTCTCGCCGCTCTTCGGCCTTTGGATGTATCAGGCGGTGCACCCCGTCGCGCCGTTCGCCTTCTGCGCCGTGCTGCTATCGGCGCTCGGCTTGTACGCGTGGCGCCGCGCCTCTGCGACGGCGCCTCCCACCGTGTCTGAAGACGATCCTGCGGTTTAGCCGCCGAGGTCTTCGTTCGCATATGACCCTTATGAGACGAAGCGCTCAATGTCTCATGTCGGCGTCAAAGCGGACCCTAACCCGTAACTACGACATCCGAACCGCTCGCTCGTGGCAGCTGTTTTCGCCAGCCAACCGCCAGCAACCAGACCATGAAGACCAATTCGCCCAGCGCCAGTAACAGCACCCAACCGAGGTCCAATTCTGGCGCGAAATATTTGGTGATAAATAAGGCGACATAAGACAGTCCCGCCAGAGCGACGAGTAACGCCAGCCAACGTGGTACATGCGTAGACCGCCAAATCAGGATGCCCAAGAGCCAGAGGTGGACGCCAAAAAACAAGAGCGCGAGCGACTCCATCGTCTTGGCTACAGTAGTTTGAATGAGCACCTCTGCTTCCAAGACCGGGCCTGCTACGGCCTCCGAAATTCCTCTGCTTACGGCCAAATCATATGCACTCAAGCTGGCCCATAGGCCGACAAAAGCGAGCGCCGTGTAGACTAGTCGAGCCCAAGCGACCAATTGCGCCCATGCTTTCTGCCCAGGCTGCAAATACCAGTACAGCGCCCACGCCACGAGAACGTCCATAACGTAAGTGATGAACAGCAACAGAGCGCCAATCAAATACGGCGTACCATTTGTCTGTAGGTTCTCAACGGTCGCCGCGGGGTTATCAGGGACGATGGTCTGCCCCATAAAATGGAAATTCGCGATCGGCGCACAGAGGGCCATGACAAGCAATCCGAAACCCGCGATCAAGGCGGAGCTGCGAAGGGACAAAGCGCCCATCGCGTCGGTCCTCGTGAGTAAGTCCATACCACGTGTGGTACGGTGTAAGGGGATGCGTCGCAAGAGGTTCCGAGGCGGGCTCTATGGCGAGGCCCCGAGCACACGGCCATTTATCGTTCTACTTTAACCCCGATCGTTATCTAATGGTGTTGTGTCCGCTAATGACCATTCGGAGACGAAATGCTCGATTTCTCCTATCGGCGGCGAAGCGGACTTCGGATGATCGTCAGAACTCAGTCACATCCCGTTCAGGAACGACTTCAATTGGACGTTTGAAGCGATAGAGCCAAAGTCCCAACGTGATGAAGCCGCCGAACATAAACGCGTGCAGTGTTATGATGATCGGAAATAGCACGACGATAGGAGCCATAGCGATCAAAGCTTCAACCCGACCGCTCACGATCTCTCCATTTACGGCCATCTCTCCGGTGATCAGCGTGATGACAAGAAGCAGCGACAAAATCAGACCGAAGAATGCGCCCCACGACAACACCCATCCCCATACTATCAGCTTATAGGTGCTCCCCAGTGTGAGCTGGCCGCCTTTCGTACGAAGCTTCATTATGGCCCCCAATTCATCAAAAGCTGTATAAACGTCTTCAGCTGCCAATCAACAACGATGCCTCCAAATGACCCAAAGCGGACCTCAGCGACCGGCGCAAAAGAGGATATTGGCTTTACGTCCGCTTGCGGGATTTAGCTGTCGTATGAGCTCAAGCTCAGCCGCTTTTTTTGGTGGATACAACTAAACCCCTGCGGTTTAGCCGCCGGATGCGGCGACCACTGCGGCGAGCATTTCCGAAGTGGGAAATCCGTCCGCGCGTATGCCGCGCGACTTTTGGAAATCCTGGAGAGCCGCGCGCGTGCGCCGTCCGGCCAAACCGTCGACCGCGCCGGCCCCGAAGCCCATTGTGTTCAACCGATCTTGCAGGATGCGGATTTCGGCGTTGGTCAGCAGCTTCATATCCGTCGGCCAGGCGCGGGACAGATCCGGCCGGCCCGCCAGCTTGTCGGCGAGCAAGCCGACGGACAGGGCGTAGCTGTCGGCGTTGTTATAGGTTTTGATCACTTTAAAATTGTCGAACAGCAAGAAGGCGGGACCATAAGCGCCGGCGGGCAAGAAAAGCTCCGCTTTCAGATCGCCTGATGGCGCTAGGGCGATCGCCGTTGCCGGCGATAGGCCAAGGCGTCGCCATTGCGCCGCGTCGCGATAAACGCCGTCGCCAAGGCTATAGTCGAAATCTTCGGGGATAACGACTTCAACGGCCCAAGGCTCATTCCGCCGCCAGCCGGATTCCGCGAGGTAGTTGGCCGCCGAGGCGAGCGCGTCCGCTTCGCTATCCCACAAATCCTTGCGATTATCGCCATCCCAATCCACGGCGTAAGCAAGGAAGGTAGAGGGCATAAACTGGGTTTGGCCCATAGCGCCCGCCCACGAGGCGCGCTTGAGATCCTCGCGGGTGACAGCGCCGCTATCGATGAGCTTCATCGTCGCGATCAGCTGGTCTTCGCCCAATTTCGTGCGGCGTCCCTTATAGGCCAGGTTGGCCAAGGCTCGGGGCGCGTCGAAACTGCCGAGAATTTTGCCATAGCTGGTTTCCATGCCCCAAATGGCCGCGAGGATTTCTCGTGGCGGTCCATGTACGGTTTCAATCGCCGTGAATAGGTCGGGCGTCGCGGCTAGTTTCTCTTTACCGCCGGACACGCGCGACGGCGCCGTGGCGGATTTGACGTAATCCCAGATCGGCTTGGTGAATTCGGGCTGATCGAAGGCGGCGGCCGTCGCCAATTCGATAGGGGAGAGACTGGTCAAAACACTGCGGACGATGGTGGGGTCTTCTCCGCTGGCGACCGCTTCGGCGGCGAATTCATCACGCCAGGCGTCGAATTCAAAATTGCCGGAGCTTGCAAACGGACCGACGCTTGGCGTTTCGCCGCCGCTTGATCCTCCGCCGCTTGTGGGTTCGGGCGCCGGTGTCACCGGGAAGTTATTGGGTAATTGGCTGGGAAGGTCCGCCGCCGCACAGGACGCCGCCGCGAGGGCCGCCGCCAACATCGCTCCAGGCCCTCTTAGATGAGGCCGCTTTAACAGGTTTGCGTGTTCGCGCATTCGCTTAAGCTCCCAATTACCGTGCGTTGGTCGTCAACGCTCGATTTCGCGCTGTTTTAACGCCATCGCATCATCGTCGCCAGAGACCCTGGCGGGATTATGGCGGTGCTGTGGTCGCCGATTCCGGCCGGGTCTCCATCCGATGGCAGACCCGCCGTTGACAGGAGCGAATGTGACTTGTATGTCCGCCGCTCTTCTTAAATTGAAACCACGGCCAGAAGCGAGAAAGCGTCAGGCGATGAAAGTCAAAAGCTCTTTGAAATCCCTGAAGTCTCGCCACCGCGACTGTAAAGTCGTGCGCCGCAAAGGCCGCGTCTATGTGATCAATAAGACGGACCCGCGGTTCAAGGCCAAGCAGGGCTAATTTAGTCCCTCCCGACATTTAGGAGACGCTGCATGGGGGCTCGGATCGTATTGTTCGATCTGGGTAACGTCCTGGTGCATTGGGAGCCGGCGCGGCTTTACCGCATGGTGATGCCGCATGATGACGCGCAATGCTTTGTCGATGAGATCTGCACGCTGGCCTGGCACACCGAACATGATCGCGGCGTGCCGATGGATGAGAACATCGCAAAACTGTCGGCCGAGCATCCTGACAAAGCGGAATTTATTGCGCTTTGGAAAACGCGATGGCTGGATATGTTCCATGGCTATATCCCCGGTGCGCCGGACATTCATGCGGAGCTCAAGCAACGCGGCGTACCCTTATTCGCGCTGACCAACATGCCGGCTGAGATGTGGCCGACGACAAGCGAGGCCTTTCCGGTGATCGCGGATTTTGAGGACGTCATCGTCTCCGGCGAAGAAAAGCTGGTGAAGCCGAACCCCAGGATTTTTGAGCTCGCGTTGAATCGGATGGGAGGCCCGAGGCCGAACGAGGTGTTTTTCATCGACGATAGCGCCAAAAACATTCACGCCGCCGCTGATCTCGGATTTCGTACGCATCTGTTTGATGGCGCGCCGGGTTTGCGCGCAGCGCTTGAGCGGGAAGGCTTGTTGTAGCGCTCGGTCCATCCGGGCGTCCCGGCGGGCGAGCGGCGCCGCTATTAGCGCCTCTCGCCCAAGCTCTCATTAAAGCCGCATATTGAACGACAGCCGAAGGGAGCCGTCGCAACCTATCGATATCCAACGTCCCATCGCGCTGGCGCGCTGGATGGGCCGGTCCGCAATACCCTGCCGCATCTTGCACGAGCGGGGGACGAAGGGCTCGTCTAATCCGGCTAGGGCGGACATCGATTTTAGCGGTCGAAGATGATGTCGACCGGGGCGGCGCCAATGTTGAGCGGGGCTTCGGTCTATGCCGTGTCCCGTTCGGTGGAGCTTGGAGACCATGCCGCGCGCCGCCGCCGCAAACAACTTAAAGGCTTGTCATGCGCAGGCAGCTGCACACGCACATAGGCTTCGCTTGTCGACCAGATGGTTGCGCCCCATAATTCCCTTATGATCGGATCTAACGCCGCTATCGCGCTTATCGCGCTTATGCTGACGCAGATTGATGCGCCGGATGCGGAGCCCGTCGATCCTGCGCCGTCGGAAGGCGAAGCGGACACACGATCCGGCGCTGGCGGTTTGGACGAGATTCTCAGCAGATTGGCCAATGCCGAAGATGCCTCGGAGGCAGCGCGGCTAGAGAGCGACGCCTATGCGGCTTGGTTCGATGCAGGCGGGCCGACAGTTGATATTTTGATGGAACGCGGCGTTCAGGCGCAAACGCAGGGTGATCTCGACTTGGCGCGCGACATGTATGATCGCGTCATTCTGGTCGATCCGGATTATGTCGAGGTTTGGAACAGACGCTCCTCCATTTTTTACGCCGAAGGTCGCTATGATGAGGCGATTGCGGATTTGCAGGAGACCTTGTCGCGCGAACCCCGTCATTTCGGCGCGTGGATCGGTCTGGGCGTTATTTTTGAGGCGTTGGACGAACGCGCCGCTGCGCTCGCCGCCTATCGCGAGGCGCTGGAGATCCATCCTTTCGCCGGCAGGGCGGAGCAGGGGGCTGCGCGTTTGGCACCGATTGTTGAAGGCCGGGCGCTCTAGGGCGTGGCGCGCATGGCTTTTTTGAGTCTCGCCTTTGTGATCGCCGCGATCGTCGCCTATGGCGAAATATACGCGTTTCGAGCCTCAGGCGCCTATACAGCCGACGGGCGGTTTATCGACTGGCGCTCCAAACGCCTTCATGTCCGCGATTTGGGGCGGGCGTCGAAACCGCCGGTTCTGCTTATCCATGGCTCCAGCGCTAATGGACGCGAGTTTCTACAGAATTTGGTCCCTGCTTTGGATCAGGATTTTAGACTGTTGGTTCCGGATCGGCCAGGCGCTGGGCATTCTGAAAGGCCCTTCAACGCCGCACGTTTGTCTCAACAGGCCGCCGCGATGGCGCAAGTCTTAGATGACGCCGGCGGCGCGCCGACGATTGTGGTGGGACATTCCTTTGGCGCCCCGGTGGGGTTGCGATTGGCGATGGACCGTCCGGATTTGGTCAAGGGCTTAGTTTTGCTCGCCCCGGTCAGCCACCCTTGGGATGGCAAGACCCGATTGCACAATCGGCTCGCCGCCAATCCGATCTATGGCCGCTTGTTCGCCAGGATCGTTCCGTTTGTCGGCCCAGCCGCTGCGACCGGCGGGATGAAGAATGTGTTCGGCCCGCAAACCCCGCCGGAGGGCTATTCGGAGGCGACGGGATTGTCGCTCTTATTCCGACCGGCGACGTTTCGGGCCAATGCGCAGGATCTCGCATCGATCAATGCCGAACTCGCCGCGCAGGCCTCGCGCTATCCCGAGATCGACATTCCAACGGTCATTTTCTCCGGATCGAAGGACCAAGTTCTCAGCCCCACCTTGCACGCGCGGGCCTTGTCCAAAGAGATGCCGCGCGTCGAGCTCGTGATATTGCCGGAAAGCGGGCATATGCCGCATCATTATCACGCCGCCGAGATCGCGAATGCGATTCAAAAGCTAAGGCCTGGGGATAAGTCGAATGCGGGCGGTGGACGCGGCGCGGCGGCGGAGTAGGGTCAGCGCGCATCTAAGAGTTTGGAGAAAGTATGAGCGACGACGCCCAAGCGCTGGCCCTGACGGAGGCCGCGCGCGAGAAACTGAAACAAACCGTGGAACGCATTGAGCGCCTGGAGCTGGAAAAGAGTGAAGTCGCCAGCCAGATCAAAGACGTCTACGCTGAAGCCAAAGCGATGGGCTACGACACCAAAGCGTTGCGTCAGATTATTCGCATTCGGAAGATCGATCGTACGGAGCGAGAAGAACAAGAAGCGATACTGGACGTTTATCTCTCGGCGATCGGCGAGATTTAGGCGGCGTATGGTTTAATCGGAGGCTCATGGGTTTGCCGCGAAAGGTCGATGACAAGAAGACCAAGAAGGCGCTGCGAAAACTGCGGCGCGCGGCGGATCGCGCGAAATCCGACGACGGCCCCGGGTTGACGGATTGGGAGGAGGAGTTCGTCGACGGTGTTGAGAAACGTCTCACCACCTATGGATCTGCGTTCAACGACCTCGAAAAGGGTGCGGCCGACGAAGCGCTTTCCGCAAAACAAAAGCAGATCGTCCGCGAACTGGAAAAGAAAGCCCGCGGCAAAAGGGGCGCAGCCGACGCCGGTCCAAAGCGTCGATCCGGGTTTAAACAGAAAACGCCTATGCGTCCGCGCGCGCGCGACATTAATGACGATCTCCGCGAAAAAGATAAGGCTGATACGGTCGAAGAACCGGTCCGCCGCGCCAAACAACCCGTTGTGGTTGAAGCTGCAAACCACCGCGAATCTGATCCCGCCCCATCGAAACCCTCCAAGCCGCACTTGAAGCTTATCGAAGGCGGATTGTCTGAGGCGGCTGAAAAAGAGAAATAATTCAGATGACTATACAGACGATTCCGTCCGGATAGCTCTGGATGTGAACTCTTTCGCGTCGACACCTAGAAGTCTAAGCGGCTGCAATCGCCGCCAAACACTTCCGAGCGACTGAAAACAACCGACCAATATAAACTTCACGTTGAATTAACCCTGCGCATCTAGTGCTGAATCTGGTCGAGTTCGCCGTGCGAAGTGAGAGTGCGATGGTTAAAGACGTTTTTTCAGCGAGCCTAGCGGGATCCGCGTCGCTTATGGCCTTTGCGGTGGCGCCCGCGGCGTATGCAGGCGGCGACGCGCATTCAAACGAAGCATTCGAGCCGCATTGGATTGGCGGCGTCTTCTTGGGCGTCACGGATACGAAGTATTCAACCGAGCCAACCTATGGCCTGGAAGCGGAGTATCGCGCCACTAAACGCATTGGAGTCGGCGCGGTCGTCGAATATCTGCCGGACGCCGGCGATGGACATGAGGCGACGCTGGTGCTTGGCGAAGTCCATTATCATACGGATATCGGATTGCGCTTTATTGGGGGCGCCGGGCGGGATTATCACCACGGCGACGAAAAGCCGGTTTGGCGGCTGGGCGCTGCTTACGATTTTCACGTCGGCGATTTTCATATTAGCCCGATGACGGCGATCGATTTCTTGGAAGATGATGAGAATTTTGTCGCCGGAATGGCGTTCGCAAAACGGTTCTAATCAAGTCAAAGGGCCTATAAGGCCTGCACGGAGAACGCTGCTATGGCGAGATTTTTGAGACAGATTGGCGCAGCCTTGTGTCTTGTGTCGAAAGAGGGGGAGCCGTCCGTCGGCGCGGAAGTGTCGCGCAAAGTGGTGGCTGTGAATGCATTTTGCTTGGGCCTTTTGCTCGCGACGGCGGCTTTGGGCGGCTGGCAGACCGCGAAAATCGGCCGGCATTTCGAAGAATTGGTGAAGGAGGACATTCCGCTCACCAACGCCACGGCCGCAATCACCGTGCACCAATTGGAGCAGGCGGTCGAATTTGAGAAGGCCGTCCGCTATGGCGAGCTTGCGATTTTGGATATGGCCGAATGGGGCAAGTTCGAGACGGCGGTCGAACATTTCGAAAAGCTCGCCGTCCAAGTCGATGACGAGTTGGACGAGGCGAAAGCGATCGCGCTGCAAGGCATCGACCTCGCCTATGACGCCGAGGGTCGCCAAGTGTTTGAACAGGTGAGCCGTGAAATCGCAAACATCGCCGATACTCACAAAACCTATGATGAGCACGCGCTGGAAGTGTTCGCCGTGATCGAGGCCGGTGATATTGTGGAGGCCGAGCGATTGGCCGCGCAAGTCGAAGCCGAAGAGACCATGCTTGACCGCCAATTGACCGCGTTGATGACGAAGGTTGGCGGATTCACGCAAAAAGCGGCTGTCGAAACGGCGCAGGCCGAAAAAGATACCGTGATGATGCTGGCCATAGGCGCGGCGCTGTCGCTCTCATTCGGACTTCTGGGCTCCATGTTTGTTGTGCGCAGCTTCATCTACAAGCCGCTGGTTGCGGCGGAGACGCAGCGCCTTCGCCAGGAAGCCGAGCGCTTAGAGGCCGAAGCCGCCGAGAAACAGCGTCTGGAAGAGAAAGCTGAAGAAGAAGCGCAGAAACAAAAACGCGCTGCGGCTGTGGCTGCAATGATTGAGACGTTTGATTCAAAGGCGCGCGGCGTGATCGAATTGGTCGCAGCGGCGGCGACCGAATTGCAATCGACCGCACAGGCCATGTCGGCGTCCGCCCAACAAGCCAGCGAGCAAACGAGCCTGGTCGCAACAGTATCGGAAACCTCTTCCGCCAATGTCCAGGCGGTGGCGGCGGCCACAGAAGAGTTGACCGCCTCAATCGACGAAATCAGCAATCAAGTTGGATCGTCGAGCCAAATCACCGGCGATGCGGCGGATCAGGCGCGCGCCACCAATGTTCAAGTCGAAATGCTTGCAACGTCCGCGCAGAAAATCGGCGAAGTGGTGACGATTATTTCCGACATCGCGGAGCAGACCAATTTGCTGGCGCTGAACGCCACCATTGAGGCGGCGCGCGCGGGCGAATTGGGCAAAGGCTTCGCTGTCGTGGCGACCGAGGTGAAAGCGCTCGCGGATCAAACCGCGAAAGCGACGCAGGAGATCGAAAGTCAGGTCAAAGAGATCCAATCCGCAACGGGCGAGACTGTGTCCGCCATTCGCAACATCGCTGATACCATCGGCGAGGCGAACGCCATTGCGGGCACCGTCGCGTCCGCCGCGCACCAGCAACAAAAAGCCACTCAGGAAATCGCCGACAGCACGCAGCGCCTTGTCGCCGGCACGGGAGAAGTGTCTGAGAACATTGCGGGCGTCGCCCAGGTGTCGAGCGAAACCGGCCAATCTGCGGGACAAGTCTTAGAGGCGGCCAGTGAATTGTCTCGACAAGCGGAAGTCTTGCAGATGGAAGTCGGCCAATTCTTGGAGGATGTTCGCGCCGCCTAGAGCGCTTTGACGATCGCTTCGACCATTTTCTTAGCATCGTCCAACAACATCATCGTGTTGTCGCGATAGAAGAGATCATTGCCGACGCCCGAATAGCCCGAGGCCAATGAGCGCTTAATGAACATGGTCGTTCCGGCGTTCCACACTTCCAATACGGGCATGCCGAAAATGGGGGAGGAGGGGTCTTCCTTCGCGCCGGGATTGGTGACGTCATTTGCGCCGATCACGAAGGCTACTTCGGCTTGTTTGAAGGTCGGGTTGATGTCGTCCATCTCATGGATCTCGTCGTATGGCACTTGGGCTTCCGCCAGAAGCACGTTCATATGGCCGGGCATGCGGCCTGCGACCGGATGGATGGCGTAGGCGACGTCCACGCCTTCGTCTTTTAAGCGATCCGCCATTTCTTTCAGCGCGTGTTGCGCTTGCGCCACCGCCATGCCGTAGCCGGGAACGATGATGACTTTGGTGGCGTTCTTCAGGATGAAGGCGGCGTCGTCCGCCGATCCGATTTTGACCGGTCGGTCGTCATTGTCGGCCCGCGCCGCCGCGCCGCCGCCATCATCCGCGCCGAACCCGCCGGCGATCACCGAGATGAAGGACCGGTTCATGGCCTTGCACATGATATAGGACAGGATCGCGCCCGACGCGCCGACGATGGCGCCGACCACGATGAGCGCGAAATTCGACAAGGTGAAGCCCAAAGCCGCCGCCGCCCAACCGGAATAAGAATTCAGCATGGAGATTACGACGGGCATGTCTGCGCCGCCGATCGGGATGACCAGCGTGACGCCGGCGACCAAGGCGAGACCGGCGATCATCCAAATCAGATAGCCGCCGCCGGATTGCGCAAGCGGGGAGTTTGCGAACACCACGATCAAGGCGACCAGACCGATCGCGATGGAGGCGTTCAACCAATGTCTTGCGGGCAGCAAGATCGGCGATCCGGAAATCGAACCGTTGAGCTTTAGCGCCGCAATCACTGATCCGGAGAAAGTGACCGCGCCGACAGCTGTTGAGAGCGACATCTCCACCAAAGAGCGTGAGGCCATCGCGCCATTATCGCCGATCAAGCCGAAAGACGCCGGGGCGTAGAATGCGGCCAGCGACACCAGCAGGGACGCCATACCGCCTAATCCGTTGAACATGCCCACCATTTGCGGCATCGCCGTCATCGGCGCCTTCGTGGCGAGCAGCGCGCCAATTCCGCCGCCGATCAACACGCCGGACAAGATGATTGCGATGGTGAGCGGGTCTGCAACCAGCGCGTCGTGGACCAAGAACAGCGTCGTGCCGGCGGCCAGCGCCATGCCGATCATGCCCAGCCTGTTGCCTGCGCGCGCTGTTTCTGGGCTGGAAAGTCCGCGGATGGAAAAGATGAACAGAACCGCCGATACGAGGTAAAGGCTGGCGGCTATGTTGATAGAGATTTGGTCGGTCATGGCGGACTTCTTTCGGCGGGGTTGCGGCCCCAAGGCGGCGGCGCATTCCTATGCGGCGCGATGATATGCAATGGACGCGCTATGTGTCTGCGGCGGGTTTGTCTTTCTTCTTGTACATCGCCAGCATGCGCTGGGTGACCATGAAGCCACCGAAGATGTTGATGCAAGCCAGACCCACGGCGGCGGCGCCTAGGCCTCTGGCGATCCACACTTGATCGGTTGGCGGCGCGGTTTGACCGTCAACAAGATGCATGGCGGCCGCAGCGACGATTGCGCCGACGACGACGACGGCGGAAATCGCGTTCGTGACGGACATGAGCGGCGTATGAAGCGCCGGCGTCACCGCCCACACCACATAATATCCGACAAAGGCGGCTAACACGAAGATAGCGATCCGGAAGATGAAGGGATCAACAGCGGCCTGGCCAGTGGCGGCCAGCGCGGGCGATGTCGCAAGAAGGGCGGCGATTAAAGCGTAGCCGGCGCGTTTCAGCATCATAACAACTCCTCAGCTCGCTTTTGCGAACACATAACGCGCGCCGACCAAGATCATGGCGATCGCCAACCCCGAAACAATCGCGCCGCTCAAATCCA
>JBCCMB010000057.1:0-16023 GCA_039026555.1 Pseudomonadota bacterium
ACCGAGCGGTCGCGGTCGTTCGCGGCGTTTGACCCCGCGGTCTTTAGGACAGAGAGGGCGGCGTTGAGGCCGTCGCCATGGGTCTGTTCCAGGCGGGCGAGATAGATCAGCGCCCAGATATCGGACGTGTCGAGCTTGGCCGCTTCGCGATACGCGCCGAGCGAGCGTAATGGCGCGCTGACATAGGTCAATCGGCCGAGCCGGCGATAATCTTCAGCGTCTTCCCTCGCCATGTCTGCCCGCATCGCCGCACGCTGGGCGAGAGAGTTTTCGAACGCCATTGTCGCACGCTCGAACTCCGCAAGCGCGTCGACAGTGTTGTTCTCTTTGAGCGCGTCCAACGCCGCAATCGCTTCCTGACGTGCGGGCGCAAAGGCGCCGCGATCATCCTCTATGAGGGCGAGATAAGCGTCGACAAAGCTTTCTGCGTCGGGTGCGGGGCGACCGTCTTTTTCCGCCGCGGCGAGCATTTCCTCGCGCAATTGTGCGATCTGGCCCGAAACGTCGTCGAGCTTGTCATGAGTGCGGTTTTGGCCGGCCTTTGTCGCGAGGGGCGGCGTGGTCAGGGTTTTTGTTGTGGCGGTCTTGTCGGCGACATCCCAGAAAATCTTCCAGGCGAGCGCGAGGGCGCCGGTTGGAAGGACAAGATAAACCGGCCAGGACAAACTCAGCCCAAATATCGTCAAATCTTCAAACGGCAGAAGATTGATCAGTGATCGCCAGATATCGCCGTCCAACCCGTATCCCCTCTTGCGAACCGCCATCGTAGTGCGGCGCCAAGCTGGCCGCAACGCGGCCGCGGGGCTCGACCTTAATTTGCGTTCGCTTGCGCTTTGCGCCGCTCGCTGGCGCGGACTTTCACGCTCTCGGACCTCAATTGACCGCAGGCGGCGAGAATGTCGCGCCCGCGCGGCGTCCGGATCGGCGAGGCGTAGCCCGCACGGTTGAGGATTTCGGCAAAGGCTTCGATCTGCTCCCAATCAGAGCAGTCATAGATGGCGCCCGGCCACGGATTGAACGGGATCAGATTGATCTTCGCCGGCACGCCTTTAAGCAGTCTCACCAAATCGCGAGCTTCCGCCAAACTGTCATTTATGCATTTCAGCATGACGTATTCGAACGTCACCCGCTTGGCGTTCGACAAATCGGGATAGGCGCGGATCGCCTCAAATAGGGTTTTGAGATCATATTTCTTGTTGATCGGGACAATCTCGTTTCGAAGATCATCCCGAACCGCATGCAATGAAATCGCAAGCATGGCGCCGGTTCGTTCGCCGAGTTCTGGGATTTTAGGCGCGACGCCGGCGGTAGAGACCGTCATGCGTCGGCGGCCGATCGAAATGCCGTCGCCGTCGGCCAAGGTGTCGATCGCCTCGACCACATTGTCCAAATTGTAAAGCGGCTCGCCCATGCCCATGAAGACGATGTTGGTGAGCTTGCGGTTCTCATTCGAGGTCGGCCATTCCTCTAAAGCGTCGCGGGCGATTAAGACCTGCGCGACGATTTCCTGCGCGGAGAGGTTGCGCACGAGCTTTTGCGTGCCGGTATGGCAGAAGGTGCAATTGAGCGTGCATCCGACCTGGCTGGATACGCACAGCGCGCCGGCTTTGCCGACGTCTGGAATGAAGACGCTCTCACCTTCTATGTTGGGGCCGAAACGCACGAGCCATTTCTGCGTGCCGTCCACGGAGACTTGATGATCGGCGATCTCGGGGCGGTCGAGCGTATAAGCCTCGGCGATCTGCGCGCGAAGATCTTTGCCGATATCGGTCATCACGTCGAAATCCGTGGCGCCGAAATGATGCATCCATCGACGCAGCTGGCTGGCGCGCATGTTTGATTTGCGCGGTTCGACGCCCATCGCCTCCAATTTCTCGCGCAGCGCCATCTTGCTCAATCCGGCGAGGGATTGAGGGATGGCCACCGCACTCGCGCCGGCGGCGTTGGAAAGATCGAGTTGGATGGTCATGCCCCGCCCATACACTGAAGAGGTGCGTACGTCACCTTGTGGGCCCCGCCGGCGCTGTTGTTCTGGCTATCTGCAGGCGGAGCGGGCGCGATCTATGGCGGCTGAGGAGCCCCTTAAAGAGAAATAATAAGCGGTGCGCGTTCCGCGGCTTGAGACAGCTTCCACGCGCAATTGCGATCCTTTTTTGAGGGCGTTGACGACGGCGCGCTCGTCCTTGTCCTCCAAAAAGCCTTCATTATCGGCGGAATACATGCGCCAGCGCTGGCGACCGACCACCATTTCCGGCGGCAAATCCGGCCGTAGATCATAGCCGACTTTCAAGCTTGGCTGGTTGGCCCCCGCCCCTGATCGCCAGGACGCGACATAAAAGGACACGTCGCCATGGCTGACTTTTTTCGGCGCTTTGTCGGTGGCGCTGGTGGATGCGAAGCAGACCAAATCGCCATTTACGCGTTCGGTGTAGACGCGCCAATCCTTAAACTGACCGACGGCGTTCACCTTAGCGGCCGCCGCAGGGCCAACGCTTGCGGCGATCAGAGCGAAGCAAAGTAGAATAGGGCGTAACATCGGCGGCGCAGCTCATTCTTGATAGTGACGTTGGAAATTACTGGTCCCAGATTATGGGATATTTTTGACGGAAACCTTAAATCTTGCACAGATAGGCGCGGTTGTTTGTTACGCGCTTTGCGGGCGCAGAATGGTCGCCTTCGCAGCGATAGGTTGCTAGACTGCCGAGACTCGTCCTAATCTAAGGGCGCAATAGTTGGACAAATGACATGCGCGCCGGCCAGGACGCCCAGAAAAAACTGTCTAGCACGTCTGATCCGGCTTCAGCCGCCGGTAGCGCGAGCTCAACGCGTGGTCAAAGCACGTCCGCCGGCAATGGTGCTTGGTTGCGGGGCGGTGCGATCTCGCCAAAAGGCGCGCTAAGCCCTGCGATGCGCGAGCGCTTTGCGGATCTGGTAGGTCGCATCGCCGCATCGAAAGATCGAGAGGCGTTCTCCGAGATCTTCGATTTCTACGCGCCCAGGGTCAAAAGCTATATTTTGCGGCTCGGCGCAGATGATGGGTTGGCGGAGGAATTGGCGCAGGAAGTCATGATTTCCGTGTGGCGCAAAGCGCATTTGTTCGATCGCGAGCAGGCGTCCGTTTCGACTTGGATCTTCCGGATTGCGCGTAATCGGCGGATCGACGCGCTAAGACGTCGGCGGAAGCCGGAATTAGATCCCCAAGAGCCATTGCTGCAGCCCGCCGACGTCACGCCGCCGGAAAAAGCGATCAGCGCGCGCCAAACCGAAGACCAGGTGCGGGCGGCGCTCGCGGAATTACCGCAAGAGCAAGTCGCGCTTCTTCAGGCGGCCTTCTATGAGGGATTGTCTCACCGCGACATAGCTGAACGCTCGGGATTACCGCTCGGAACAGTGAAATCTCGGATCCGACTGGCGTTTCAGAAGCTCAAGACGAAGCTGGAAGACGAGTGATTTTGTGCGCAGTGCAACCCCAAGACGCGTTTGCTTGACGTATGCGATATCTGATCAATATTACGTGAGCTGATCGTTTGAGGCTTGACGCGAAATATGCACACCGACTTCCTCTCCTATATGTCTGACGACGCTGTTGCGGCGGTTGTGTCCGGGCGCACCGACCCCGCCGTGGTTTTGCTGTCCGACACGATGCGCGCCCTACGCGGCGCTGAAGCCGATACAGGTGAGAGCGTCGCGGGCGTTTTGCTGGAAACTGAAACGCCGGCCGAAATGTCCGACGGCGCTTTTGACCGATTGATGGCGGCGATTGATGAAGATGAGTTTGGCGCGGATCCGACCTGGAAAAAGGCCGCTGCGTCTGCGGGATCCGCGATCAATGAGCTGATCGCCCTGCCAGAGCCCCTGCGCGAAGCCGCGTTGGACGCCGCCGGCGACAGTGGTTGGCGGTTTGCAGGCCCCGGCATTCGTATTTTGCCCTTGAATGTAGATGGTCGCGCCGAGGCGGAAATTATCCGCATCGAACCGGGTAGCTCCACGCCGCGCCATACGCATGACGGTGTTGAGTTTACGCTGTGTCTCAGCGGCGGATTTACAGACGAACGCGGCTCTTACGGGCCGGGCGATTTGTCAGTTGCAGACCCCGGCGTGACGCATCGGCCCACGGCGGATGACGGCGAAGTGTGTTTTGTGCTGGCCGTGCGCGACGCGGGATTGCGTTTTACGGGCGTGCTTGGCGCGCTGCAGCGCGTTTTCGGCCGTTAATTGGAGCCTAGCGGGTAGACCGCTTCGTCCAAATAGCGACTAGGCCCTTTTCCCATCCTCGACGAATAGAGTTGGAAGCTCTCCACCCAAAAAGGCGGGCTTTCAAAGCTTGCGAGGCGCGAGATGAAGGCTGCGGCGTCGTCATCTTGCGTTCCATGGCAATAGGCCAAGGTCACATGAGGTTTAAAGCGTCTTTTGTCTGCGGTGAGGTTCAAACGTCGCGCCGCCCGCTCGCAGGCGCCCGCCAAACGGTTCAACGTCGGATGAGGCGCGACGCCGATCCATAGCGCATGCGGTTCGCGCCCGCCAAAACTGCCCGCGCCCTCTAGCTGAATTTCGAACGGCGTCTCTGTGATTTGGGCCAGCTCTTCATCCAAATCACGGGCGACGGCGCCGTCCAAATCGCCGAAAAAGCGGAGCGTGATGTGGAAATTCTCGCGTGGTCGCCAAGAAGCGCCGGGCGTTCCACGCTGCAGCGGCGTCAAAAGATCTGCGATCTCGTCCGGAAGGCTCAAGGCCGCGAACAAACGAAGGCTCATAACTGGTCTCAAATACGCCGTGAAAAGGGGTGACGCTAAAATATGAAGAAGGGCCGCCTCCACAAGGAAGACGGCCCCCTTTATAGACATCTAAATCGGCGCGGCGTTAAAGCGTGCCGAGTTTTTCGTACTTCGCCGCCAGAAGATAATAGAAGGTGACGCGTTGTTTTTGGCGTTCCGCAGACATGGTTTGGCAGATCTCGCCGATTGCGGCGTCCAGGTCGGCGTCGCTGTCTGAGAGGGCCAATTTCTTCTTCAGCCATTTTTCACGCACGCGCTCCAATTCGGATTTGTCGGAGCAAGATACGAGGGACGCATCCTTAGACTGCAGGGCGATCCCTAGATGTTTCACGATCTTTCCGACCGTGTCTTCGGAGGCGTTGCTCGAATATTTGCGAACATTGTCGATATAATCAGCGGCGCTCGGCATAGTCCCTTCCCTTTTCAGCTTTATGGTTCGATTCCATCAGACTTCCGCAAAACTGTGCGCGTTTCAACGCTTTATTGCGTCATAAACGGTTTCGGATCACGTCACCGGGTTGGGCGTATCGATGTGGATGGCGTTAACCCGGGTTTCTAAATCATCCGTCCAGTCAAGGTCGAAGGCGTCCAGCGCGGTCTTCAACTGCGCCATGGAAGACGCGCCGATGATGGTGGACGCGGTGAAGGGCCGCGTATCGCAAAATCGCACCGCCATTTGCGCCGGATCGATATCGTTCGCCCGCGCAAGATCGACATATCGTCCAATGGCGGCGTCCGCGGACGGCGTTTCATAGCGTTGCATGCGGTCATAGCGCCGCTTGCGCGAGCCTTCTGGATTGACGCCGCCGAGATACTTGCCCGTCAAAAACCCCTGCCCAATCGGCGAATAGGCCAGCAGCCCAACGTCTTCCTGCAACGCCATTTCCGCCAAACCGTATTCGAAGATCCGGCAGGTCATGTTGAAGAGGTTTTGAATAGTGACGATGCGCGGCAGCCCGCGTCTTTCGCTCTCCTGCAAAAAGCGCATCAAGCCCCAAGGCGTCTCATTTGAAAGTCCGATATGGCGGATATTGCCCTTTTCGACATGCCGCGCGAGGCGTCCGAGAATGTCTTCAAATGGTTCAAAATCACTGTCATAGGGTTTGAAATATTTTGGGCCGAACGCCCAGACATCGCGGTCCGGCCAATGGATTTGGTAAAGGTCGATGCGGTCGGTCTTCAGGCGTTTCAGGCTGTTTTCAACGGCGAAATCAATCTGAGCTTCCGTTAGCCGCGTGTCCTCGCCGCCTTCGCGGAACCAAGGCAGCGGCGCGCGGCCATTGATCTTGGAGGCCAAAAAAACTTCGTCGCGTCGGCCGGTTTCGGAAAACCATTCGCCGATCAAGCGTTCGCTTTCGCCCTGCGTGTCCGGTTGCGGAGGAATGGAGTAGAACTCGGCGGTGTCGAAAAAATCGACGCCGCGTTCGAGCGCGTACTCCATTTGCGCGGCGCTGGCGGCTTTGTCGAGCTGTGAGCCGAACATCATGCAGCCCAGCCCGCACGCCGAGATGGTCTCCCCTGTACGGCCTAATGGCCGGCGGCGCATTTGAGCGGTGCGTCCCTGTTGGCTGACGCCGCCCCGGCGAAGCGGAAGATCTGGATCTCTCATGCGCCCTTATCCTCAAAGCCCATAACGGACCATCTGTAGACGGCCCGATGATGTCCCCAACCTCGTTCAGGACGCGCCCCCCAACGACGGACTCTGATTTTATGTCATATTTCGCAGTTTTTTGTTAAACTTTATAAACGTTCGCAAACCATGCCTAACAGGCCGTAAACGACCGTGAACGTTGACGTTTCGGGCGCCCAGATCTTGAGTTTTCGCCTTTCAATCCCCATACTGTGACATAGAAGTCGCGTAATGTGCGCGGCCGGTTATAGAAGGTGATTTAATGGCTGACTTCCAATATGCCCGCGGCGGCCAGATTGGCGCGTCTGCAGACATGTCGGTGGACGCAGGCCTGCGCGGCTTTATGCTCGGCGTCTACAACAAGATGGCGTTGGGCCTTGTGCTCTCTGCGGTCCTGGCGTTCGTAGCCGCAACGGTCGAGCCCGTGCGCAATGTGGTGTTCACGGCGCCGCTTTATTACGTCATCGCGTTCGCGCCGATTGTTATTTTGCTCGGCTCGTCTTTCTTTATGCGCAACCCGTCGCCGGCGGCGTCTGGTTTCATCTATTGGTCCGTCGTCAGTCTGATCGGCCTGTCTATGGGCATGCTGATGATGATGTACGGCGCGCGCCCAGACGGCATGACCCTGATCGCTAAGGCGTTTTTCGTCACTGCGGCGGCCTTTGGCGGTTTGAGCCTCTGGGGCTACACAACGAAGCGCGACCTTTCCGGTTTTGGCTCCTTCCTGGTCATGGGTCTGATTGGCCTAATCATCGCTTCGATCGTTCAGATCTTCCTGCAGTCGGATATGATGTCTTTCATCATCTCCTGTGTCGGCGTTTTGATCTTCTCCGGCCTCACCGCCTATGACACGCAGCGCTTGAAGCACACCTATTATGCTCTGGGCGGCGACGAACGTTCTATGGCCGTGGCGACCAATTATGGCGCGTTGAGCCTCTATCTGAACTTCATCAATTTGTTCCAATTCATCTTATCGCTGATGTCTCGCGACTAAACGAATTTGGACACACGCTTATGAAAACCCGGCCTAAGCGGCCGGGTTTTTTGTGTCTGATATTCGCAGGACACCTATTCGACGACGGAAAAGCGGCGTTTGTCGAAGACTTTCAGGACGGTGCTCAGCTCGCGCCCGCGTTTCAGCACCTGTCCCGTCGCGTTTATCACGGCGTAAGCGCCCTGCTTGCGCGCCAAGTCTGGACGTTTTTCGATCGTATAAGTCGGCGCTTCCGAGCTTCGCCTATAAATTGAGAAGGCTGCATAATCCTTGGCGGCGTCGATGGCGTAGTCTCGCCATTCGCCAGCTGCGACCATTTTACCATACACGTGAAGAATCGCGCTGAGTTCGCGGCGTTGGAACCATATCTTGGGTTGGGGTTTGGACGCGCCTTTGCTAGGTACGAATTCGTTCGCGGGAGTTTTCATTACCGTTCCGTTTAGGGTCCCTAGGCTTCTGGGGATAAGTCCCGTCTGTGACCAATTCTTAATGAAATGTCGCAAAAGAGCCGCATTTCAGACTAGCCAAAGCCGTCAACTCCCGCCAGATTATACCCGTCAGGCGGGAAGTGAAGACGCCGGCCTTGGACCCAACAGCCCCCCAGCCCCCCAGGGCTACGGCTTGACGGACCGCCTGACACCCTAATCTCCCAACATTTTAAAATGACCTAACGCTGCGGATCCATGGCGTGCGCCACACGCGTTGTTAGTGTGCCCAAAGCTAAGGCGCAAACCAGCGGAGATTCCATGGCGAATGGTCGATTAGAAGGCAAACGCGCGATCGTGACAGGCGCGGCGTCGGGCATCGGACGCGCGAGCGCGGCCTTGTTTGCGTCGGAAGGCGCGCATGTTTTGGGCGTGGACCTTCCCGGCGTTGGTTTGGATGCAGCAGCGAGGGAGGCGGGATTCGCCTATTTGGAGAAATCCGTGGCTGACGCGAATGCGCCCGAATTTATCGTCGAACGCGCCGTCGCTGATTTTGGCGGCGTCGATATCTTGTTCAACAATGCCGGCGTCGCGAGTTCGACCTTGGCGGAAGCCATGACGGATGAAGACTGGGACCGCGTAATGGATATTAATATCCGGGCGGTGTTCCGCGTGACGCGCGCGGCGATCCCGCACCTCAAAGCGTCTGCGGCGGGCCGTGTTATCTCAACCGCCTCCGTCATGGCCGAAGAGGCGGATTACGGGCTTGCGCCTTATTGCGCGTCGAAGGCGGGCGTGGCGGGGCTAACCCGTTCCTTAGCGCTGGAATTGGGTAAGTTCGGGATCACCGCGAATTATCTCCTCCCGGGCGCCATTCGAACCGGCATGACTCAGAGCGTCTGGGATGTCCGCCCGCAAGTCGCGGAGATTTGGGCGAAGAAATCCGTGTTGCGGCGGCTGGGCGAGCCATCTGATCTCGCCAAAGCCGCGCTCTTCCTCGCCAGCGACGACGCGGCTTTCATTACAGGGCAGGGCTTATCCGTGGATGGCGGGATCACGCTTCGGGTCTGAGGACGCCTTAACGCGTTTGTCACGCGAGGCCGGTTTGCAAGCTCCGCGACGCACGGTATCCATTAACCATAAATTGGACGGCCGCGAGGGGGCTGAAACGCGCACAATGACCATGCTCACGGTCGACAATTTGGCGAAGAAGTTCGGCGCGCGCGGGGACGTCAAATACGCGGTGCGGGGCGTTAGCTTCAACGTGGAAGTTGGCGAGGTCTTAGCGTTTTTGGGCCCGAACGGCGCGGGCAAGTCGACGACCATGCGCATGATCGCCGGCTTTTTAGAGCCGGACGCCGGGGATGCGACAATCAATGGCGCATCGATCGTCAACCAACGCGCCAAGGCGCAATCCTCCTTAGGGTATCTGGCGGAGGGCGCGCCGCTTTACACCGACCTCACTCCCACCGCTTTTTTGACCTTTCTCGCGCGGGTCCACGGCATGCGCGGCGCGCAAATCCGTTGGGCGATAGACCGCGTCATTGAGGATTGCCGGATCGCGGAGGTGGCGCGACGGCCGATTGAGGCATTGTCCAAGGGCTTTAAGCGCCGTGTAGCCCTGTCCGGCGCGCTCATTCATGATCCGCCGGTTCTGGTTCTCGACGAACCCACCGACGGGTTGGACCCGGGCCAAAAACACGCAGTTCACGCCCTGGTCGAACGCATGTCCGAGAGTAAGGCGATTTTGATCTCCACGCATCAATTGGACGAGGTGGAAGCCATGTGTTCGCGCGCCGCTGTCATCGACGCCGGCAGAATCGTGGCGGATGGTCGGCCGACCGATTTGGCGGCGCAAGCGGAGACGGGTCGTTTGGAAGATGCGTTTCTGGCGCTCACGCGCGAGGAGAAAGCGGCGTGAGCGCCTCCCTCGCCGTTGTTGAAGCCGTCTTTGTGCGCGATTTGCGCGCGTACTTTCTGACCCCGCTGGCCTATGTGTTCATCGCGGTGTTTTTGTTGGCGTCGGGTGCGTTCACCTTTGAGATAGGACGGTTTTTCGACACCAATCGGGCCGATCTTGCGCCGTTCTTCTTTTTTCATCCCTGGCTTTATCTCGTCTTTCTTCCGGCCATCGCCATGCGGCTATGGGCGGAGGAGGCGCGGGGCGGCTCCATCGAATTGCTGCTGACCTTGCCGGCGCCTGTATGGACTTTGGTGGTCGGCAAATTCCTGGCGGCTTGGGCGGTCGCGGGAGCCGCGTTGACGCTGACCTTTCCGATCTGGCTGACCGTGAACTATCTCGGCGCTCCGGACAATGCGGCGATCCTGCTCGGCTATGGGATGAGTTTTTTGATGGCGGGCGGCTATGTCGCTTTGGGCGCGGCCATGTCGGCCTTGGCGGGGAACCAAGTCGCCGCCTTCGTCATCGCCGTCACCGCTGGCTTCTTGTTCACAGCGGCTGGCTTGCCGCTGGTTGCGTCCGGATTGACGGAGAGTTTCGGCGCAGGCGCGGCGGATTTGGCGGCGTCGTTTTCGCTACTCTCGCATTTCGAAGCCGGCCAGCGCGGCGTTTTGGAATTGCGCTCATTCTTATTCTTTGTCGGCTTCATCGTGTTGTGGCTCAGCCTCAATACGCTTTGGGCCGGCGCGCGTCGGGGGACCTAGCGAGTATGCAGCGCCGCCCCTTCCTTGTTCTCGCCAGTTTTTTCGCCTTTTTGATTTTCGCAGGGCTCAACATCGCTGCGCAATCCTGGCTGTCGACGGCGCGTCTCGATTTTACGGAAAACCGGCTCTACACCCTGTCGGACGGCACGCGCGAGGTGGCCGCGTCCTTGGCGGAACCTGTGGATCTGACCTTTGTGTTTTCGCGCCGATTGGCCGCGGAGTATCCGGCCATGCGCACCTATGGCGCGCGCGTGCGGGAATTGCTCGCGGAAATCGCCGCTAAGTCCGGCGGCGACGTGCGCGTACGCGAGGTCGATCCCAGCCCGTTCTCCGCAGAGGAAGATGAGGCGATCGCCGCGGGCTTGAGTTCTGCGCCGACCAGTGACGGCGATCCGCTTTATCTCGGCGTGATCGGTCGCAATTCTGTGGATGATGAGATCATCATCCCGTTTCTAGGGCCCGAGCGGGAAACCCTGCTGGAATATGACTTGGCGCGCTTGATCGCCCAGTTGGACGACCCGCAGCCGCCGCGCGTCGGCGTGCTCTCCAGCCTACCGGGTCTGCAGGGCAGGGGAATGGAGGCGGACGCCTATTATGTGCTTCGCGAAATGGCGCGCAGTTTTGAAATCGTCCCCATTACCGATGATTTTGATCGATTGCCGGACGATGTTGATGTTCTACTTCTAGCGCATCCGCCGGAGCTTTCGGATGCGCAACTCTTTCAGATTGATCAATTCATCCTCCGCACGGGGCGCGCTTTTTTCGCCCTCGACCCCGCCTCCAAAGCATCGCTGGCGACGCGTGGCCGTCTGGGGCAATTGCGGTCGGATCTTGCGCCCCTAGACGAGAGTTTGGGCGTTCGCCTCGCGCCGGAAGTGTTGGTCGATCGAGTTTTAGCGCTGCCGGTTGAGTTGATCGAAAACGGTCGCAGGGTGGTGGCGCCGCAACCGCTTTTTATCGCGTCTCCGCCCGCCAATGTATCGGATGAAGATCCGATCACCGCCGATCTCAGCCGCGCCGTGCATTTTGGTTTGGCGGGGCGCTTGATCGCAGAACCGCCCTTCGGCGCGGCCGTTGAGACTCTGATCGCATCCAGCCCTTCAGCAGCGCCTCTAGAGGCGCGCGCGGCGGCGCGCGAGCCGCCGCCGGCGGACGTGTTCGCTGATTACGTGGAATACGGCGCGGTGCAGAAACTGGCGGTTAGGTTATCCGGCGAGCTTCGCACCGCCTTTCCCGACGGTCCGCCGCCCGCGGACATCCCGGATGATCCCGTTCTGGCGGAATTGGCGTTGGCGAATGCGGTCGACACGCCGGTTTTGACGGTCTCTGCAACACCGGCCGAGATTATCTTTATCGCGGACGCCGATCTCTTCGACGATGGGTTTTACGTCAATCCGACCGGCGATGCGCCGGTCGCGGACAATGCGGCGTTCATCCTCAATGCCCTGGATAATCTCACGGGCGACGCCGCCTTGGCCGGTTTGCGGTCCCGCGCGCCGTCAGCGCGACCCATGTCGCGCGTGGAGACCATGCGCGCCGAAGCGCGCGAACGTTTGTATGCGGAGCAAGCCTCTTTGGAGGCGCGATTGGCCGAGACGGAAACAGCGCTCGCCGACCTGCGCGCACGCGGCGCGGGATCGGATTTCTTCGCGGGCGATCTGTCCGCCGATCTGACGGACGCAGAACGCGGCGAGATCGCAAGATTTCGGACGGAGGCTTTGGACATTCGCGAGCGGTTACGATTGGTGGAGGGGGAGTTCCGCGCAGATATCGACAAGCTGGCGGGACGCCTCGCGCTCCTCAATATCTGGGCGCCGCCTTTCCTCGTTTTGGTGTTGTGGGTCGTTATGTTGCAAATCCGAGCGCGCAGGCGGGCGCAAACATGAGCGCGGCGTCGGACAAGGGCCGCGCGCGGCTTATATCGCGGCTCGGCGGCGCGGCGTTGGTTGCGATCGTCTTGGCGGTCGTGTCGCAATGGAATTTCGCTGCGGACGCTGATGATCGGGACATCGGCGCGCTGGTGCTACCCGGATTTGAAGCGCGTGCGGGCGATGCGGGCTTGGTTATGGTGACCACACGCGAAGAAAGCTATCATATCGCGCGCGATCCCGAGGGCTGGGTGCTAACGGAAAAAGGGCGCTATCCCGTAGAAGCAGAGCCCTTGGGGCAATTGGCGGAAGCGTTATCGGCCATGCGTTTCGGCCGATCTATGACGCAGGATCCGAAAAAGCATGATCGGTTAGGCTTGGGCGATCCCCTAGAGGGCGGAACCGGCGCGCTATTGGAGGTGAGCGACGGGTCGGGGACTGTCCTCGCGAAACTCATTGTCGGTTTTAAAAATGGTTCCGCCTTTGTGCGTCGGCCGGGCGAGGACCAAGCTTGGGAAGTGACCGATGCCGAGCTGCCGCCTTTCCAGCGGGCCGCGCAATGGTTGGATCTAGATGTTGTCAGCTTAGACGCGACCGAGATCTCATTGGTTGAGATTGAGCCTACCGCCGGCCGCGCGTTTGCGCTGGTTCCCCGCATCGATGCTCCTGGCGAATTCCAATTGGCGCCGCCGGACGATACGGCGCGTTTGACCACCAGCTTTGCGCCGAACCCGCCCGCCAACATCCTTACGCGCTTGGCGCCGATCGACGTAAAGCCCTTGTCCCAGCTCTCAACAGATACGCCCGTGGGTGTTCACCGCACGCACACTTATGACGGCCTCGTTTACGAGGCGGCGCTTTACGAGAACGGCGGAACATTTTGGGTCGCTTTGGGCGTATATGCGGAAGACGATAATCCTGATCTGCTCGCGCGGATCGAGAGTTTGGAAGAGCGGATCGCCGGCTGGGCGTTTGGCGTGTCCCGACTGGAATGGGATGCGCTTACGACGCCGTTCGAGGCGATCGCATTGGTCGATTGAGCGTTAGAACGCGGCGTTTTCCGCCGTCTCAAACTGCGCGGCGCCCGCAACCGGGCCCGTCGCTTCCGCTTGCACCAGAACGACGCAAGCTGTCTCGCACGCGGCGTCAAAAGCAATTTCGCCGCCGCTCCAGCCGCCCAGTCGCACCATATCGCTGACCAGATTATGATGGCTCATCTCAACGCCTTTATTGGCGCCGCCGGCGGGCACCGCGATTGTGTCTCCGGGCCGATAGCTGATCAGCCATACATCGTGGGTGGTGTTCGCGTCGCCGGTAATACGCGCGACGCGGCCGTCAAACTCCACAAACGCCGGCGTCGCCGGTTCTTTCAGCTCCGCTAGCTTGCGTTCGACTTTTTTGGGACGTGCGCCTGAGCAATGGTCCACGCCGTTGAAGATGAGTTGAGGCGTGTAGGGGCCGCGGCGGCGCAGCGCGGAATTGTAGGCCTTCTGCCGCTCCGTGAACTCAGGTTGCGCGAACGTGTCCGTCCAACCGAGATAATCCCAATAACCCACCGGGTAAGTCAGCGCGATAATGTCGTCGCGCTCGGCGAATTGAGCGAAGTTATCATTCGCCTTGGGACAATTCCCGCATGCTTGGCTCGAAAAAAGCTCGAGCACGGGTTTTTGCGCGCCGTCGGCGAAAACGGGCGGCGTTATCAGCGCGACACAGAGGCTAAGGGCGATCAAAAAGCGTTTCATGACAAAACACATATGGATATCGCCGCACACGCGCCAATCAAGAGGATGTGAGGGGTGTTAAAAAATGACGCCGGCTCTCGCGCCCAGGAGCGATTTGACGCGAGCGATTTTACCGTCCTTAGGCGGCCTCAGCGGCGAGATTGCGCAGCACATAGTGCAAAATCCCGCCATTCCTAAAGTATTCAAGTTCGTTTTCGGTATCGATGCGGACCAGCGCGTCGACGTTTTTGACGTCGCCATTGGCGAAAGTGATCGTCACAGGAAGCGTTTGGCGCGGGGCTAAATCGGCGACGCCTGAAATGCTGACGGTTTCATCCCCCGTCATGCCAAGCTCGTTCCAGCCTTCGCCGTCTTGGAATTGCAAGGGCAATACGCCCATGCCTATGAGGTTTGATCGGTGTATCCGCTCGAAAGACCCGGCGATGACGGCTTTAACGCCGAGAAGGCGCGTGCCCTTCGCCGCCCAATCGCGCGAGGAGCCGGTGCCGTATTGTTCGCCAGCGAAGACGACCAAGGGCTTGCCTTCCGATTGGTACTTCATCGCGGCATCGTAAATATCCATCTGATCGCCGCCGGGGAAGTATTTGGTGACGCCGCCTTCGGTGCCAGGAACCATTTGGTTTTTGATTCGAATGTTCGCGAAGGTGCCGCGCATCATCACTTCATGATTGCCGCGCCGTGAGCCGTAAGAGTTGAACTCCATCACCGGCACTTGGTGATTCGCCAGATAGCGGCCGGCGGGGCTGTCGACTTTGATCGAGCCGGCGGGCGAGATGTGGTCCGTCGTGATGCTTTCCCCAAACAAGCCCATGACTGATGCGTTAACGACATCCCCCGGAGCGTCAGGCGTCATGGTCATGCCCTCAAAATAGGGCGGATTTTGAACATAGGTCGATGCAGGCGGCCAGGAATAAGTCTCGCCGCCCGTCACATCGATGGCTTGCCAGGCTTCGTCGCCTTTGAAGACGTCGGAATAGCGCCCCGCAAACATTTCTGGGGTGACGCACTCGCGAACGATGTCGGCGACTTCTTTGGTCGATGGCCAAATGTCGTTGAGATAGACGGCCTCGTTTTCCTCATCATACCCAATCGGATCTTTGGTCAGATTGACGTTCATCGAGCCGGCGAGCGCGTAGGCGACGACCAGCGGCGGAGAGGCCAAATAGTTGGCGCGTACGTCCGGATTGACGCGGCCTTCAAAATTCCGGTTGCCGGAGAGCACGGACGTCGCCACCAAATCTTCGGCTGCGATGGCTTTCGAGATTTTTTCCGGTAGCGGCCCTGAATTGCCGATACAGGTCGTGCAGCCATAGCCGACCAGGTTGAAGCCAAGCGCGTCTAGATCGTCTTGCAGTCCGGCCTTTTCCAGATAATCCGTCACAACTTGCGAGCCAGGCGCCAGGGAGGTTTTGACCCAGGGCTGAACTTGCAGGCCTTTTTCGAGCGCTTTCTTGGCGACCAGCCCGGCCGCAATGAGTACGGACGGGTTCGACGTGTTGGTGCACGACGTAATGGCTGCGATGACGACATCGCCGTGGCCGATGGAGTATTCTTCGCCTTCGACTTTCGCGCGTTTGTGCGCCGAATCGAGCGCTTTAAATTCCGAGTCGAGCGCTTGGACGAAAGCATCCGCCGCATCGTCCAAGACGATACGGTCTTGCGGGCGTTTTGGGCCGGCGATGGAGGATTTGACGTCGCCAAGGGCCAATTCAAGCGTATCTGTGAAGACGGGGTCTTCGTCCGCCGCCCACAGGCCGTTTTCTTTCGCGTAGGCTTCCACGAGAGCGACGCGATCATCCTCGCGGCCCGTCGCCTTTAGATAGGTGATTGTGTCGTCATCCACGGGGAAGAAGCCGCATGTGGCGCCGTATTCCGGGGCCATATTTGCGATCGTGGCTTCATCTTCCAGCGACAGATTGGCGAGG
>JBCCMB010000058.1:0-16014 GCA_039026555.1 Pseudomonadota bacterium
ACAGCCGACGAAGAACGCGCCGTCCGACGCCGTCCGATTCTTCGCCGCTAGGCGCGACATGTGACGCTCCACCGCCAATTCGCCTTGATGATCTGGAAGCCCCTCGATCGTGGTCTTCAGGCGCGCAGATTTTGGGACGTCTTCATAAAACGCATCAACATTCGGCGCGCCGATCACTTGCAACATGTTCGCCCGGTCTTCCGGCGTTAAGGGGAGATACCGCATGTCAGCGTCGTCCTTCCATGTCCATGTCCTCGGCGAGCGCAAATTCGCTGGGACTATCCGATTCGCGGAGCGCCGACCGCCCATCTTCAACCTTGAGTGCTGGCTGGCGATACATAGCTTTAGAGCCCTTCACAGAAGGCCGCATAGGCGCTGGCGTCCATCAAAGCGTCAAGCGCAACGACGTCGGCGAGCTTTAGCTTCACGAACCAGCCCTCGCCTTCTGGGTCGGCGTTTACCGTTTCCGGCGCGTCCGCGAGCACGTCATTTGTCGCCGTCACTTCACCGGCGACAGGCGCATAAACGTCCGAGGCGGCTTTCACGCTTTCCACCACGGCCATATCGCCGCCGGCTTCAACTACGCGTCCCATATCTGGGAGTTCGACAAAGACGACATCGCCCAATTGCTCGGCGGCGTATTTGGTGATGCCGACCACGCCCGTATCGCCTTCAATGCGGATCCACTCATGCTCTTCGGTATATTTGACGGTCATGATCTTCCCCTTCAGCCCCGATAATAGTTTTGCCGGACGAACGGCGTTTTCACGACTTCCGCCGCCCGCGGCCGCTCGCGCACAATGATGTCCAATTCCGTCCCAGGCGCTGCGTAGGCGCGCGCGACATAACCCATCGCGATTGGCGCGCCATAGCTCGGCCCCGGTCCGCCCGATGTGATTTTGCCGATGATTTCGCCGGATTTGGTTGCGATGTCCGCACCTTCGCGCGCGGGCGCCTTGTCCAACAATCGAAGCCCCACGCGCCGCTCAGCCGGTTTGTCCTCGATCTGTTTGAGAATGCGCGCAGCGCCTGGAAAATCCGCCCGTTCGCGCCGCGATTTGGCGACCGCCCAGGTCAGCGACGCCTCCACAGGGGTGCGCGCGGCGTCCATGTCATGGCCGTAAAGGCATAAACCCGCCTCCAGCCGCAAACTGTCCCGCGCGCCTAATCCGATCGGTTTGACGTCGTTGTGCGCCAGCAATGCGTCTGCAAGCGACCGCGCGTGCTCCGTTGGAACGGAAATTTCAAATCCGTCTTCACCGGTATAGCCGGATCGCGACCAGATCGTGTCCATTTCAACGCCGTCAATGGTGGTCGGCATGCGGCGCGCATTCATGAACACCATGTTATTCGCCGCCGGGCAGATTTGCGCGGCCACATCCGTCGCTTTGGGCCCTTGCAACGCCAAAAGCGCGCGATGCTCAGCGCGCAGCAAATTGGCGCGGCCTTTAAGCTTGCGATCAATCAGATCGAAATCAGCGTCTTTACAGGCGGCGTTCACCACCAAGAACAACATTCCCTGGCTGTCCGACGTCCAAGCGCGGGCGACCATAAAGTCATCCTCAACGCCGCCATCGTCATTAAGCAGCAATGAATAGCGCATCTCGCCGCGCTCTAAACCCGCCAAATCGCTGGGCGTCAGCTCCCCCAGCAGAGCGGAAATCGCGGCATGGTCGGCGTCGCTGGCGTCCGGCCCCATGTCCCAGTCGACTGGTGTGAGAAAACCCTGCCCCATATGGCTGACATCGAACAGACCGGCTTTCTCGCGAACATGATGATGCTCGGCCAATATCCCGCCCGGGTATTGAATCGGCATTTCATAACCGGCGAAAGGCGCAAACTTAGCGCCCAACGCCTCGTGCAACGCATGAAGCGGGGTTCGTTTAAGATCGTTTGCGACGATATCACCCATAAAATCTCCGACAGCATTTGCACGCTCGTAAAAGCGCGCGGCCCCAGCTGTCGGTTGGGCCTGAAAGATTCACCAGGCGTCTAGACAGAAACGCGGCTTACTTCTTCGGCGGGCGAGGCGTACAACCTCGCCGCTTTCCAGCTTTTTGGCTCGTCATCGCGGTCCCTGGTGCCTGAGCGTTTCCGGGGCGGTTGCGCCTTCGGCGGCAAGCTTGCGCTTGCGCTCTCCCGCGCGACGAGTTTGACCGCAACCATGCGACTCGCGTCGAACGATTACGTTGAGTTCGACATTAGGCGTCGCGGCGTTCAGGTCAATGATTCGGACGCAGGCCTGCGCTACATCCGCTCCGGCGCCTCAAGACCGATCAGATAAAGCGCGGTTTCAAGCTGTTTGAGCGTCGCGACGGCCAAGGCCAGCCGCGTGGCGCGCGTGTCTGCGTCCTTTTCCGCCATGATCGGCGCAGCGGCGTAGAAGCCGGAAAACGCCTGGGCCAGCGCATAAGCGTGTTCGCAGACCAAATGCGGCGTGCGCTTCGCATACGCCGCCGCCAACACGCTTTCAAACGCGTCCAGCTCCAACGCGAGCGCGCGTTCCGCCGGCAACTCGATGCTGATGTCGCCGGGCGTCACGCCCTCTTCATCCGCTCGGCGCAGCAGGGATTTAATGCGAACCGCCGCGTAGAGAAGATAAGGACCGGTCTTGCCCTCAAACGTCATGAAGCGATCCAGGTCGAACACATAATTCGTCGTGCGAACATTCGACAAATCGGCGAATTTGAGCGCTGCGATCGCCACTTTGTCCGCGATATCCGCGCGCTCTTCATCCTCAAACTCTGTCCCAAAACCGGCGTCCGCAATGCGCTTTGTCGCCGCCTCCCGAGCCTGAGAAATAAGATCATGCAGCTTTAAGACGCCGCCTTCTCGCGTTTTGAACGGACGTCCATCCGTGCCGTTCATAGTGCCGAAACCCAAATGCTCCAACTCGGCTTCCGGCAAATAGCCGGCTAGGTCGGACGCGCGAAAAACCTGTTCAAAATGAAGAGCTTGTCGTTGATCGACGACGTATAGCGACAATTCCGGATCGACCTCTCGCTTGCGATCCAAAATGGTCGCCAGATCGGTCGCATGATAGCCGCTGGCGCCCTGCGAGTTGACCAGCATAAAGGGAGGGATCTCTTTCTTGTCATCCTCGCGTTCAATAGGAATGATCCAAGCGCCGTCGTCCAGCACCGCGACACGCTTAGATTTCAGCTCTTTGACCATTTCAGGGATGAGGGCCGCCGCATCCGCTTCGCCCTTCCAAAGGTCGAAATGCACGCCCAGCGCGCTGTATTCGCGTTCCAGACCGATTTGCGTCACATCGACGAAATGCCACCACAACGCCCGATAGCCGGGCCGACCGGCCTGCAATTCAGCGGTCGCGATTTGCGCGGCTTCGCGGCGGGAGGGCTTTTCTTTCGCCTTCGCGGAGGCTTGCGGATAAAGCCGCTCCAAATCTTCTATGGAGACGGGGCTCTCCTCCGGATAAGGCCCCTCAAACGCCGCATCGAAATAGGGCAATTCCGGCTGCTCGTCTGCGATTTCGGTGATCAGCAAGCCCATTTGCAGGCCCCAATCGCCAAGATGGACGTCGCTTGTGGTTTTATCGCCCAAAAATTTGAACAGGCGCTGCAAACTGTCGCCGATAATCGCCGCGCGCAAATGGCCGACATGCATGGGCTTTGCGACATTCGGGCCGCCAAAATCCAACATCACGCGTCTCGGCGCATAGACGCGGCCGCCGCCTGCTTGCGGGTCGTCTGCTATCACCGAAATACGATGCGACAGAGCCTCCGGGGTGACGATGATGTTTAAAAAGCCGGGTCCCGCCACCTCAACAGACGACACTAATGGATGGTCTTTGAGGCGATCTGCGATCTCGCCGGCAATCTCGCGCGGATTGCGCTTGGCCTGTTTCGCCGCCGCCATAGCGCCATTGCACTGAAAATCCGCTAATTCAGGACGGTTCGACCGGCCAACAGCGCCGAAACGCACGTCCAAACCAGACGCCGCAAAGGCCTCGCCCGCTGCAGCGCTCAACTCGCTTGCAATATCCGCCATCAGATGCCCGCCCAAATGCCTTCCGTGCGACCTTATCCGCCGGCGTTGACGCGGAAGCGCTTACCCTGACGGTTGAAGTCTAATTGCGCGTCGGTGAGTTCAAATCCCACCAAGATCTCGAAATTGACGCCGGAGATACCGGCGTTCGCTCGCGGAATCGTGATTCGATCAATGCGTTCGCGAACGGCGGCGCGATCGGCCCCATCTCTAAACTCCACATCGATGTCAAAGACTTCCTTTTCGATCACGACCAAATCGCGGCGCGTCACCGCAACAAAATACTGATAGGTATGTTCGTCGCCTGCGGCCGCCGGCCCGCGCCCAAACGCAAAATCAATGTCCAATTCCATTGTGATGGGATCATCGTCGACATACCGGCAATATCCCTGGACGGAGGACACTTCGCCAGTGAAACCGACATTGTTGTAAACTTCGCGATCGCCTACGATTTCGACCAGACGCGATGCGTCGTAAAGCGCCGCCGTGACCGGACATGGACCCACGTTCGGCGTGCTCTCAAAGGCGTTGCTAACCGTTCCGCATCCGCTGAGAAGAGCCGTCGCCAGCGCCGTCGACGAGATCGCTAATTTCCGCCCAAAAGACCTATCGCTCACGTATTCACCTCGCGACATGTCGCCCTGGAGTTGCAGCTTAGCCTTCCCTCCGGGCGATGCGACTGACATAGAAGGGCGTGATAGCCTTCGCGCAGCGTCGGCGCAATGTCGCGACGTTGCGTTATACATCGGAGCCGCCCCTCCATGGATCCAAGTTCGGACCCGACACGCCCGCCTCTCGCCATTCTGCTCGCCGCTCCGCGCGGGTTTTGCGCAGGCGTGGACCGCGCGATCCAAATCGTCGAGCAAGCCATCGATAAATGGGGCGCGCCCGTCTATGTGCGTCATGAAATCGTTCACAATCGCCATGTGGTGGAGCGTCTAGAGCGCTTGGGCGCAGTGTTTGTGGACGAGTTGGACCAGTGCCCAGATGATCGGCCGGTCGTTTTTTCCGCACATGGCGTACCCAAAGCCGTTCCCGCCGAAGCAGATAAGCGCAGTTTGACGTATGTGGACGCCACCTGCCCACTCGTATCAAAAGTACATATGGAGGCGCAGCGGCATTCACGAAACGGCCTCCACACGCTGCTCATCGGTCATGAGGGCCATCCCGAAGTGGTCGGCACAATGGGCCAAGCGCCCGACGGCGCGATGACTTTGATCGAAACGCTAGACGATGCGGCGAACTTTACGCCGACGGACGATGCGCGCTTAGCGTATGTCACGCAAACCACCCTATCGGTCGATGATACGGCGGATATTGTCGCGGCGCTTAAAGCGCGTTTCCCGGCCATCGCCGAGCCGGCCAAAGACGATATTTGCTATGCCACCACCAACCGCCAAGAAGCGGTGAAAGCGATGGCCCCCAAAGCGGATCTGGTGCTGGTTCTCGGCGCGCCGAATTCCTCCAACTCTATGCGTCTTGTGGAAGTGGCGAGCCGCGCGGGCGCCCGGGATGCGCGGCTGATCGGCTCGGCGGAAGATATTGATTGGGCCTGGTTTGAGAACATCCAAACCTTGGGCCTTACCGCCGGCGCATCGGCGCCTGAGAATTTGGTGCAAGGCGTCGTCGCCGCCTGTCGCGCACGGTTCAACGCCGAGGTCCATGATATTCGCACCGCAGAGGAGAACGTGGTGTTCCGAGTTCCCCGCGTGTTGGAAAAAGCCGACGAAGCTGCGCCGCGCTAGAGGCCTTACTCCACGCTGCAGAAACCGGGCGGCGCGCCTTCGATTGTTCCGCTGACCGCCTCTTCGCCGGCTTTGCACCCGACCCCAACCAAGGCGGAAGACGCTTCCGCGACCCAGTCGCTGCGAGCCTGCAACTCATTGAGCGAGATCGAATAATCCGGCGCCGCCAGCACCCAATAGGGCAATTGAATGGGCGCGCACACCGGATCATCAGCCGCCGCCACGCCTTCTCCACAAACCACATCACGCAAGCGGACCAGGTCCAGGGCGGCGAACCGTAAATTGTCGTCGATGCGCTGTACGTCGCTTTCTTCGCGCTCGACGTCCGCGCCGGATTTCAACATGGCGCCTTCACGCGCGCGATTGATCAAAACGCCCCAGCGTCCTGATTCGATGATCAACACCCAAGGATCGACGCTGTCTTCTTCGCCGGTTTCGGCGACGTCCGACGGCGGGTCCGAAACCGCTATATCGGTATCGGGCGCCCCGCCATCCCCGCAAGCGGCGAGCGTCAGCGCTGAGGCCGCGGCGAGAAAACGCGTAGAGATCAGCATAACACGCTCCTGAATCAGGTTAGGTCGAGCCTAGTTCAAGCCGGCCGTTTGAGCGAGCGTTGATCCAAGGCTATGCTCGTTCTATGACAATCTTACTGGAAATGGTCTCGGACGTCGTTTGCCCATGGTGCTGGCTGGGGCTGCGTCGTGTGTCGCGCGCCTTGGAAGACAGCTGCGTGGATGAAGACCGCGTCGAGCTTCGGTTTCGCCCTTTTGAACTCGACCCAAACGTCCCGCCCGAAGGCGTCGACTACAAAGATTATATGAATAAGCGAATTAACGGTCCGGGCGTAGATGACGCCCAGAAGGAGCGCTTCGCGGCCATGCGCGCAGCGTTAGAGGCGTATGGCGAGGAAGAAGGCCTTCCATTTGATTTTCAGAACATGAAACATCGTCCCAATTCGTTCGATGCGCATCGCCTGGTGCGCTGGGCGCAGGGGCAAGGCCGCGGCGCTGCTGCGAAAGAAGCGCTGTTTCACGCCTATTTCGCGGAAAATCGCAATGTCGGCGATCACGCCGTGCTGGTAGATATCGCGACGCAAATCGGCCTGGACGCAGATGTGGTGTCAAGACTGCTGTCGGAAGATGCGGACAAGGACGCGGTGCGCCGAGAAGCGCAATTTTTCCGCGATCTAGGGGTGGGCGGCGTTCCGACGCTAATTGCGGATCGACGCATCGCGCTGCAAGGCGCTGAAAGCCCGGAGAAGATATTGAAACTGATCGAAGCCGCCGAAAAGTCCGCGCCGGAAGAACGCCCAGCCGGCTGAACTTCAGGCTAGCTAAGCTGCAATTTCACAAGATCCGCATAAATACCGCCTGCAGCCGCAAGCGTGTCGTGATCGCCGACTTCCGCGACGCGGCCCTTATCCAACACATAGATCCGATCGGCAGACCGAACGGTCGACAGGCGATGCGCCACCACCAATGTCGTCCGGCCCTCGGACAAGCGTTCGAGCGCAGTCTTCACTTTCTCCTCGCTTTGCGCATCCAAGGCGCTGGTCGCTTCGTCGAGCAGCAAAATGGGCGCATCCTTCAACAAAGCCCGGGCGATCGAAATGCGTTGACGCTGGCCGCCGGAAAGATTGCGGCCGCCCTCGCCCGCCGACGCATCCAAGCCTTCGGGCAAATCCGCGATGAAATCGCACGCAGCCGCGTCCGCAGCCGCTTCGATCTCCGCATCCGTCGCGTCGGGACGCCCGAGCGCAATATTGGCGCGCAGCGTGTCGTCGAACAAAAACGCGTCTTGCGACACTAGGGACAAATTGGCTCTCAGCGACTGGTTCGACGCCTCGCGAATATTCACACCGTCAACGCTCACGCGCCCGCCGGAAACGTCGTAAAGGCGCAGCAAGAGGTTGAAGACGGTGGACTTTCCGGCGCCGGATGGGCCCACTAAGGCGATTGTTTCCCCAGGCTTGGCCTCTAAAGTCAGTCCGTCCAGAGCGTTTGCATCGCCGTAGGAAAACTCGACGCTTTCGAACGCTACGGCCCCGGCAGCGCGCGGAAGATCGATCGAACCTGGCTGATCCTCCACCGCGTCGGGCGCATCCAACACGGCATAAATGCGGTCGGCCGCCGCCAAGCCCTCATTGACGACAGCGTTCAAGGTTCCAAGCGCGCGTACTTCGGGCGACGCCACCGCCAAGGCGGCGATGAACCCAAGAAAATCACCGACGGTGGCGTCGCCATTGAGAATGCGCCATCCGGCGAACGCCAACACGCCGGCCATGGCTGCGCCGCCGACAATTTCCAACAATGGATCGACCAGCGCCTTGCCGCGCAGCACCTTCAGATAAAGCCGCGCCCGTTCCATAAAGCCGCGCTGGGCGCGGTCTCGCTGATAGGCCTCCAACCCATAAGCTTTCACCGTTCGCGCGCCCAAAAACCCTTCTGTCAGTAAGGCGGTCATCTCGCCGGTTTGCTCTTGGGCGCGTTTGGACGTTTTGCGCAGACGCTCGCCAATGCGAATGACCGGCGCAAATGCGATCGGATAGACGACGAAAACCAAGAGCGCCAACGCCCAATCCAGCCAGATCATCGCCGCCAAACAACCGATCAGGGTCAAAACGCCCTTCGCCAGATTGGTCGCCACGCGCAAGGACGCGTCGCGCGCGATGTTCATGTCGTTGATGAAACGCGAGACGAATTCTCCGGTCGCCGCCGACGACAAACGCGCAAAATCACCCCCGATCAAGCGCGCGAACAAGGCGTTTTGGACATCGACAAGGCCGCGCTGCACGCCGGCGTTGTTCGCCATGGTCTGCCCATAGAGCGATAAGGAGCGGATGATCGCCGCCGCAACCACAAAGGCGGGCAAGGGCCACAGCACGCGCGCATCGCCCGCCTGCAGCCAATCGCCCGCCAGCTTGATCAAAACGCCGTAGGACGCCGCCGCCGCGGCTGTGACTGCGGAGAGGAGCAAGCCCAATCCGAACAGCCGCCAATGCCGCGCCATCCAATCGGAGGCGAAGCGACGCACGAGACCTTGTTTGCGATCGGCCATAATCCGGCGATTTACACCAAAACGCCCGATAAATCCCTAAACGTCGTGATGACGGCCCGTTTCCGGATCAAGCAAACGGTGGGCGTGAAGGATGAAGAACCGCATTTCGGCGTTGTCGACGGTGCGTTGCGCCGCCGATTTCCAGGCGTCATAGGCGCCGGAATGATTCGGGAAGGCGCCGACGAATTCGATCTGGGTCAAATCCGCAAACTCGACGCCGGTCACGTCTTTTAACTCGCCGCCGATTACGAGGTGGAGCAGCTGCTTTTCCGGGGAGGTCGCATCGCTGGTCATCTGTTGAGCGTCCTTTGGTTATGCCGCACGCGTTGCGTTATCTCACTCCGCGCAGGGATCTGGAAGTTTTACATGGTGGACGCGGTCTATTAGCAATGGATGAAGGGCCGCGCCAGCCGCCACAACACTGCGCTGCGCCGGATTTTTCCCATTGAAGGAAAAGGGCCGTGCGCAATGATCCGTGCACACGCCGCCAGCCTCTTCTAGAATCAGCGTCGCCGCCGCCAAATCCCAATCCGATTTGCTCGATAAGGCGATCGCGCCATGCCAACGCCCCGACGCCACTAAGGCGATGCGATAAGCGATGGCGTTGGGCACGGGTAGGTTGAGCTCCATACGCGGCCAGGCTTTGGGCCAAGCCGGATGTTTGAACATGTTGGCGTGGCCGATCATCCGGCAATTTTTGATTTGAGACGCATCGCCGGCGCGGATTGGCTCTCCGTTCAGCTTTGCGCCGCCGCCGATCGCCGCCTCGAACAATTCATCCGTAGCGGGGTTAAAAATCGCCGCCGCGACCGGCTTATCGCCCTCAAGACGCGCCGCCGCGACGCAAAAATAGGGTTCCCGCCGCATAAACGCGCGGGTCCCGTCGATTGGATCGACCACAAACACGCGCGTCATGTCCCGGTCTCTGGGATCGTCCTTCGTTTCTTCCGACAGCCATCCATAATCCGGCCGCGCCATATTGAGGCGCTGCGCGAGAAGGTCGTTCACCGCGATGTCGGCCTCGGTCACCGGATGGCCCGGTGTTTTGTCCCAGGCCTCCGCGCCCTTTTGATACCAGTCCAAAGCCAGCGCGCCGGCTTCCAGCACCGCTGTCTTCAGGACCTTCAGATCCTCGGCGGCGCAAGGATCAACGACCGGCAAGCGTGAGACCGTCAATCAAAAGACTCGGCGCATTCGTCGCGCCCCGGATTTCCAAATCCGATCCGGGAACAAGCCGCGCGAACATTGAGATGAGATCACCCGCAACTGTCACCTCGGTCACCGGAAAGGCCTGCTCGCCGCCTTCAATCCAAAAACCGGAGACGCCGACCGAATAATCGCCGGTGTTGGGATTAAGCGACGGACCGAACATGTCCGTGACCAAAAGCCCTTTGCCCGCCTCGGCCATTAGACCTTCCAGGTCTTTCTCCCCGGGCTGCAAGTCTAAATTCGACGTCGACACGCCGGGCGGATCGCCAAAGCCCATGCTGGCGAACCCATTTGGCGACAAGCCCAATTGCATTGCGGACGGGCCCGACAACAACCATTGGGTCAGTACGCCGCCGTCAATCAGCTTGCGCGTTTCGACTGGGCGTCCTTCGCCGTCAAACGCACGTGATCCAAACCCACCGCGGCGCAGCGGTTCGTCGACGATGTTTACGCCCTTGGCGAAGACCTGCTCACCCAGCTTGTCCTTTAGGAAGGACACGCCCCGCGCCACCGCAGGGCCCGAGATTGCATTGGTGAAGGCGCCCACAAGGCTGGCGGATAAGCGGCGATGAAAAATCACCGGTGCAGTCGTGCTTTCGATCTTTCGGGCGCCAAGCCGCGCGGCGGCCCGTTCGCCAGCGATGCGGCCAATCTCTGCTGGCGACGGCATGGAGGCGTATTTGCGCTCCATGCGGCTGTCATAATCGCGCTCCATGGCGCCGTCGCGTTCGGCGATGGCCAGAATTGCAGTCGACGTCGTGCCGCCGTGGCGCGACGCCGCAAACCCGTTGGAAGAGGCGACATGACTTTCACGGCGCGACCAGGATGCGCTGGCGTGGCCGGATTGCTTCACTTCGGGCACCGCCAAAGCGGCCGCTTCGCCCTCCAGCGCGCGCGCCTCCAACGTCACAGCACTCGGCGCGTCGTCGCCATCAAGACCCAAATCTGGAAATTCGGTCGCAAGATCGTCCGCGGACGCAAGGCCGCAATAAGGATCCTCCGGCGCAGCTTTCGCCATATCGACCACGCGCGAGGCCAACGCCTCCAGCCCGCTTTCCGACAAATCCGCGCCGGATACATGCGCCTGCCGCTTGCCGATCAAGGCGCGAAGCGAAACGGATGAACTCTCTTCGCTTTCAATCGTTTCAAGCGCGCCTTCGCGGACTTCCGCGGTTAAGCTTGCGCCCATGGAAATGCGCGCATCTGCGGCGTCTGCGCCTCCGGATAGGGCACGTTCGATAAGTCGATTGAGAATCGCCGGATGGTCTTGGTTCATACGCGTCCATATGGACCGGACGCGGTCCGCATGCAACGCGCCTATACCGCACGGCTGAGGCCCGCCTAAAGAGCCAGTGCGCGCCAGACCAATCCGCCAGCGATCACGACATACGCCGCCCATGTCGCCATCGTCCCCAATTGCCGGAACACGATAGGCCCGCCGGTCATACCGACCGGATGCATTAAACGACCAAGCGTCAGCAATCCGCCGCCGGCATGCACCAGCCAGGCGGGGGCGCTCAAGGAGACCAGCGCGAACAGGCCGATCAAGCATAAGGGCATCCACTCGCTGGCGTTGGCGTGGGCGCGGATCGTCCGCAGCGCCAGATCATCACCGCCATCGCCGACGGAGATGGATTTGGTCCGCCGCTGTCCCACAACGCGAACGCCAAGCCACAATAAAATCAGCATGTTCACGGCGGTATAGATCGCAGCGATTTGGAGCGTCGCCATAGTGCGCTCCTATTTGCGCTGGTCAGGAAGCCGGTCGTTGATGTCGTCGCGAATGTCCAGCAACGTTACGATCAGCCCGCAAATAATGGTGGCCGCCAACCAGCCGGCGAACAATCCAACACCCAGGCTCACCGCCACTTCTCCCGCAGGCGCGAGCCGCCGGCCGAACAGATCTTCAAAAATCAGGCTCAAATCGCCGCGTCTGAGAAACGACCCGAAAACGTAGGCCGCAATGATGGCGAAATACGCGACGTAGACCACCGTGCGCAGGCTGTTGATGATGAAGAACTTCATGACTTCCCTCCCGGAGGCTTCAGCAAGTCTTTTAGCCCGCGCGTTAACGAATGGCGAGCCTGCATTGTGCGAACTATTCGCGACGCAGCAGTCGATCGATTTTCAATTGCGATTTCCAGGTCTTGAGGAATTCCGCCTTGACCGCCGCACGGTCGTAGGGTCCGTCGATCCAATCCAGAAAGCTGATCCCGGTTTCAGCTTCCGCTTCCAAATACTGGTTGAACAGATAGTCCAGCACCCCGGTTTTGCCTTCGCGCACATGCAAATATTTGAAGCTGAGTTGCTGGATCGCTTCGGCGATCGGCTTGTTCTGACGAAAATGCATATAGAGCACCGCCATAATGCCTGCCCGGTCCGCACCAGACTTGCAGTGCATCAACGCGGGATAGGCGATGCGGTCGAACAAATCCTTGGCGGCGTGCACTTTTTCCGGCGTCGGCGTGTCGCGCGAGAACATTTGGAAATCGACAAGCTGCACGCCTTCGGCAGCGCAAGCTTCTTTCTCCAGCAGGTAATAGCCCTTTTTGCTGACGCCCCTCAAATTGAGGATCGTCTTAATCCCGCGCTCTTGCACATGCGCGCGGATGTGTTTGGGCGAGGGTTGGTTGGACCGCCACATCTCGTCCGAAATCTGGTGCAAATTCTGGAATCTAAGGCGCAAGAATCCATGATCGCCCCATATCAAATCCTTGTTCGCCTGGCGGCGTCCTTCCGGCGTGGCGAGATCAATCGACATAGACATACGCTTGAAACGGACGGCGCGCCGCCCCGAAATTAGGAATGGGCGACGAGATAAAGCCGGGGTCGAAGATGCGGTCAATGTCTGGCGCAGCACGCGACGCACGCTATAAGCAATTTGCATGTTGAAGCGTATCTTCCGCTCCGCCGCCGTTCAGTCCGGCATCGGCGCTCTGATTTGGTGCTATATGGCGCTGATAGGGCTAACCCTGCGCTGGACGGTCGAGGGCGAGGAAGAATTTCAAGAGTTGTGGGAAAGCGAGCAAGGCTTTCTCGCCGCATCATGGCATTCGCGCATTCTCCTTCTTCCGTTCATTCCGACGCGATTGGCCAAGCGTTGGAAACCACCGCCGCATAAGGCCGCAATTCTGATCTCCCATTCCGCGGACGGCGCCTTTGTCGCGCGCGCGGCTGAAATGCTCGGCCTCTCTTTGGTGCGGGGCTCGGCCAAAAACAAAAAGAAATCCAAGAACAAGGGCGGGCTCGCCGCGATGCGCGGCGCCGTTCAACTGATCAAACAGGGCGCAGCAGTTTGCATTACGCCTGACGGGCCGCGCGGACCCCGCGAAACCGTCAGCCCGGGCATCGTCAAAACCGCGCAAATCGCGAATGCGCCGATCATGGTTTATGCGGTGGCGTCTGCGCCTGCCAAGCGCTTGAACACATGGGATCGATTTTTATTGCCTCTGCCCTTCGGCAAAGGCGCCGTCGTATTCGACGGTCCCATCAACGCACCGAAAGATGCGGACCCTGAAGCCGTTCGCTTGGAGCTTGAAACGCGCATGAGGGCGGCTTACGCCAAGGCGGAAGCGCTGGCGGGCCTCGCCCCTATCGACGCGCCGCAAACCGCAAAATCCTCATCTGACGCTACGGCGACGCTCCCTACGCCGGATACGGTCCCGAAATAAACGCGATGCCGCTTTTGCTTCTTCTGTATTGCGCGGCCAGCTGGGCGCTGGAACCATTTATAGGCCTCGTTCTAGGGCAACGGCTAAAGCGCGGAAAAGAACGCGCCGCGCGCGCGCCGGAACGACTGGGACGAACCACCCATGTCCGCCCCGGCGGGCCGCTTTTATGGATGCACGGCGCGAGCGTCGGCGAAGCGGGATTGCTGCTTGATGTGTTTGCGGCGCTTAAGCGTCGGAGACCCGAATTGATAGGGCTTCTCACCACCCAAACGCTCACCTCAGCAGATATGGCCGCCGCGCGTGCGCAAGACGGCGTCATCCACCAGATGGCGCCGGTGGACGGTCCCCACGCAACCGCTCGGTTTTGGACGTATTGGCGCCCGGATGCGGGACTTCTGGCGGAAGGCGAGATCTGGCCCAACCTGCTGCTCGGCGCCAAGCGGCGGAACATCCCGCTCGTCTTTGCAAATGCGCGGATGACCGAGGCTTCCCGCACGAGCTGGCGCAACCGCAAGCGATCGGCGAACACCCTGTTTTCTGTGTTCGACTTTGTCGGCGCGGCGGACCAAGACACGGCAGACGCGCTAGAAGACGTGTTGGATCGCCCCGTGAATGTGGTTGGCAATCTCAAGCGCGCAATCCCGGCTCCCAGCGTTGATGCAACACAACTCGAAGCGTGGCGCAAAGCGTTGGGAGATCGACACGTCCTACTGGCCGCCTCAACTCATGAGAGCGAAGAAGCGCTGGCGCTGAAGGCCTTCTCCGCCTTCCAAACCGCTCGACCCGACATTGAGGCGCGCTTGATTATCGCCCCACGTCATCCCGACAGAGCGGACGAAGTGGAGACTGAGATCCGCGCCGCTGGTCACACATTTCAGCGCCGGACGGCGGATCGCAGCCCCTCGCTGGACGAAACAATCCTCCTCGCCGATACGATCGGCGAAATGGGGCTTTGGCTGCGGCTGGCCGACAGCGTCTATCTGGGCGGCGCGCATGCGCCTGGCGTTGGAGGTCATAACCCGATTGAGCCGCTTCGATTGAAAACGCCGGTCTTCACCGGAACCGAAGCATTCAACTTCGCCGACCTTAATTCAGAACTGGAAAAGACCGGCGCTCTGCAAGTGGGCGATGAACCCGACGATTTAGCGGAGTTCTGGGCGAACCCGCCAGCGCCGGATTGGGACGCGGTCGCGTGGGTCCTTGCGCGGTCGGATGCGCCCTTCGAAGCCACGCTGGATGCAATCGAAAGCGCCCTGGACAAGAGAGCGCCGCATGCGTGAGCCCGCGTTTTGGCGCATCAAGGACCTGCGCGCCCGCGCCTCAGCCCCGCTAACGCGGGCGCTGCTATCGCCGATCGCGATGGTCTATCGTTGGGCAGGCGCCCGCCGTTTGGCGACGACGACGCCACATGATCCCGGCGTCCCCGTGATTTGCGTTGGGAACCTCACGCTGGGCGGCGCGGGGAAAACGCCGGTGGTGGCCGCATTGCGTCACAAGCTCTCTCAACATAGCCGGCGCGCCGCGAGCCTGTCGCGCGGCTATGGCGGACGGATCAAAAACCCGGCGCGGGTCGATCCTGAGATGCACTATGCCGCTGATGTCGGCGACGAGCCTTTGATGCTTGCGGCGTCAGGTGAAAGCTGGATCGGCCGAGATCGTCCCGCCGCCGCAACTGCGATGGCGGCCGAAGGCGTCGACATGATCGTGATGGATGATGGCCATCAAAACCCAAGCCTGGCGAAGGCCCTATCCTTCATCGTCATCGACGCCGGCGATCCCTTCGGCAATGGTTTGACCTTTCCGAAAGGGCCTTTACGCGAATTCGTCTCTGTCGGATTGGCCCGCGCAGACGTAATAGTTTTGATGGGCGACGGCCCCCTGCCCCAAGAGCTAAGGTCCACCCAGATACCGGTTTTGCGCGCCTCGCTCGCGCCCCGCACCGAACTTGCGGCCGACCGCTATGTCGCCTTCGCCGGCATCGGGCGACCGCAGAAATTCTTCGATGCGCTGGTCGATCAACCGACGGCCGAGATCGTCGAAACCATCCCCTTCGGCGATCACCACCCTTATACGCCCGGCGATATCGAGTACCTAACAACTCTCGCCGCTGAGCGGGACGCGCAGCTGATCACGACCGAGAAAGATCATGTTCGGTTGCCCAAAGACGTCAGGACGTCGATATTGAGTTTCCCTGTCACGTGCGTCTTTGAGGATGAAACAGCCCTGGACGCATTGCTAAACTCGGTGTTGGACCTCGCGTGATGAGCGATGCGCATGTCGAAAACGAGGCTCCACCGCAAGCGGAAAATCCCGCCTATGTCCGC
>JBCCMB010000059.1:0-15957 GCA_039026555.1 Pseudomonadota bacterium
CCGCAAGATCGCGGAACGTCGCGTTCGTCTGGGCCTGGTGCTTGCTGAAATCGGCCGCGTCAACGAGGTCGACGTTCAGCCTGAAGAAGTGGCGCGGGCGCTCAATCAGGAAGCGGCGCGCTATCCGGGCAGCGAACAACAAGTGGTGGAGTTCTACCAAAAGAACCCCGGCGCCATGGCGCAGCTGCGCGCGCCGATCTTCGAAGAGAAGGTCGTGGACTATATTTTGGAACGCGCGACCGTGTCGGACAAAACCGTGAGCCGGGACGAGCTGTTCGCGGAAGAGGACGAATAGGACGCCGAATGTCCGCGATTGTCGTAAACACCCTTGCGTCGCGGCTCGAGCGTTTAAATATTGCACTCATATGAGTCGGCCCGGCCGGGATCGACGCCAGCCATGACAGCGAGCCTTATGACCGATCCGATGGAAACCGCGATGAACCTCGTCCCAATGGTCGTCGAGCAGACGAGCCGGGGCGAGCGCGCCTATGATATTTTCTCCCGCCTTCTGAAGGAACGGATCATTTTTGTGACCGGTCCGATCGAAGACGGCATGGCGACCCTTATCACAGCGCAATTGCTGTTCTTGGAATCTGAAAATCCCAAGAAAGAAATCGCGATGTACATCAATTCGCCCGGCGGCGTGGTGTCGTCCGGCCTGGCGATTTACGACACGATGCAATACATCCGCAGCCCCGTGTCCACGGCCTGCATCGGCATGGCCGCGTCAATGGGGTCTTTGCTGCTGTCGGCCGGCGAAAAAGACATGCGCTTCGCGACGCCGAACGCGCGCATCATGGTGCACCAACCTTCGGCGGGATATCGCGGGCCGGCCTCCGATATCGAGCGCCACGCCGAAGAGATCTTGGACATGAAGAGCCGCCTGAACCAGATCTATGTGCGGCATACCGGCCAGGATCTTGCAACCATTGAAAAGACGCTCGACCGCGACACGTTCATGACGTCCGAACAAGCCATGGAATTTGGCATTGTCGACCGCGTTTTTGAACAAAGAGCCGCGACGGGCGAATAAAGACGCTGCTTATCTTGCCGCACCCTTGCTTGCGGCCGGAGACAAGCTGTGATCGAATTATATGTGTTGGGAACCTCTCGGAAACGATTTGGTTCTATACATATGCGAATGAGCTTTTTTGCGATTCGGTTTTAGGGTCGCGGCGAGCTTGAAGCGTTTGAGGTGCCCATGACGAAGTCCAATTCGAGCGGCGACGGCAAAAACACCCTGTATTGTTCTTTCTGCGGAAAGAGCCAGCATGAGGTGAAGAAGCTGTTCGCTGGTCCGACTGTTTTCATCTGCGATGAATGCGTCGAACTCTGCATGGACATTATCCGCGAGGAAAACAAAACCGCGCTTGTTAAATCGCGAGACGGCGTGCCGACGCCGCAGGAGATTTGCGATGTCCTGGACGATTACGTTATTGGGCAAGGGCAGGCGAAGCGGGTCCTGTCCGTCGCGGTGCACAATCATTACAAGCGCTTGAACCACGCCTCTAAGAATTCTGATGTTGAGCTGGCGAAATCGAATATTTTGCTGATTGGCCCCACGGGCTGCGGTAAGACTCTGCTGGCGCAGACGTTAGCGCGCATCATTGACGTACCGTTTACGATGGCTGACGCGACCACGCTGACGGAAGCGGGTTATGTCGGCGAAGACGTTGAAAATATCATCCTGAAATTGCTTCAGGCGTCCGATTACAATGTCGAGCGCGCCCAGCGCGGCATCGTCTATATCGACGAAATCGATAAGATTTCGCGCAAATCGGACAACCCATCGATTACACGCGATGTGTCGGGCGAAGGCGTTCAACAAGCCCTGCTCAAGATCATGGAGGGCACGGTCGCGAGCGTTCCGCCACAGGGCGGCCGCAAGCATCCGCAACAAGAATTCCTGCAGGTCGACACCACAAACATGTTGTTCATCTGCGGCGGCGCGTTCGCGGGTTTGGACAAGGTGATTTCCGATCGCGGGCAGGGCACCTCGATTGGTTTCGGCGCGGATGTCGCCGATCCTGATGAACGTCAAACGGGCAAGATCCTTCAGGATTGCGAGCCGGAGGACTTGGTCAAGTTCGGCCTGATACCGGAATTCATCGGCCGTTTGCCGGTCATCGCAACGCTTGAAGATCTCGATGACGATGCGCTGGTGCAAATTTTAACGCAGCCGAAAAATGCGCTCGTTAAGCAGTATCAGCGTCTTTTCGAGATGGAGAATGTGAGCCTCACCTTCTCCGAAGACGCACTTAAAGGCGTGGCGCGCAAAGCCATTCAGCGCAAAACCGGCGCCCGAGGCCTACGATCGATCATGGAGGGCATTCTGCTCGACACGATGTTCGAATTGCCGAATTTGCGCGGCGTTGAAGAAGTCGCCATTACCGGCGAGGTCGTCGAAGGACGTGCGGAACCGCTTTACGTCCATTCGGATAGCGCTGCGGAAACGGGCGAAGCCTCTTAAGTTACGACAAGATTGTGGATAACTGCGTCTGAAAAGACGCAGCTTGCCTGTTATGGCGGCAAATTTTCGTTTGCGATCAAAAACAGCTGAATAGAAACGCCGCTTTGGGTTGAAGCCGTCTTCCCGCGCCGCCACATTTCCTTCAACTAAGCGCCGTCCATTTTGGAGGCGCTACGAAAACGCATCCGGCTTATCGATAAGCGGATGCGCGAAAAGGAGTTTATTTATGGCGGATACCAAACACCTTCCCGTTCTGCCGCTTCGCGACATTGTCGTTTTCCCCCATATGGTGGCGCCGCTCTTTGTCGGTCGAGACAAATCCGTTCATGCGTTGGAACAGGTTGAAAGCCATGGCGGCGAGATCATGCTCGTCGCGCAAAAAGACGCTGGCGTAGATGATCCTGCCGCCGAGGATATGTATGAAACTGGCGCCATCGCGACGATTTTGCAGCTGCTGAAACTGCCTGACGGCACAGTTAAAGTGCTGGTTGAGGGCAAATCGCGCGCAAAATTGGTTCAATTGGTCGATAAGGGCGAATTCTATGCGGCCGATGTCGAGCCGATCGATGAAGCTGTGGCTGAGCTTGAGGAATCCGAAGCCCTTATCCGGACGGTGGTCGAGCAATTCGAAGGCTATGTGAAGCTGAATCGGAAAATTCCGCCGGAAACGGTAGGCACAGTGAGCGAAATTTCAGAGCCGGGCCGCCTTGCGGACGCGGTCGCTGCGCAATTGTCGGTCAAAATTGAGCAAAAGCAGGAATTGCTTGAAATCTCCGACGTTTCTGAGCGTCTGGAGAAAGTCTACTCCTTGATGGATGGCGAGATCGGTATGCTTCAAATGGAGCGCAAAATCCGAAATCGCGTGAAACGTCAGATGGAGAAGACGCAGCGCGAATATTACCTCAACGAGCAAATGAAGGCGATCCAACGCGAGCTTGGCGACCAGGATACCGAGCGCGATGAATTGGCGGAGTTGGAAGAAAAAATCGCCGATACGCCGCTCACCGAGGAAGCGCGGACAAAAGCCGAGCAAGAGCTCAAAAAACTGCGCCAGATGAGCCCCATGTCGGCGGAATCCACGGTTGTTCGGAATTATCTGGACTGGTTGATCGCGCTGCCATGGACAGAGCGCAAAGAAGTCCAAACTGATCTAACGGTCGCGGAAGACACGCTGGACGCAGACCATTACGGCTTGGAGAAGGTGAAAGAACGGATCCTAGAATATCTCGCCGTGCAATCGCGCACAGAGAAGATGAAAGGCCCAATCCTCTGCCTCGTCGGTCCTCCGGGCGTTGGTAAAACCTCCTTGGGTAAATCCATCGCCAAGGCGACGGGTCGCGACTTTGTGCGCGTGTCCTTGGGCGGCGTGCGCGATGAAGCGGAAATTCGCGGTCACCGGCGCACCTATATCGGTTCCATGCCCGGACGCGTCATTCAATCGATGAAGAAGGCGAAGTCTGGCAATCCGCTGTTCTTGCTCGATGAGATCGACAAGCTAGGCCAGGATTATCGCGGCGATCCGTCTGCGGCGTTGTTGGAAGTCCTCGATCCGGAGCAGAACAATACGTTCAACGACCATTATCTGGAAGTGGATTATGATTTGTCGGACGTGATGTTCATCACGACGGCAAACTCGCTGAACATGCCCCAGCCCTTGCTGGATCGCATGGAGATCATCCGCATCGCCGGATACACCGAGGATGAGAAGGTCGAGATCTCCAAACGGCATTTGCTGCCTAAGATCGTGGAAAATCACGGTCTGAAGGAAGGCGAATGGGCGATCACCGACCCGGCGCTTCGGGATCTAATCCGCTATTACACGCGCGAGAGCGGCGTACGTTCGCTAGAACGCGAATTGGCGAAGCTCGCCCGCAAAGCGGTTCGTGAGATCGAAACGAAGAAGGCGCCCTCCGTGACCGTCACCCCCGAAAATCTGGGCGACTATGCCGGCGTGCAGAAATTCCGGTTCGGCCAAGCCGATCGGATGGATCAAGTCGGCGTGGTGACTGGCCTTGCTTGGACGGAAAGCGGCGGCGATCTGTTGACGATCGAAGCCGTGCAGATGCCGGGACGCGGTCGCATGACCGTCACTGGCAATCTTAAGGACGTGATGAAAGAGAGCATCTCGGCGGCGAGTTCATTGGTGAAGGCGCGCGCCGTGGCGCTCGGCATTCGTCCGCCAACCTTTAGCACCACGGACATCCACGTTCACGTGCCCGAAGGCGCAACGCCGAAGGATGGTCCGTCGGCCGGCATAGCGATGACCACGGCGATCGTGTCGCTTCTAACAGGCAATCCGATCTCGAAAGATGTCGCCATGACGGGCGAGGTGACTTTACGCGGACGCGTGTTGCCAATCGGCGGGTTGAAGGAAAAACTTCTGGCAGCCCTTCGCGGCGGGATCAAAACGGTGCTGATACCGGAAGAAAATGAGAAGGATTTGGCCGAAATTCCAGACAATGTGAAAGAAGGCCTCAACATCATCCCCGTGGCGACGGTGGACCAAGTTCTCGCCCGTGCGCTTACGCGGCCCCTAACGCCGATTGAGTGGACGGAAGAGGATGAAGAAGCTCACCGCGCGCATCTCTCGCGCGGCGACGGCGCTCCGGCCTCGGATGGCGCGCCGACGCATTGATCTGTTTTTGAACGATAAAAGAAGCCCGCATCGAATGATGCGGGCTTCTTACTTTACGTCAGCCTTCCCAACATAGGGGGCCACTTAAACTAGACCTTTACGCCGCCCTTTTCCGCATCCGCTAAGAACGCCGCCAAGCCTTTGTCGGTCAGCGGATGGTCCGCAAGTCCTTTGAGAACTTTTGGCGGCACCGTTGCGACGTCTGCGCCGGCAAGGGCGGAGAGCTTCACATGATTGGCGGTTCGGATCGACGCCGCCAGGATCTCGGTCTCAAAAGCGTAATTGTCGTAAATTTGCCGAATCTCGTCGATCAGCTCCATGCCGTCGATATTGATGTCGTCGAGGCGGCCGATGAAGGGAGATATAAAGGCGGCGCCGGCTTTGGCGGCCAACAATGCTTGGTTGGCCGAAAAACACAGCGTCACGTTCACGGGCGTGCCGTCATCCGCTAAAGTCCGGCAAGCTTTGAGGCCGTCCCACGTCAAAGGCAGCTTCACCGCTACGTTTGTCGCGATCTGCGCCAGCGTGCGCCCTTCAGACACCATCCCGTCATAGTCTGTCGCGACGACTTCCGCGCTCACCGGACCCGGCGTCGCCGCACAAATGTCTGCGATGACATCCCGAAAGGGCCGGCCGGATTTTGCGACCAGCGAGGGATTGGTTGTGACGCCGTCAACAAGGCCGGTCGCCGCCAGATCGCGAATTTCATCGATTTCGGCGGTATCAATAAAGAATTTCATATCATTCCATCTCGCTGGCGTTCTTGTCGCTTCGTTCGATACAGCCGCCGCATCGGCCACGCAACATTGACGCGCCAAATCTAGCGACGGCGTCTTTTGCTTGCTCTTATCGATATGATTCGGCAGATTGCGCCGCTCAGTCACCCCAGAACAGAAGTCGTACCCATGACCGATTGGTCTCCAAATTCCTGGCGCGCGAAACCCGCCAAGCACATTCCTGAGGATTATCCGGATCTCGCAAAACTCGCGACGGTTGAGGAGACGCTTAGCAGCTATCCACCCTTGGTTTTCGCAGGCGAGGCGCGGACGCTGAAATCTCGTTTGGCGGACGTCGCGGCGGGGCGGGCGTTTCTTCTACAGGGCGGCGATTGTGCAGAGAGCTTCAAAGAATTCCATCCGGACAATATCCGCGACACGTTTCGCGTGATCCTGCAAATGGCTGTGGCTTTGACCTTCGCCGCCGCAAAACCGGTGGTAAAGGTAGGCCGTATCGCGGGGCAGTTCGCAAAACCACGCTCGAGCCCCGTTGAAACGATCGACGGCGTCACGCTGCCCTCCTATCGCGGCGACAATATCAACGGGATGGACTTCACAGCGGAAGCCCGCATGCCGGACCCAGACCGTTTGCTGCGGGCGTATTCCCAGGGCGCGTCGACTCTGAACTTGCTCCGCGCCTTTTCGAAAGGCGGGTATGCGGATCTCAACAATGTCCACAAATGGATGTTGGATTTCGTTGACCGGTCGCCGCAGGCCGAACGCTATAGAGCGCTCGCTGATCGTATCACGGAAGCGATCGAGTTCATGGCGGCTTGCGGGGTCGATCCCAACAGTGCGCCTCCCATGGGCGAGGTGGAGTTCTATACTTCGCACGAGGCGCTTTTGTTGGGCTTTGAACAAGCGATGACTCGGGAAGATTCCACGCAACCCGGACATTGGTTCGACACCGCGGCGCATATGGTGTGGATTGGCGACCGCACGCGGCAGCCGGACGGCGCACATGTCGAATTCTGTCGCGGTATTGAAAACCCGATCGGGATTAAATGCGGGCCGTCTTTGGATCCGGATGAATTGATCGAGCTGATCGACATCCTCAATCCGCGCGACGAAGCTGGGCGTATCGTCCTGATTGCGCGATTTGGCGCGAAGAATGTCGCCGCGGGCCTACCCAAGCTTGTCCAGGCGATCGAACGCGAGGGACGCACCGTTGTTTGGTCGTCAGACCCCATGCACGGCAACACGCTAAAGACGAGCACCGGCTTCAAAACGCGGCCGTTTGACAGAATTCTTTCCGAGGTCAGCGACTTCATCGATATTGTCGGAGCGGAGGGCGGCATTCCGGGTGGCGTTCACTTCGAAATGACCGGCCAAAACGTCACCGAATGCATCGGCGGCGCGCAGGCGATTTCTGAAGAAGATCTGTCATCCAGATACCACACGCATTGCGATCCGCGATTGAATGGCGAGCAAGCGCTTGAACTCGCCTTCTTAATCGCCGAGAAGCTCAGGTCTAAAAAGTCGGGCGTGGCGATCGCCGCGGAGTAGCTCCTCCGCCGCTTCCCCAAGTCCGCAAAGGGAAGCCATGACCGCCAAACCGCAAGCGCCCGCCTGGTTGAACCCGGCGGCGATCGTAGACCTTCTGAAACTCGCAGTGCCTGTGGCGCTGTCGCGTGCGGCTGTCATGTTGATGTCGTTCACGGACGCCGTCGTGCTCGGCCGCAACGCCGAGTTGGAACTGCCCTTTATCACGAACGGATATCTGCTCGTCGGCATGGGCATGGCGATCGGCATGGGCGTGCTTCAAGGCGTGCAGGTCTTTACCGCCGAATTGTCCGGAAACGGCTATCAGCGCGACACAGGGCGTATTTTAAGGCGCGGGTTGGGGGTTGGGCTCATACTAGGTGTGATCTTCACGCTGATCGGCTATTTCAGCGCCGACGCTTTGTTTCGCGCCTTGGGTTTCGAGCCCGAGATCGCGGAAGGCACGGCGTCGGCGACGCGAATCCTATCCTTAGGTCTGATCGGCCACATGCTCGCCATTGGCGGATCGCTCTATCTGGAAGCTTTGCGGAAACCAATATTGGTGACCGTGCTGATGTATATCGGCGTGGTCATCAATTTGGTGATCGATCTTGCTTTGGTCGCTGGCTGGTGGGGCTTTCCGAAACTCGGCGCGGACGGCGTGGCCTGGGCGACGACGGGCACGCGCTTTGCGCTCACCTTGGCCTTCTTCGTGGTGATTTGGATGCTGACGCCGGGGTTTAAACGCTCGTCGCCGGCGCCGAAAGATGAATTCTGGCGTCAAAACACGGTCGGCGTTGGCGGCGCAGTCGCCAATGTTGCGGAGTTTGGCGGGTTCAATTTCTCATTCGTGATCGCCACCTGGGTCAGCATTGCGGCGGGCACCGTCTACTCGCTCGCCATCCAGCCGATTTTTTTGACCTTCATGCTGTTTATGGGCATTGGCACCGCGACAAGCGTTCGCGTCGCCGAAGCGTACGGACGCAAGGATGGAGACGGCGTCCGCGAAGCGGCGCGCTTGGGCGTGACCGCTTGTATCGCCGCGGGTCTGGTTATGAGCACGCTGATGTGGGTGTTTAAAGATCCACTCGCCCGCCTGATGCTGGCCGAGGACGCCACATTCAACGGACAAGCGCTGTTGCCGGCGCTCACCGCCATCATCGGCCTTGCCGCGTTCGTGGCGCTGTTCGATGGACTTCAAGGCGTCGCATCGATGGCGCTGCGCGCTCAAGAGATTGTTTGGCCGTCCGCGATCATTCAGATCGGCTCTTATTTCATCCTAATGCTGCCGTTAGCCTATTGGCTGGCTATCCCCATGGGTGGGGGCGCAATGGGCGTGATGCAGGGCGTCGCGGTGACGTCTGTAATCGCCGCGCTCGCTCAAACAGCGTGGCTGGAATTGAAAGCGGCGCGAAGGCCAAGCCTACGCGCCGCTCCCAAAACCATCGGTTAAGACCGATTAGATGTCCTTCAAAGCCGAGGCCGGTTTGAAAGCCGCCGACGTGCGTGCGGCGATCTGAATGGTCTTGCCTGTCGCCGGGTTGCGCCCTTCGCGTGCGGCGCGGGTTTTCGCGACGAACGTTCCGAAACCGGCAAGTGCGACTTGCTCGCCGCTTTTCAAAGCGCCGGAAATGGAATCGAAGACAGCATCTACCGCGCGGCCTGCGTCGGCTTGGGTCATGCCGGCCGCATCAGCGACGGCTTTGCAGAGCTCGGACTTGTTCATAGGTCCCTCCTTTATGCTCACCGCAACTGATTGGCGGCGAATGGCGCGATGTCGCAGCCGAAACTTTGATTCGTCTAGCCCCAAAACCGCTAAAACCCCCGTAAACACGGGCTATATCCCCAAAATCCAACCTTCTTCGGTGGAAATTTCGTGTTTGACCGTCTCCGACAAGCCGTGATCGGGCTCAAACAAAGGCCCAAGGCGGTCGGATTCGTCTAGCTCAGCGAACCATTCGGCGAGAATTCGAACCTGGGTTTCGTCCTTAATCTCGCCTGGTTTCGGGCTTTGCGGCCGCATAGAGGGGTAGACTTCACAGGCTACAATATCCACGCCGTCGAAAGTTTCCGGCGTCGGCGCTTCTAACCCGAGTTCAAACGGCCAGAGCCGCATGCCCTCAAACTGGGCGCGGAGTTTATGGACAGCGGGCAGCCCTGTAAGCGTCTGGCCTCCGACGGCTCCGGCATACGCGATTTTCCAAACTGGCTGTGGTCGACCTAGCTTAGACTTTAGCGCAGCTAACTCCGCTTGGCGGAATTCGGCGACGTCGTCAGGCCCATGTTCTCGTGACTTTTTCATGGTCAATGTGGTGAGCACGTCGCGCTTTGAGCAGCCCCAAAAGGGGAAGGGTCCATCGGACATCAAACGGTTCATCCGCGCGGCCAAGGCGAAACGGTTATTGGCGTTATCGGGCTTGTCCTTCATTTCTTTGAGCAGGAAGTCGCGCATCCGCGTCCATGCGGGCGCGTCGCCTTTGAGCTTTAATGCGTCAGCCGTTCCGGCCGGGTAGCCGAATGGAAAATCGAACCCCAACAGGATGCGGTCGCCTCGGCGGATGAGGCGGGTCAGCAATTCGGTCAATTCATCCACGGCTTGCGCGCGCGTCGGCGGATTGGACGCTCGAAACGCAAGCCGAAAGCGCGCGTCCGGAACAAGCGCCCCGATCCAGATGCTGTCGACGCCCGTGGTCGGCTTCGCGGCGGCGCTCCAATCCACCATGATGTAGCTGTTGAATAGGCGCGCCATCGCCGGCAACTCCCAGATAAGGGCGGGTTCGCCCCGTCACATAAAAGCGGAGGCGTCGTCCGACGCCTCCGCACCCAATTTGTTGGCGATACAATATGACGCCGACCGGTCAAGCCGCCTCGGCGCCTGACGCGCTGTTAAACGAGTTTTACCAGCATTTTTCCGGTATTTCCGCCTTTGAATAGGCCGAGAAACGCGTCCAATGTCGTTTCCACCCCTTCATTGACAGTCTCTTCGTATTTGAGCTGACCCGCGCCGATCCAACTCGCCATATCGCGAATAAAGTCCGGCATCATGTCGGCCATGTCCGTCACGATGAAGCCTTCAATGCGGATGCGTTTGGGGATGACGCTGATAATGTTCCAGGGACCCGGTTCAGGCGTCGTGGCGTTGTAGCCGGAAATCATGCCGCAAATCGGAAAACGCGCGCCGACGCGGGCGGCGTCCAACGCAGCGACGAGGTGATCTCCGCCCACATTGTCGAAATAAACATCTATACCTTTGGGCGCCGCCGCCTTAAGCGCGTCCGTCAACGCTTGTCCGCCGCCGACGGCTTTGTAATCAATCGTTTTGTCGACGCCGATGCTTTCCAGCCATGCGCATTTGTCTGCGCCGCCCGCCGAACCAATTACGGTGCAGCCTTTGATCTTTGCAATTTGGCACACGATTGAGCCGACGGCGCCGGCGGCGCCGGATACGAAAACGGTTTCGCCCTCTTTCGGTTGGCCGATCCGCAGCAATCCGCCATAAGCTGTCAGGCCCGGCATCCCGGCGACACCCAAAAACGCCTGTGGCGGAAGCCCAGCGGCGGGGAGTTTCTGCATCATCACGTCCGCAGGCTTTGCGACGTACGCTTCGCGCCAGCCCGCCATGGAGTTGACCATATCACCAGGCGCAAAACCCGGATCATTGGACGCAATCACTTCGCCGACCGCGCCGCCCTCTAAAGCCGCGCCAATCTGAAACGGCGGCACGTAGCTCTCCCGGTCCATCATACGCCCGCGCATATAGGGGTCGACCGACAGCCAATGATTGCGAACTTGAACCTCGCCGTCGCCTGGCGCCGCGATCTCCGCGGTGGCGAGTTCGAAACTGTCGTGGCTCGGCATGCCGATAGGTCGCAACTTTAAACGCCATTCGCGTGATGTGAGTGTAGACATGGCAAGTCCTCCATAAATGTTTGGCGGCACCTCAACGCATAATGTGGATTTGGCCAATCATCTCGCCGCGGCGCCTGACGCGAACCGTCATGGAGTGTGATCGCTTCCGCGGCATCTGTGCGTTATAGAGGCGACAGCACAGAGTTTTTTAGTCGCTTAGAAGGATGAGGTATTGGACAAGCTACGCATCGGGTTGATCGGCGCCGGCGTCTTCGGTGGATATCACGCCCAGAAGATTGTCGCGTCCGACGCGGCCGACTTCGTGGGTGTTTCTGATTTCAGCGCTGATGCGCGTGAGGCGCTCATCGCGAAGGTTGGCGAGGGCGATGGTTTTGCGGAGACTGGCGCCTTAATCGACGCCAGCGATGCGGTGATTATCGCTACGCCGGCGACAACGCACGCCGACTTCGTTGAGCAATGCCTTAGGGCCGGCCGCCACGTATTGGTGGAAAAGCCCCTAGCGCTCACGGGCGCAACGGCCGAGAAACTCGCGGCGTTGGCGGTGCAAGACAATCTTGTGCTCCAGGTCGGCCACCAGGAGCGCTTTGTTTTCAAGGCCATGGGCGTGCTCGGGGCCGGCGAACAACCCACCTATGTTGAGGCGCGTCGAGAGGCGCCGCCATCGCCGACCGGCCGTTGTGAAGACGTCAGCGTCGTGTTCGATCTGATGATCCACGACATTGATCTCGCGGCCGCCTTGCTGGGTCATGATTTATCGGTGCTCGACGTTCAAGGGCGCTCGGCCCAAACCAATTTACTTGATGAAGCGAGCGCCACGCTCTCCGGCCCAGGCGGCAAAGCGAAACTCCGCGCCAGCCGCTGCGCGCAAGAGCGAAAGCGGACCATGCTTATCGATTATCCCTCCGGCCGCGTCGAGATCGATTTCCTGGCGCGCACCGTGCTCAACGAAACACCGTTCGACATTAAACTCGACGTCTCAGAGGAATTGCCGGACCCGCTGCAGGCGGCGGACGAGGCCTTTATCGCCGCTTGTTTGGGACGCGGCGCATCTCCGATCCCCGGGACGGTGGGCGCGCGCGCCGCGAAACTGGCTGAAGCCATTGAAAATGCGGCGGCAATTCCCGCGACATGACATCTGAAGGGTAAGCGGCGGCGGCATTGCGCCTCTGGCCGACGCAGCCTAATCAAAAGTCATGAGCGACCGGTTATCCATTCTCTCCGCCCAGTTAAACCCGTGTGTTGGAGATGTCGGCGGCAATCTCGCCAAAGCGCGCGAAGCGTTAGCGTATGCTCAGGGGCAAGGCGCCGATTTGGTCGTACTTCCGGAGCTGTTCTTGATTGGCTATCCGCCGGAAGATTTGGTGATGCGTCCGTCCGCTGTCGCAGCCTGTCGCGCCGCGGTGGAAGCGCTGGCGCGAGAAACACACCCTGACGGGCCTGGAGTTATCATCGGCGCGCCATGGGCGGAAGAGAATAAACTCTACAACGCCGCAATTTTGCTTAGCGACGGCGACGTGGCGACGGTGCGTTTCAAACACGAATTGCCGAATTACGGCGTTTTCGATGAAAAACGCGTCTTCGATCCTGGCCCCATTCCCGAGCCCGTCCGATTTCGCGGCGTAGGACTAGGATTGCCGATCTGCGAGGACATGTGGTGGGAGACGGTGCCGCGTGCTTTGGCGGAGCAGGGCGCTGAAATCCTGCTTAGCCCTAATGGGTCGCCTTGGCGGCGCAACAAGCGCGAGGTGCGCAAACAAGCCTTCGACACATGGGCCGATATCCGCTTGCCCTACATCTATGTGAACCAGGTCGGCGGCCAGGATGAATTGGCGTTTGACGGTGCATCTTTCGCGGTCGATGCGCGCGGGCGGCATGTGCAGCAATTGCCGAATTTTGAAGAGATCTACGGCCTCAGCGTTTGGGAACGCACGCCGATGGGCCTGATGTGCCTGGATGCGGACCGCGCAGACTTGTTGGAAGGCCAAGAAGAAATTTATCGTGCGGCGATGGCAGGCCTTGGCGATTATGTGGGCAAAACGGGGTTTCCAGGCGTTGTATTGGGTATGTCTGGCGGCATAGATTCGGCGCTGACCGCCGCGATCGCCGTCGATGCTCTGGGAGCCGACAACGTCTGGTGTGTGATGATGCCTTATCGTTACACTAGCCGCTCAAGTCTGGAGGATGCCGAAGCATGCGCCGAAGCTCTCGGAGCACGCTATGACACGATCCCGATCAATCCCGCCGCGCAAGCGTTCGATCAGATGTTGAAGTACAGCTTCACAGGCCGCAGCGTGGACACGACGGAAGAAAACATTCAATCGCGCGTGCGGGGCCTAACGCTGATGGCGCTGTCGAACAAATTTGGCCATATGGTGGTCACCACGGGCAACAAATCGGAGATGGCCGTCGGATACGCCACGCTTTACGGCGATATGTGCGGCGGCTATAATCCATTGAAAGATCTATACAAAACTGAGGTGTTTGAGCTCGCGAGATGGCGAAACAAACATCATCCATCTGGCGCATTGGGGCCGGAAGGAGAGGTGATCCCACACCGCATCATCACGAAGCCGCCGAGCGCTGAATTACGCGAAGATCAAAAAGATGAGGATTCACTGCCGCCATATCCGGTGCTAGACGATATTTTGCGCGGGCTGATCGAAGCGGAAGAAAGCGTCGACAGCCTCATCGCGCGCGGCCATGATCGCGCAACCGTGAAACGTGTGGAGAACTTGCTGCATATCAATGAGTACAAACGTCGACAGGCGCCCCCGGGGGTCAAAACCGGACTCAAAAATTTCGGCCGAGGGCGGCGCTATCCCTTGGTCAATCGCTGGCGTGATGATTAGGGCGAAGACCGCGCGTATGCGGCAGACTCTTCTTACCGCCTCGTTCGCAGCCGCTACGGCGATGTTTGGCGGCCTCGGCCTCGCGCAGGAGCCGACAATAGCGCCGCCACCGCTTCAGAACGTCTCTTTTTCATTGCAGCCGGACGTTGAATGCCAAGACGGTGTCTGCGAGATCCATCTGAAGGGCTATGCTGAAGGCACCACGGTGTCGACCGCCGAGGCGCTGGTCTACCCCTACATCGTCCTTCTTGATGCAGAGCCCTATGAGCCGCGCCCGATTCCGCCAGAGCGCTTATCTGACAGGCTGCCTGGCTCATATGGCTTTACTTTCGGCTATGCGGAACGAGAGACGGAGGTCTTTATCGAGCCGCTCGCATCACTGGGTCGCCTAAACGTATTCGCAGTTGAACAACAAGCGGGCGTCGAAAACATCCGCCAAGTCCATTATCTCTTCTGGGTCGACGAGACGGGCGTTTCTCCCATATTTCAGCGGGTCGACGGCCCGGGGCCCGTGGCGTCGCAGTTGGAGCTGACGGAAGAGGGGCTAATCTATCAGCGTCGCTTTTATCCGGACGACGAGCTCGGTCACATGAACACACGTGAGGAGTTTGTATGGATCGTCTCAGGCGACGAGGAAAAACTGGCGCCTCGGTCACAGTATGAGGCGCAGAAATACTAGACTTGGCTACAAGTTCGTAATTGACAATCACTCGCAATCGCAGTAAAAAAGAGGAATGATCGTTTGCGTTTGTCGACGCCTCAATGAGGCTGCCGTTAAGGAGGCTTTGTCCGCTGGGGCAAGCTCACCTGAATGCGTTCAGCGACATCATGGCAAAGAGTTCAATTGCGGAAAGTGTCGGTCAATGATGATCGACATGATTGAAGATCATCAAAACCCAACTATGCGACAGCAGGCGATAGCAGCAGAGTAGGGCTTTGAAAACACAGCTCTGAGAATGCGCCTCAATATCATATAGCGTTGTTTTCTTTAAATTTTATTGCCGAAACACCCCTCGCACCCTAGATATCTGTTCGAAACAGAATCATAGGAGGCCGCCATGAAAGGCGACGCGAAGGTCATCGATTTCCTAAACGCCGCTTTGAAGAACGAGCTGACGGCGATCAACCAGTACTTCCTTCACTCTCGAATGCTCAATGATTGGGGCGTTTCCGAGCTTGGCGAGTATGAATACAAAGAATCGATCGAAGAGATGAATCACGCCGACTGGCTGATCGAACGGATCTTATTCCTCGGTGGACTGCCAAATCTTCAAGATCTCGGCAAACTGCGCATTGGTGAAAACGTCAAAGAGATCCTGGAGTGCGATTTGGCCCTCGAGGAGGATGCTATTCCCCTGCTGCGCGACGCGATCGAACGCTGCGAGAAAGTCCGCGATTATGTCAGCCGCGAATTGTTCACCAAAATCCTCGACAATGAGGAAGAACATGTCGACTACATCGAAACGCAATTCGATCTCATCGAGCGCATGGGCATCGAAAACTACATTCAGATGCAGTCCAAGCCGAACGCCACGAGCGGATCGTAACTTTGTACGCCGCATGGCTGCTGATCTCGAGATGACAAATGCGCCGGCCCAGGCTATGTCGGCGCATTCCTAATCACGAGTAGCCATTCCCCATGACACGCGTCCGTTTCGCCCCGTCGCCCACCGGGCGGCTTCATGTCGGCAATGTCCGCACAGCATTGATCAATTGGCTGTTCGCCAAGAGCGCTGGCGGTGAGTTTGTCCTTCGGGTTGATGACACCGACATGGAACGATCGACGCAGGCGTTTGAAGACGGCATTCGCGAGGATCTAAACTGGCTTGGCTTGCGTTGGGCCGATAGCTTTAAGCAATCGGACCGGTTTGCGAC
>JBCCMB010000060.1:0-15564 GCA_039026555.1 Pseudomonadota bacterium
GGCTGGACGTCAACGCCGGCGGCGTTTTCGGGCGGGACGATGCAGACGCCTACGACGCCAATATTACGCTCAGCGTCCCGTTCTAAAATCAAAAGGCGCGCCGGTTAGACCGCCGGCGCGCCTCTACAATCGCGACCAAAGCCGCCGCTTACAGCGGAATATTATCGTGCTTCTTTTCGGGATTGCGCACGTCTTTGTTCTTCAATGTGCGAAGAGCGCGCGCGACCCGGCGGCGGGTCGAGTGCGGCTTGATGATGTCGTCGATATAGCCTTTCGACGCCGCCACAAACGGATTTGCGAAACGGTCTTCATACTCTTTCGTGCGCGCTTCGATTTTCGCCGGATCGTCCAATTCATTACGGAAGATGATCTCGACCGCGCCCTCTGCGCCCATCACCGCAATCTCAGCATTCGGCCAGGCGAAATTGATGTCGCCGCGAAGGTGTTTGGAGCTCATCACGTCATACGCGCCGCCATAGGCTTTGCGCGTGATCACCGTCACTTTCGGCACCGTCGCCTCCGCATAGGCGAAGAGCAGCTTCGCGCCGTGTTTGATCAGGCCGCCATACTCTTGCTTCGTGCCCGGCATGAAGCCCGGAACGTCGACAAAAGTGACGATCGGAATGTTGAAACAATCGCAGAAGCGGACAAATCGCGCCGCCTTGCGGCTGGCGTCGATATCCAACACGCCCGCCAAGGTCATGGGTTGGTTGGCCACGAAACCGACACTTGTGCCCTCGATACGGCCGAACCCGCACAAGATATTGCCGCCAAAACCGGGCGCAATCTCGAAGAAGTCGCCTTCATCGGCGACCTTCTCGATCAGCTCGTGCATGTCATAAGGCAGATTGGGATTGTCCGGCACCAGCGTGTCGAGGCTCAGCTCCTCACGCTCAACCGTGTCGAAGGTCGGCCGCACGGGCGGCTTTTCCTTATTTGAGGCCGGCAGGAAATTGATCAGACGACGGGTTTGGTGAAGCGCTTCGATATCGTTTTCAAACGCGCCTTCCACAACGCCGGATTTTTGCGCGTGAACGCGCGCGCCGCCCAAATCCTCGTGGGACACTTCTTCATTAGTGACCGTCTTCACCACGTCGGGGCCGGTCACATACATGTAGGACGTGTCCTTCACCATGAAGATGAAGTCCGTCATCGCCGGCGAATAGACGTCGCCGCCGGCGCACGGGCCCATAATCAGCGATATTTGCGGGATCACGCCGGAATAGAGCACATTCTCCATGAAAATATCGGCATAGCCGGCGAGGCTGTCCACGCCCTCTTGGATGCGGGCGCCGCCCGCGTCGAACATGCCGATCACGGGCGCGCCTGTCTTCGCCGCCGCCTTTTGAACTTTCACAATCTTCTGAGCGTGCGCCATAGAGAGCGAGCCGCCGAAAACTGTAAAATCTTTCGAGAAGACATAGACAATGCGGCCCTCAATGGTGCCCCAACCGGTGATCACGCCGTCGCCAGGAATGCGCTGCTCGTCCATGCCGAAATCAGAGCAGCGATGCTCGACGAACATGTCCCATTCTTCAAAAGAGCCTTCATCCAGCAAAAGCTCGATCCGCTCGCGCGCGGTAAGCTTGCCTTTTTTGTGCTGATTGGCGATGCGGCGCTCGCCGCCGCCCAAACGCGCCGCCTCTCGTTTGGCTTCTAGTTTCTCAAGAATGGCGCTGGTCATACATCAGCCCTTTTTGTCGCAATGCAGGTGTTAAAGGGACATAAGGGACGCAAAGCCGCGAAGGCAAGCGCGCCGCCCTCGAAATCAAGGACGGCGCACCTAGGGTCAATCTTACAAATGTCCTATCCGACCCTTTCATAGCGCCTAACATGCCCGTCGCGCGTTACGCAGAGGGTTTGGGCGGCGTTATAGCCCTTGTAGCGCTGCGTCCGGACAATCCCGCGGACCCGCAGAACGCCCTTTCGGCCGATCACCACCTCCGGCAGGCCCTTATATTGCGCCGAAAACGCGCCGCGATCCCACGCATGCTCATTGGCGGCCCTAGAACAGGCGGCGATCGCTTGGCGCGCGTCGCGTCGGCTCACGCCATAACCGCCACCGCCGCGATATGAGACTGTTTCATAAACCGGCGCGGCGCGCCGATCCCGATCATTGTAGGCTTTAGGGCGCGATCCGTATCCCCCATCGGCGTAGGCGACATTCCAGCCGGAAAACGCATTTCGGCGCGATGAGACGTCGAATTCGCCACGGCAGCCATTGTCGACCCAAATCTTATCGCCGATCAGCCCCCAATCACGGCCCGCCTCGCAGGACGCGTTCGATTTTAGATTGGCGAGCGTCGCGCTGCGCGCATCAAGATAGCCGGGCACATGGCAATAGGTGCGGCGATAATCGCCCGAGGCGCAGTTTATCCGGACAATGTCGGCCGCGCCGCCACGATGAGGTTTGCCGGAATGCTTGCCAGCGGCGACGGCCGGAGCGGTGAAGAGCGAGGCGGCGGCTAACGCCGCCGACAGCGCCCAGAAGGGAGAAAGTAAGGTCTTCATACGCAAAGCTTGCGGGCCAGACTCGCAACGCGAGCTGAACGCGATGTACAGAAAAATCTAAAAATACATTCAAAATCAGTGATTTAATGTATATCTGTTCATGTAATTCGTCCAAGAGTGCGAGGATGGCTTATCAAAACGAGCATTGTGGTCATCTGAGCTCCGCCGCTAAAACCATCGGAGCTTGAACGCCCTTTATCTCGGAGTTTCTATGTCATCCCTGCCTGATTTCGTCTTGGAAACCTATCTGGGCAAATGGGAGTTCGCCGCCGACCACCATATGACGGCGTCGGACGCGCAAAGCCATTCCATCGGCGAGATCCTCGCCCTGGCCGGCCCCGAGGCTTTGCAGGCCTTCTTAGACACGCCGCTCTCCTATACCGAGCCCTGGGGCGCCGAAGATCTGATCCAGGCGGCGGCGGAGACTTATGAGACGCTGAAGCCGGAAGACATCCTTCTGTTCGCCGGCGCGGAAGAAGGCATTTACGCTTACTATCGAACACTGCTGGACAAGGACGACCACGCCATTGTCGTCACGCCGAACTACCAATCGGCGGAAACCATCCCGCTTTCGATCTGCGACACGACCGGCGTCGCCCTAGAAGCGAATGAAGGTTGGACGCTCGATATCGACAAAATAGCCGCCGCCATGCGCCCCAATACGCGATCTGTCTACATCAACTTCCCGCACAATCCGACAGGCAAACTCTTAGAGCGCGATCGCTTTGAGGCGCTGGTGGCGCTATGTGCGAAGCAGGGCGTCTATCTTTTTTCGGACGAGGTTTATCGGCTGATCGAGCGGGATCCCGCCCTTCGTCTGCCCCAAATCGCCGATGTTTATGAACGCGGCGTCTCGCTGAACGTGATGTCCAAAGCCTATGGTCTACCGGGCTTGCGTATTGGTTGGACCGCCTGTCAGGATCGCGATCTCCTGGATCGCATGGTGCGTTACAAGCATTATCTGTCTATCTGCAATTCCGCGCCGAGCGAGCGTTTGGCGCTGATCGCGCTTCAGCACAAAGCTAAAATCCTGGACCGCAACCGGCGTATCGCCGACGACGGTCGACGCAAAGTGCTGGCGTTCCTGCGCGAATTCCCCGGCTTGTTCAAGGCCTACGAGCCCGATGGCGGGGTCGTTATGTATCCACGCTTTGTCGGCGAGCAGGGCGTCGAAGCCTTCTGCACAGACATGGTGGAAAACGCAGGCGCCGTTTTGTTGCCCGCCTCCATCTATGAAAGCGCGCTGACACCCCTGCCGGACGATTGCTTTCGGATCGGATATGGCCGCTCGAATTTGGACGAAGGTCTCAACGCTATGCGCGACCGCATCCAATCTAACGCGCAATGGCGGGCTTAAGCGCCTGTAGGCTAATGCCCCTCAAACGCCATCAGGGCGCGCACCGGGCAATCTAGCGCCTCGATGCGCGCGGCGCCGCCAATCTCCGGCAGATCAACCAGGAAGATCGCCGCGACAACCTCAGCGCCGCCGCGACGCAATAGCTTCAAAGCCGCTTCCGCCGTGCCCCCGGTTGCGATGAGGTCATCGACCAGCAAGACCTTATCGCCGGCGCCCACCGCATCTTCATGCATCTCCATCTCATCGACGCCGTATTCAAGCTCATAACTCTCGGCGATGGTCTTATGCGGCAGCTTGCCCTTCTTTCGAAGCGGCACAAAGCCCGCCGACAATTGATGGGCCGCCGCGCCGCCTAGAATGAAGCCGCGCGCTTCAATGCCGGCCACCTTGTCGATCTTGGCGCCCGCAAAAGGTTGCACCAATTCGTCAACGGCGCGGCGGAACGCCCTTGCATCCCCCATCAAGGTCGACACGTCGCGAAACATAATGCCGGGCTTGGGATGGTCGGGAATGGTGCGCACGCTCGATTTTAAGTCCATCATCGTCAATCCTCAGGTTCGCGCGTCAACGGCGCGTCATGGGGCGTTTGTCGAAACTCCGACGCAAGTAGGGCGTTCAACACATGATCGCGCCAAACGCCGTCCAATTTCAGATAGTCGCGCGCATACCCTTCGCGCTGAAAGCCTAAGGATGCAAGCAGGGCGGCGGATCGATCATTCTCGGGTATGTGGTCGGCGGCGATGCGGTTTAGAGCCAAATTGTTGAAGGCGTAGTCTAAGACACGTTCGACGCTTTGCCTCATCAGCCCGCGCCCCTCGAAATCCCCGTCGATGGAGTAGCCCAAGACCGCGCTTTGACCAACGCCGCGCACGATTTGATCCAGCGCCACAAACCCAATGACGCATGCATCGCGCGACGCCCCCTCGCAGAGCGCCCATCGATATGCAATCTCCGACATCCAGGCCCGCCGCGCGCGGCGCTTAGCGTCCCGCCAAAATCCAGCGGTGAAGAACGCTTCGCTGCGTTGTGGCGAATAGGGTCTCAGCCGATCTTTGTTTTTTGCATGATAGGCGGCGAGCCTGGATGCGCGGCGAGTGTGAAGCGGCGTGAGCAGCCAGCCATCCCATGTCCAAGTATGGGCGGGCGACATGGCGTTAGGACTGCGGCGCGAGCACGCGTCCCGCCACCGCGTCGAGTTTGCGCATTAAGTCCGGGTCACGGGCGTCGGGACCGGTTACAATCGCAAAATCCAATCCCGTCTCGATACCCTGCGGACCAGGCGTTCGCGGCCCTGCGGCTTCCATTGCAGCCGCCAAGCGCTTGACCAGCGCCCGGCCCTTATCGGCATTGTCGCGCAAGATTTCGAGGACGTTTGTGACCGAGACGTTTTCCTCTTCCTCATGCCAACAATCATAATCCGTCACCATGGCGATGGTGGCGTAGGGCAGCTCCGCCTCACGCGCGAGCTTGGCTTCGGGCATATTGGTCATGCCGATCACATCGCACCCCCAGGATCGATAAAGCCGGCTTTCCGCCAGCGACGAGAATTGCGGCCCCTCCATCGCCAGATAAACGCCGCCGCGATGCACGTTCGCGCCCGCGCCTTCAGCAGCCTCTGCGGCCATCGCGGACAAGCGGTCGCACACGGGATGCGCCATCGACACATGCGCCACACAGCCCGGCCCGAAAAAGCTCTTCTCCCGCGCAAATGTGCGATCGATAAATTGATCCACGGCGACGAAATCGCCCGGCGCGTATTGCTCTTGTAGCGATCCGACGGCGGAGATGGACAATACGTCCGTGCACCCGGCCCGTTTGAGCACATCAATATTGGCGCGATAGTTTAGCTGCGTGGGCCCCAGCTTATGTCCGCGTCCGTGCCGGGGCAGAAACACCAGCTCAACTGCGCCCAACCGGCCGCGAAACACCTGATCGGACGGCGCGCCCCATGGGGTGTCGATCGTCTCCCAACGTTCGTCCTCCAACCCGTCAATTTCATAGAGGCCGGAGCCCCCGAGCACGCCCATCACCCAAGAAGTCATTCTGTCTCCAATTTAAATTCGACGCGATGCCGCAATGATAATTCCTCGTCATCGGCGGCCCGTACGGATTTGCGGATCCATAGCTGATCTTGCTCGCGCTCGATCTTCAGCTGAACTTCGATCACCTCTTGGCCATCAAACTCTTCGCCCCGAAGCGTAACGGTCCAATTATCGACGCCCTCGCCGCCATATTCGCCGCCTTGATAGACTGACAAAGTCGCTTCGCCGGGCATGGCGTAGGTTTCGCGCAGACCGCCATCTCTGTCGGCGGCCGCCACGCCGATGCCGTGAATGTCGCCCAGAATGTCATGATAGGTCAGGTCTGATCGGATCATATCGCCGCCGGCCGAGGTCTCCCGACACATCGTCATGGGCATAGTGGCGAGCTTTGAAGACCCAAGACCATCATCATAATACATAACCCCGCGCCAACACCCGTCGGCGCTTCCCAGCGCGCTTAACCACGCGGACGCCATCAGCATCGCCAGCATCGCAACCTCCAATCCGCGTCCCAAGCCTTTTAAAGCAGCTTAAAAGAAAGCCGCCCCTCGGCAAGCGAGAGACGGCGTTTCTTTGGTCGGGTCCGCTAGGCGCGAAAAACGCGCCTAGTGCTCTACGTTCCGCCAAATCCGGCGATAGGAGAAGTATACGAGCACGGTCAGGATTAAGAGATAGATCATGGTCGACAAGCCCAATTGCTTGCGAACGGTCTGTTTCGGTTCGCCCGCCCAGGCCAAAAATATAGCGACGTCCTGCGCCATTTGGCTCACGGTCGCTTCCGTGCCGTCGTCATAATCAACCTGTCCCTCAAGCAGCGGCGGGGCCATCGCCAGGAAACCGCCATAGGGCGCATAGCGCGGATCGCCGGACCAATTGCCCGACGTGTCGCCGGAGAAGTAAGGGTTGTAATACTGGCCAGGCGTTACGCTCAATTCCGCGTAATCCTTCTCCATCTTCTCATCGCTCGGATAGCCCGTCAGCAGAGAATAGATGTAGCTCGCGCCGCCGTGGCGCGCTTTGTTGATCACCGACAAATCCGGTGGTAACGCGCCGCCGTTTACCGCGCGGGCGGCGGCGTCATTAGCGTAGGGCGATGCAAACGCATCCGACGTAATCGCCGGGCGCGTCAGCGGAACATTGTTTTCATCAAGTTCATCGCCGGTTTCTTCATCGATTGTTCTGACGCTGAATTCAGACGCGATCTGTTTGACCACCGGATTGTCGTTCGGATTGGGATAATTCTCGTCATAAAACGGCCCGCCTACTTGGCCGAGATTTCTGTACGAGAGCAATTCCATACCATGGCAGGCCGCGCAGACCTCGCGGTAGACTTTGTAGCCCCGCTGAAGCTGGCCCTGATCGAACGTTCCCAACGGCCCTTCAAACGACCAGCCGTCATCAGGACCATGGGGATGTTTCACGCCGCCGGCCGCATGCGCGGATCCGACCAAGCCGATTGCGGCGATCGCGGCTGTAAGGAGTTTCGTCAAGCGCATCAAAAGCTCCTTTAAGCGTCGTCACGTTGTGGGGCGGCCGCAGCGCCTACAGGCGCCGGATTGCTCCCATGCCCCAAAACCGAATCGGCGATAGAGGCCGGGCGCGGTTTGGGTTTCTCAATCAGACCGAGCAGGGGCAGGATCACGAGGAAATAGGCGAAGTAGTACACGCTAAGGATTTGCGTCAGCCAAAGCCATTTAAAGCCTGATTTGCTAACTTCCATCGTGGAGCCGGCGTCTTCCGGTTGCGCCTCCTGGAACGCCTTTGCTTCTTCGAACTCGTCAAACATTTGACGACCGCTTTCGCCGGCTTCGTCGATATACGTCACCGCCAATTTGTCGTCGCGGAATTTAAACACCAGATCGTCCGGGTTGTTCGCCCCGCAAAAGCCCAATCCGATGCCGGCCGCTACGAACAGGATAAAGAACTGCTTGGCGAGGGGACGATAGCGCATTGAGCGGACTTTGGACGTATCCAGCCATGGCACTACGAACAACACCGCGATCGCCCCAAACATCGCGATCACGCCGCCCAGTTTCGCGGCGATCGGACCAATATCGAACGTGACGGCTCGAAGGATCGCGTAGAAGGGCAAGAGATACCATTCCGGCACAATATGCGCCGGCGTTTGAAGCGGGTTGGCCTCAATATAATTGTCGGCGTGGCCCAATACGTTCGGCGCGTAGAAGACGAAGAACGCGAAAATCAGCATGAACACCAAAATCGCAAAGCCGTCCTTCACCGTATAATAGGGGTGGAACGGCACGGTGTCGGCCTTTTCCTTTTTGGGGTCGTCGCGACGAACGCTTACGCCCGTCGGGTTGCCATTGCCGGGCACGTGCAGCGCCCAGATGTGCAAGATCACCACGCCCGCGATCATGAACGGCAACAGATAATGCAGCGAGAAGAAACGGTTCAGCGTTGCATCGCCAATAGCAGGAGCGCCTTGCAGGAAGGTCTTAACGGTGTCGCCGACAAGCGGTATCGCGCCGATCAGCGAGGTGATCACCGACGCTCCGTGATATGACATTTGGCCCCAAGGCAGCACATAGCCCAAGAACGCCGTCGCCATCATCAGCAAATAGATGACCACGCCCAAAATCCACAAAACTTCGCGCGGCGCTTTGTAGGAGCCGTAGTAAAGTCCGCGGAACATGTGGATGTAAACCGCCAAGAAGAACATCGAGGCGCCGTTGGAGTGAATATAGCGCACCAACCAACCGTAATCGACGTCGCGCATGATGTGTTCAACGCTGTCGAAGGACATGGATGTCGACGGAACATAATGCATCGCTAGAACGACGCCGGTGACGATCTGAACGACCAAACAAATAGCTAGGATCGCGCCGAACGTGTACCAGTAATTCAAGTTTTTCGGCGTCGGGAAGTCGACAAAACTGTCATAGGCCAGCCGGATGATGGGCAGGCGGGTGTCCAACCATTTTTCAAAGCCGGTTTTGGGTTCGTAGGTCGAGGGTCCGCTCATGGATCAGCGCTCCTTACAGCGAAATTTTGACCACCGTGTCCGACAAATACTCATATGTCGGGACCGGAAGATTGGTAGGCGCAGGACCACGGCGAATGCGTCCGGACGTGTCATAGTGCGAGCCGTGGCAGGGGCAGTACCAGCCGCCATAATCGCCGACGCTGCCTTGCGCCGGGCCGACCGGGACACAACCCAAATGCGTACAGGCGCCGGAGGTGACCAGATATTGCGGCTTATAGGCGCCGTCCGGCCCCGCCACCAATCGTTCTTCATCCGACTGCGGATCAGGAAGGCTGCTCACCTCCACCGCGTTGGCCGCCGCAATCTCCGCCGCTGTCCTGTGTCGGACGAAAAACGGTTGCCCGCCGATCAAAACCCGGATCTCGCCGCCTTCCGGCACTTTGGACAGATCTACGTCCGCGCTGGATAGAGCGCGCGTGTCCGCCGCAGGCCCTAACTGCTTCACAAACGGCCATGCGACCGCCAAAACGCCGCCCGCCGCAACAGCGCCGGCTGTAATGTGAATGAAGTCACGGCGGGTTTCGCCATCGTCTTCAATGGAATGAGCGTGATCGGACACTTCTTAATACTCCTAGCGCATTGGGAGTTTGTCAGGCATTACATACGGCTAAGTCCTTAACCCGCCTAGCGGCGCGTTGTCGCAACAGCCTCTTATTATTTTGTGAAGCCCCTAGCGTGCGTCTGGCCTTCTATCAACCCGACATTCCGCAAAACCTGGGCGCCGCAATACGCTTAGGAGCGTGTTTTTCGACCCCGATCGACATTATCGAGCCCTGCGGCTTCCCGTTAACCGACAAGGCTTTACGCCGATCCGCCATGGATTACGGCGCGCAAGCCGACGTTACGAGACATGACAGTTGGTCCGCCTTCTTAGACGCGCCGGAACGTGGACGCGGACGATTGATTTTGTTGACAACGCGCGGCGCCGAACCGCTTACCGAAATTAAGTTCCAACCCGCCGACACTTTACTCTTCGGACGAGAAAGCTCGGGCGCGCCGGATGATGTTCACGACGCCGCTGATTCGCGCGCAGTAATTCCACTTGCACCTAATGCTCGATCGCTCAACGTCGCTATGACGGCGGGCATCGCCTTGCACGAAGCTCTGCGGCAGACCCGCCAACTGCCCTAACTATTCAAAGCGCTAACCGCCAAACCCTGTCATGCCGCACTGCTGGGTGGCGCCCAACATGACGCCGGCCATCGTCATTGCGTCGCTCATGGACAAATCCTTCATCGCTTCTTCGGCTTGAGCGTCCTTACCCTGCGCTCCGAGTACAACCGCATCGAACGCTTTCGGGCTCAAACCTTCTTCAAGTTTTGTCGCCAAGCACTGACAGTTTTCGCGACTTTCACCCTCATCCACACATGAGCTGACCAAAACCGATTTCCCGCCGCCCCCGCCGCAGGCGCCTAATATTAACGACGCTGCAGCGCCTAAAATCAATCGCCGTGCCATAACCATCCCCTCGCATGACCTGTCTTAAAACCCAGCCTAGGCGCGAAGGCGGGGGTGAGGCAAATCGCCCGACCGCCGGTTGAAAAATCTCAAAGCGGTGCGAGGCGGACTTGCACATGCCCTCGCTTGGCTTCAACTGACACGTCACGAGAGATGAGATCATATTGGCGATGACCGACACAATCGAACGCCCCGACGAAACCGCTCTAGACGACAAGAAAGCGAAAGCGCGCGCCTGGTTTGAGCAGCTGCAGGGCGACATCATCGCAAGCTTTGAGGCGCTGGAGGACGAAGCCGGCCCGCCGCTTTACGCGGGCGCCGCTGGTCGTTTTGAAAAAACGCCCTGGACGCGCGGCGACGGTTCGGAAGATCTCGGCGGCGGAACCATGGCTATTATGAAGGGTCGCCTGTTCGAAAAAGTCGGCGTCCATGTCTCCACCGTCTATGGCGAGTTTTCGTCGGATTTCGCCAAGCAAATCCCCGGCGCGGAAGAAAATGACGGCCGGTTTTGGGCCAGCGGCATCTCTTTGATCGCCCACATCACCAACCCCAAGGTGCCCGCCGTTCACATGAACACGCGGATGATCGCCACGTCGAAAACCTGGTTCGGCGGCGGCGCGGACCTGACGCCTTTGCTCGCGGAGCAACGCACGCAGGACAATCCCGACGCGATCGCGTTTCACGCCGCGATGAAATCGGCCTGCGACGCACATCCGGTTGCGGATTACCAGCGCTACAAAGATTGGTGCGATGAATATTTCCACCTCGCCCATCGCGACGAACCGCGCGGGATCGGCGGAATTTTCTTTGACCGACATAATAGCGGCGATTGGGAAGCGGATTTCGCTTTTACCCAAGATGTCGGCCGCGCCTTCCGCGACATTTATCCCGACATAATTCGTCGCCGCATGGCGCAAAGTTGGAGCGCTGACGAGCGAGAGGCGCAGCTCATCCAACGCGGCCGCTATGTTGAGTTCAACCTGCTCTATGATCGCGGCACGACGTTCGGATTGAAGACCGGCGGCAATGTTTCAAGCATCCTGTCCAGCATGCCGCCCATTGTGAAATGGCCCTAGCGAACGTCTCTTTGATTCAGCCAGCGAGGTGACGCTTAGAGCAGGCGATGCTAGTGCATTGAAATATGATGGAACGCAGCCGCCCGATCGCCCCATTATGGGGCTACGCCGCGATAATTCTTGCGACGATTACTGTCGCAGGCGGCGGGGCGATGGTGTCCGGCGGCGAGAGCGATCCTTGGTATGTCGCGCTGAACAAGCCGGACCTGACGCCTCCCGGCTATGTGTTCGGCCTGGTCTGGCCGACCTTGTACATATTGATGGCGGCCGGCGCGTCTTTGGTGTGGCGCGCGGGCGGCCGCGGCGCGCTGCCCATCTATATCGCCCAATTGGCGTTGAATTTCGGATGGTCGGCGACGTTTTTCGGCAGCCATTTGATTTGGCCGGCCATGGGCGTTTTGGCCGCCCTATGGGTCGCCATCATCGTCATGATCGGCGCGTTCCGGAAATTCAGCAGTCTCGCCGCAATTTTGCAGGCCCCCTATCTCGTGTGGGTTAGTTTCGCCGGCTATCTCAACGGCTATATCGCATTGGCAAATTAAGACGATTGCCTGATTCAGACCCGCTGATAGGCTCGTCCTTATGAAACATCCTGCTTGCCTCGCCGCCCTCGCCGTCGCCGCTTGCACCACGACGCCCGCCGACAGCGGGCAGGCGACCACCGCAAACCCGATCGACGTCGCAGGCGAATTTCCAACGGAAGTTCGACGTACGACAATGGTTGTTCGATCGGTGGAGGACAGCCTTGTCTTCTATCGCGACGCCCTTGGCCTTGAGGTCAATTACGACACTATTCTGCCGGTGAACTCCGTCGCTTTCTCGAAAGGTCAGCCGGGGCGTACCATGCGGCTTGTCCTGCTCAACGGCGCCGATCCTTGGATCGGATGGATCGGTTTGATGGAATATATCGACCCGCCTTTGCCGTCCGAGCCTATTCGTCCGACGGAGCTGGAGGTGGGATCGCATATCTTCGTCATGAGCGTGAAAGACGCAGACGCGCAATGCGCGAAAGCCGCCGCCGCGCCGGGCGCGCGCTTGGCGCAGGAAGCGGGGATCGCCGAATATCCCGGTCGTGAGGGCGGCCCGCCTATTCGGGTCAAAGGCTGCCAAGTTTGGGATGCGGACGGCATGCTGGTGGAACTCAACCAACGCTTGGAGAATTAACCGCGACATGGCCGAAATCATCAATCTCAACAAAGTGCGCAAAGCCAGAGCGAAAGCGGATAAAGCCAAGCGTGCGGGGACGAACCGCGCCCAATTTGGCCTCGCCAAGGCCGACAAAAACCTGTCCAAGGCCGAGCGCGACAAATCGGACAAGGACCTGGACGGCAAAAAGCGCGAGGATTGAGCGCTAGGACGGCCCGATGCTCAGCGCGAGAACGCGGCTAATCTCGCGCCTCGGCCGACCAGATTGATCCGCCCATTCATTGAACGCCGCCTGCACCGCTTTCATAGCCGCTTTCGATGTGGGCGGCTTGTCGACAACGCCTTCGCGGATCAAAGCTGCGGACACATCATTGGACAGGATGAACGCATCCCATCCGATGAAACGCAAAAAATACTGACCCGTCATACCAGACAGGCGTTTGCCGCGCGCCTTCATCACCTCAAGCAAGCCGATCTGATCATCGCTAGGCCAATTGGCGAGAAAGGCGCAGAAGCTTCCCGCCTCTTTTGCGACCTCGACGACAAAGCGCGCATTGTGCAGCGTCGCAGCGATCTTTGCGCCATTGCGGACGATCCGCGTATCGCCCATCAGTCGATCCAGATCTTCGTCCGAGTAAAACGCCACGCGGTGCGGATCGAACCCGTCAAAAGCGGCTTCAAACCCCTCCCATTTGGCGTCGATCACTTTCCAGACAAAGCCGGATTGGAAGATCCGCCGGGTCATCTCAGCCAACACGCGGTCGTCCGATAAGATGGACAAATCTAAGATGTGAGGATGCTCGCCCAATTTGGCTTTCACGCCCTTGGCGCCGCCATAATGTTGGCTGGCAAGATCGAGAATTTTTTCAAATGAGCGCATATCGGCCTCCCAGGCGTTCAGTTTAGCGCGCCCTCGACTGGGCCGCCATAATCAGTTGGGCGGCCATAATCACCGGCGTTCTCGGTTCGGTGATTATGGCCGCCTGGTTGACGCGCGCGCCTACGCTCGCCAAGTGCAGCTGACCAACTTTCAAAAGGGCCTACGCCATGACAGAAGCCGCTTCCTTGTTTCAACCCTTCTCCGTTCGCGGCCTTGAGATCCCAAATCGCATCGTCATGGCGCCAATGACGCGCTCGCAAAGCCCAAATGGAATTCCGGGCGACAATGTCCGCGATTATTATGCACGCCGGGCGGCGGCCGATGTCGGTCTCATTTTATCGGAAGGGACCACCACGCGCAGAGGCGGCGCATCGGACGATCCCAAAGTGCCGAATTTTTATAAGGCGGCCGCGCTCGACGGCTGGAAGTCTATCATCGACGCCGTTCACGCCGAAGGCGGAAAAATGGGGCCGCAAATCTGGCATGTCGGCATGTTGCGCAAGCCGGGGACCGGCCCCGTGCCGGACGCCGTCTCAGACAGCCCATCCGGCATGACCCATAAGGGCAAACAGGTTCAACCCGCCCCTAGCGATGAAGAAGTGGCCGATATGGTCGCCGCCTACGCGGAAGCGGCCGGCGAGGCGGCGCGTCTCGGCTTTGATTGCGTCGAAATTCACGGCGCGCACGGCTATCTGATCGATCAGTTCTTTTGGGAGGTGATGAACGCGCGTGAGGACAAATATGGCGGCGACCTTATAGATCGCGCCACCTTCGCGGGCGACATCATCCGAGAATGCCGCAAGGCTGTCGGTGACGACATCCCGATAATCCTGCGTTTCTCCCAATGGAAACAGCAGGATTATTCCGCACGCCTCGCCGAGACGCCGCAAAAGTTGGAGGCGTTCTTGAAGACGTTCGTGGACGCAGGCGTCGACATGCTGCACTGCTCGCAGCGTCGGTTCTGGGAACCCGAATTCCCGGAAATCGACGGCGAAGGCGGCATGAACCTCGCCGGCTGGACGAAAAAACTCACCGGCCTGCCGACCATTACGGTGGGTTCCGTCGGCCTATCGTCTGACTTTACCGGCGCCTTCATGGGCGAAGGCGCAAAAGTGCGGTCCTTGTCCGAAGCCGCTGAAAGACTGGACCGCGGCGAGTTCGATCTCGTCGCCGTCGGTCGGGCTCTTCTGCAAGATCCGCTCTGGGCGGAAAAGGTCAAAAACGGACGTACGGACGAGCTTAAGGATTACGACGCCGCGTCGTTGACGACGCTATACTAGAGGAACGCAAGGCTTGGACGCCGCAAATAAACCTTTCTAAATGACATAGACTATCATCCAGACCGGTTCACTGGGCGTATAAACCTCTGAAGACATAATGAGGACCGCCCATGGCCAAGCGCCGTTTCGCCCGTATTCTCGCACCCGCTGTCATCGCGACCGCGCCCGTCGCAGGTTGCGTTTCCAACAATCTGGAGCAATTCGCCAACGCGCCCGCGTCTCAATCACTTAAGCTGGAAGATTATTTTCTCGGCGAGACAAAAGCCTATGGTTTATTTGAAGACCGCTTCGGTAAACTGCGACGACAATTCACCGTCGACATCACAGGGACGTTAGAGGGCGATACGCTGACGCTCGACGAGCGCTTCATTTACGATGATGGCGAGCGTCAGACGCGCATTTGGTCGATTAAAATCGGCGCTGACGGGACGTACGAAGGAACCGCCGGCGATGTGATCGGCGTCGCCCAAGGCAGCGTGTCGGGCAACGCCCTCAATTGGAAATACAAAGTCGATCTAAAAGTCGGCGACGGCGTTTGGCGGGTCGGGTTTGACGATTGGATGTATTTGCTGCCGGACGGGGTGTTGATGAACCGCGCCTATGTCTCTCGTTTTGGCGTTGAAATCGGGCAGGTCACGCTGACGTTTTTGCAGCGCGAATAGACGGCGTCGATCTGTACGGCGTAGCGTCGCCAATTTCTTGAATCGATAGAAAAAAACACACTGCCGATGGATGATCCGCCGCGAGTGTCTTGACGCGCTGGCGGCGGCAGGCTGAAACCGATGCTATGGGACAGTCCGTACACGCCAC
>JBCCMB010000061.1:0-15519 GCA_039026555.1 Pseudomonadota bacterium
AGCATGTATATCTTGTCGCAAAAGCCCATCTGAGGAAATGAATGAGCGACCCCAAACACTTGGCGACGCCCGATGATGCGGCGACATGGATCAAGGATCAAACTGGGATTAATGGCGCGGTCTATGTCGCGGGCTGCGCCGGCGAGCCCTTAGCGCTGGCGGAGGCGTATCGCCGTAACCCGGACGCTGCGAACGGACTGCAGTTTTTCGGCGTCTGGATTCCTGGCGCAAACAAAACAGACTGGGCGGGTTTGTCGCCAACCGCCACCGCTCAATCAAATTTCGTCTCGACCGATTGGACGAAGTCCTTTCGCGACGGACGGTTTGGGTTTTTACCGCTCACCTATTCGCAGGCTTGGCGTTGGCTTGAACGCCGTAAATGCGAGGTGGCGGTGCTGCACGTGTCCCCGACAGACGAGAATGGCGAATGCTCTTTCGGCCCGTCCTCCGATTTTTCATCCGTCTTTGCGGATCGAAATGTCAAGAAACTGGGCCTTATTAACAGCGCGATGCCCGCCGCAGCCGCTGGACCAAAAGTTCGATACGCCGATCTAGACGCCGTCCTTGAAACCGAAACGCCTCTGTCATCGCTGGCGACGCCCGACATCAATGACGCGTTTAGATCAATAGGCGCGCATGTGGCCAATCTCATTCGCCCTGGCGACACGCTCCAATTCGGTCTGGGGAAAGTCCAAACCGCCGTGCTCAGCGCATTGGTCGACCACCAAGATCTGCGCATTCATTCGGGGATGGTGACGGATCTTGTCCTCAATTTGATGGATAAGGGCGTTATCCCCGACCCGCCCGACAGCATCACGACCGGCATCGCGCTTGGGTCGAACGTCTTGTACGACCGCATCACCAGCGATCCACGCGTTCGGTTCGCGGATGTGGGCTATACGCACAATCACACCGTGCTCGCCGGCATTGAGAATTTCGTCGCCATCAACTCCGTCATGGAAGTTGATCTTTTTGGTCAGGCGAACGCGGAATTTTTGAACGGCCGGCAGATCTCGGGCGGCGGCGGCCTGACCGATTTTCTGCGCGGCGCGGCGGCTAGCCCTGGCGGTCGACCGATTATGGCGCTGAACGCATCGGCGAGATCCGGAAGCATCTCGCGCATCGTTCCACGCATAGATGCGCCTGCGGTCGCCGTCTCGCGCGCCGACGCTGGAATTGTGGTGACAGAGCACGGCGTCGCCGATCTTCGCGAGATGGATATCGATGCGAGGGCCCAGGCGCTTATCGCCATTGCAGCGCCGGATCACCGCAACGCGCTTTCGGCCGCGTGGCGAGACATTCGCAAGGGTTTACAGCGATGACCCAAAACGATCCCCGCCCCCGCTATCAGGCGCTCGCCGCCGACCTTCGCGCGCATATCGAAAGCGACGCTTATCCAGTGGGCTCTACCCTGCCGACCGAGCATGAGCTATGCGAGGCGAACAAGGTCTCCCGGCATACGGCGCGCGAGGCGTTGCGTCTGCTGCTGGAAGACGGATTGATCGCCCGGCGCCGCGGCGTTGGGACAATTGTCGTCCGCAAGTCAGACGCCCCCGCCTTCGCGCAGCCCTTGGGCGGGTTGGACGATCTCATGAAGTATGCGCGCAACGCCAAACTCCAGGTCGTCAGCTATGGCGAGGGTATGCTCGGCCTCGGCGAAGCACGCCGACTGGGCGCCCCGAGACAGTGGTCACACAAGACGCTTAAAGGTTTACGCGCCTTGCCGGGCCAGCCGCCGCTGGGGCTGACGCACATTCATATCGACGCGAAACTCGCCCCATCGGATGAGGATGTCGGCGGCCTGACGACCTCCGTCACCGAATGGATCGAGCACAAGCACGGCGTTCAAGCTGCACAGATCAAACAGATCATCAGCGCAATTTTGCTTGATGCAAACGCCGCTATTGCCCTGGACGCGGTCCAGGGCGCCGCGGGTCTGCGGACGGTACGTCGTTATTGCGATCCGGGCGGGCGAGTGTTTGTCGTTTCTGACAGCATCCACCCTACAGACAGGTTCAGCTATGAAATGACGGTGCAGCGCGACAAACCCAGCGCTTAGATCACCCCGCGCGACTTCATATCGGCGATGGTCTCGGGCGAAAATCCCGCCGCTTCGGCGATCTCTTCTGAATGTTGGCCATAGGCCGGCACATTGAGCGTCGGCTGCGGCGGTTCCGCTTTAAACCGGATCGGCGGGCCGATATGCCGATGTCCGGCCGCATCCTCCAGCACCATGCCGCGTTCACGCGTGAACGGGTCTTCGAACGTCTCCTTGAGCGACTGCACCCAGGACCAACAACAATCGATGTTGGAAAGAAAGGATCTCCAATAATCCAAGGTTTGATCCCTGAAGGTTTTTCGGAAGAAATCTCGAAGCGGGGCTTGGTCAGGTCCGGGTTCCAGCTTCGCGAATTTGAGCAAATCAGGGCGCTCTAAAGCCGTCAGCAAATTCTCCGCGAATTTCACTTCCGATCCGCCAAGGATCACAAACTCGCCGTCGGCGGTCTCATACAAATTGTACATCGCGGACCCGCCAAACGAGCGCATGCCTTTTGGATTCGGCGCTGTGTCCTGAGCGAAGACCGGCCCCGTCACATTGGGCGTCCAGGCGAGCGCGGCGTCAAACATCGCTAAATCTATGTAATCGCCCTCGCCGGTTTCGTGACGACGATAAAGCGCCATCAGCACGGCGGAAAACGCCATCAAGGATGCGGTGAGATCGGCGACCGGCATGTTCGGCATCGCGGGCTTATTGTCCTCCAAACCGCGATTGAGATCCGCAATGCCGGCCATGCCCTGGATCGTCATATCGTGCGCGGGCTTCAGCGCATGCGCGCCCGTTTGGCCGAATGCGGAGATAGAGCAATAGACAATCCGCTTGTTGATCTTCCGAACCGCATCATAGTCGACGCCTAATCGCGTTACGACGCCCGGACGAAAGGCTTCAACGATCACATCGGCTTCTTTCGCCAGCGCCATGAAAAGCGCCTGGCCGTCTGGATCTTTCAAATTCAGTTTGAGAGATCGTTTGCCGCGCGCGATATTGCGAAACCAGACGGAAACGCCGTCTTGCGTTTTAAGACCGATGTTCCGTGTCGGCTCGCCCGCGCCGTTCGCCGGCTCCACCATGACGACGTCTGCGCCGTGATCCGCCATCGTCATTGTAAAATGCGGTCCAGGTAAGAAGGCGGATAGATCTAAGACTTTGACGCCGTCTAGCTTCATACGCGATACGCCGCCGGTGTGAAATCTGAGGTGTGTTCGCCAAGTTTCGGCGCGCGAGACAGCTTTGGGCGCTCGCCATTCACGCGGAACGGAGAGGACAGTGTTCTAAGACCTGAGCCGGCTTCAGGATGTGATGTACGCGACGTCATCTCAACTTGCGCGACATAGTCGCTGTCCAACGCATCCGCGAGGCTCAAAACCGGCGCAAAAGGCACGCAGCCGGCAAATTTGGACACCCAAGCCTCTGTCGTTTCTTGCGATAGGACCGCGTCGATCGCGTCCGTTAAAGCGTCAAGGTTCTCGCGTCTAGCCGCGATCGTCTTAAAGCGAGGATCACTCGCAAAATGTTCGGACGATGTTCGCTCGCAGAAGAGATCCCAGAATTTTTCCGTCTGGCACATCAACAAGCCCCAACCATCCTTGGTTTTCACCAATTGCGACGGAGCGATAGACGGATGCGCGCCGCGCGGCAGGCGGCCCGTCTCATGTCCATGGTTCAAATACCACGTCGCCGGATAGGACAATTGATGCAGCGCGGTGTCGAACAGGCAAACGTCAATGTCGCAGCCTTCGCCGCTACGCTGCGCGCCCAGCACCGCTGAGACGAGGCCCAACGCCATTTGCGTACCTGTATGAAAATCCACCATGGATAGGCCGAACCGCACCGGCGGGCCGTCAGGTTCGCCCGTCATCGTCATAAAGCCGGCTTCGGCCTGCATCAGGTAGTCATAGCCCGGCCAGGCTTCGCGCGAATTGCCCCGCCCATAAGCGGACAAGTGCGCGCACACGATCTTCGGATTGACTGATTTTAGATCTTCGTATGTGAGCCCAAGCTTGCCCGGTTGATCCCCGCGCAGATTGTTGGCGACCGCATCCGCCGACGCGACCAATCGCTCGAATACTCCTCGCCCCTCTTTGGACTTAAGATCGAGCGCGACGGATTTTTTGCCGAGTGAGAAAGTCTGAAAAAACTCGCTGTCTTGGTCGCCCAACATAAAAGGTCCGACGCATCGGGAGACGTCTCCGCCACGCGCTGGGTCTTCGATCTTGATCACTTCCGCGCCGAGATCGGCAAGCAGCATAGTGCCGTAGGGCCCCGCGCCATATTGCTCGACGGACAAGATGCGGACGCCCTTAAGCGGCTTGTGCGCACTCATTGCCACCTCCTTCAAGCGACGAGTTTCGACCTAGACCGGGTTTCGCTTCACCAATTGCTTGGCGATGATGATGCGCTGCATCTCATTGGTGCCTTCGCCGATGCACATCAGCGGGGCGTCGCGATAGAGGCGCTCGATGACGTATTCTTTCGAATAGCCGTATCCGCCGTGAATGCGCATGGCTTCGGTCGCGACCTCTACAGCGGTCTCCGACGCAAAATACTTCGCCATGCCGGCTTCCATGTCGATGCGATCGCCTGTGTCGTAGGCGCGCGCGCCGTCTTCAACCAACAATTCCGCCGCGCGCGTTTTCGCCGCCATTTCACCGAGCTTCAATTGGATCGCTTGGTGTTCGCAAATCGGCTTGCCCATCGTCTTACGCGTTTGCGCATAGGCGACGCTTTCTTTCAGCGCTCGGCGTGCAATGCCGACAGAGCGTGCGCCGATGTTGATGCGGCCGATCTCCAACCCGCCAGTGGCCATGAAGAAGCCCTCGCCTTCCTTACCGCCGATCAGGCAAAGCTCGGCGTCGCATTCATAGCCTTCGAAGATGAACTCGCCGCTATCAATGCCTTTATAGCCAAGCTTGGAGAGCTTGTTGCCGTTCTTGACGCCCTTCAGACGCTCCCGCGTCTCGGGGTCGATCTTCGACACGAGCAGCATGGAGATGCCCTTATAGCGCGGCTTCGCGTCAGGATCCGTCTTCACCATCAGCGCGACGCAATCTCCTTCAATCGCGTTAGAGATCCAAGTCTTCGCGCCGTTCACCACATATTTGTCGCCGACGCGTTCGGCGACGGTGCGGATCGCTTGAAGATCCGTTCCAGCATCGGGTTCTGTGAGACCCAAAGCGCCGCGCAACTCGCCGGTGGCGAATTTCGGAAGCCAATACTCTTTTTGCTTGTCGGTCCCGAAGCGCTGAACAATTTGCGCCATCATCAGGTGCGAATTGAAAATGCCGGTCAGCGACATCCATTCTTCCGAAATGCGCGTAACGATCTTCGAATAGGTCGTCGCTGATAGGCCAAGACCGCCATATCCAGGTTCGATCAGCGCGCCGAATAGGCCCAATTCCTTCATGTCCTCAACAAGGTCATGCGGATAAATATCACCATGCTCCAACTCCATGGCGACGGGCTTCACCTTCTGCTCCAGCCATTTATCGATGGCGTCGAGGATCAAACGTTCGTCGCTGTCGGAGATATGCGTCGTATCGGGCATGGCGCCGCTCCCTTTGGATCTAATAGGTGTCGATTTTGTCTTCCACCGCATGACCTTTTGCGGGGATCAACATGTTGCGGGTGAAAGTGCAAACCATCTCGCCGCGCTGGTTCTTGCCGATCGTGCGAATGGTAACGATGCCTTGTTCGGGCCGCGATTGGCTTTCGCGCTTCGCCAAGACTTCGCTCTCTCCGTAAAGCGTATCGCCCGCGAAGACCGGAGCGGTGAACTTCACCTCGTCCATCCCCAAATTTGCAATGGCTTTTTGCGAGGTGTCCGACACGCTCATGCCGATGACCAACGCCAGCGTGTAGGGGCTGACCACGAGGTTCTTCTTGAACTCCGACGCGGCGGCGAACTCCGCATCGAAATGCATCGGATGGGTGTTCATCGTCATCAGCGTGAACATGTGATTGTCATATTCGGTGATGGTTTTACCGGGGCGGTGCTCATAGACGTCGCCGACCACGAAGTCCTCGAAATACCGGCCAAACGTCTCGCGATAACGTTGCGGGCCAACCTCTTTGATGTTTCCAGCCATAAGTCTCGTCTCTATCCGATTACACTCCGGCGCGCGCCAAAACGCGCCGCGCGCTCCTGATCACTGGCAATTCTATCAGCTTTCCATTGAGCAGCGCAGCCCCGCCGGACGCGTCGTCGAAGGCGGCGATGACACGCTGTGCGTGCTCGATTTCCGCGTCGTTGGGCGTGAAGACCGCGTTGACGCCAGCCACTTGAGTGGGGTGGATGCAGGCGCGGCCTGTAAAGCCAAGCGCTTTGACGCGGCGGGTCGTCGTCGCTAATCCCTCATCATCCGTTACATCTAAATGCGGCACATCCAGCAATTGCGCCCCAGCGCGCGAGCAGGCGACGACCAGCGCGCCGCGCGCATAAGCCATCGCCTCCCACTCCAAGGGCGCACCGATATCTGCAGAAAAGTCCGCGCCTCCGAATAGGACACCGCCTGTTTCGCCCACCGCGCGTGCGATCTCGTCCGCAGCAGCCAAACCGTCCGCGCTTTCAACAATCGCCCAAACCGACGGACACGCCTCGCCCAATGCGGCCTTAAGATTTTGAAGTTCTGCGCCGCTCGACGCCTTTGGAATCATTATGAAATCAACGCGATCGGCGACGTCCGCTAGCAGCGCGACGTCCTTAAAGCCGTCTAAGGTCGACAGCCCATTGATCCGAAATCCTAGGGCTGCGCCTTTTGCTCCTCGAGGCGCGTTCGCGAATTCGTAAACCGCCTTTCTTGCGGCTTGCTTACCTTCCGGCGGCACGGCGTCTTCCAGGTCAATGCAAACCGCATCGGCGCCCGCGTCCAACGCTTTGCCAAAACGGTCAGGACGCGCGCCGGGCACGAAGAGGAGGCTACGAAAAGGTGCGGATGAGTCTGCCATTTGTCCGGACAAATAACACGCGCACGCATTCCGTCAAACTAAGACCCTGACCTAACGCGATTTCAAGCCGCCTAAGGGTCGATCTCACTGGCGAAATGTTCGGCGATTGCTTCGCGGCTGGCGATCCAAACATCCTCACGCCCGGAGACATAATCGAGAAACGCTTCAAAGGCGCCGATGCGACCGGGTCGACCGATGATGCGAAGGTGCAAGCCGAAGGACATCATGCGCGCGCCCTCTTCCTTGGATTCGCGCGCCAACCAATCGAAACTGTCCTTCGCATAACGCAGCCATTCATGCGGCGGATAGCCTGGATCGAGCCAGAACTTCATATCGTTTGAATCGATCGCATATGGCAGAATGACCATCGGCTTGGATCCGCCGTCCGACATTTCAACCTGGTCCCAATAGGGAAAATCGTCGGAATAATCGTCCATATGATAGGTATAGCCCTGCTCTAACAGCAGGCGGCGCGTAATGTCTGTATGGAGATAGCGGGACAACCAGCCGACCGGCCGCCGGCCGCAGGTTGCTTCTATACTCTTCGTGCCCTTTTCAATGAAGTCGCGTTCTTCAGCTTCATCCATAAATGCGGTGAACGCCCATTTGTGACCGTGGTTACAAGGCTCGTCGCCGCGCGCGATCAGCGCTTCGGCCAGCCATGTCGCTTTCTCCAAAGCCTGCCCGCACACCGTCCATGTCGCCTGCACGCCATATTTGTCGAGAAGCTTCAAAAGGCGGGGCGCGCCGCGATTAATCCCATACTGATAGTTTGTTTCATTGCCATGCACGCGGATGGGCTTGCCCGGAACGGCGCCCAGCTCGTCGACCGGCTCCGGGCGCTTATCGCCCTCGTCAATGCGCCGCTCGGCGCCCTCCTCCACATTGACCACAATCGATAGCGCCAGCTTTGCGCCATTAGGCCAGACAAAGTCGTTTGGAGCGGGTTCAGTCATTAATGCGGCTCCTCGCCGCCAGAGACGTTCATGCTCTCGGCGGTTATGTATTTCGCCTCATCCGAACAAAGCCATGCGACGGCGTTGGCAGTGTCTTCCGGCAAGCCGGGTCGTCCCAATGGAATACGCGCGGCCATAGCCTCCAAATACGCCTCTACGCTCTCGGCGCCGACCACTTTTGAAAAATACTCATTCTGCCAAGCGCCCAGCCCTGTTGTGACATGGTTGGGGCAGACATTGTTGACGGTGATGTTGTGCGCGCCAAGTTCGATCGCGGCGGACCGCGTTAGACCAACAAGTCCGTGTTTTGAGGAGGTATAGGCCTGCGCGTGCGGGAAGCCTGTCTTGGCCGCCTGCGACGCAATGTTGACGATCCGCCCGCCATTTCCTGCATCTATCATCGCTTCGGCCGCGGCTTTAATCCCGAAGAAGCACCCCGTCAGGTTAACGTCGATTACGGCGCGCCAATCGTCTTCGGTCACGTCCAGCAAAGGCTTCATGATGTAGCCGATGCCGGCATTGTTGACCCAAATGTCGAGGCCGCCATGGGTCTCCGCCGCATGCCTGGCCAAGCCGCGCACATCCTCCAAGGATCTAACATCGCAGACATGCGTGGAGGCGTTTACACCGATCGCTTTGATATCCGCCGCGATCGCCTCCATCTCATCAGTCGAGCCGATATGTTCGGCTCCAGTGGCCGCGTCGCGCGACTGGCCAATGTCCGAGATGACGATGTTCGCGCCGTCTTCGGCTAAGCGTTTTGCGATCGCCTCGCCCAATCCTTTGCGGCGGCCAGATCCCGTGATGACGGCGGTCTTGCCCGATAAGCGTGCCATGAAAACAAGATCCTCTAGAGTTTTTCCGTCATGATAAACGCAAGATCCGACGCCATGGCTTGGAACTCCCCGGCGATCTTTTGCATGGTTTCCGTCCCCACATCAGCGCCAAATTGATCCATGTCGGCGACATCGATAATCTCGATATATTTGTAGGGCGGCGTATCTTCTGAGCCCAAAAGTCCCGTCGATTTAAACACTTCGAACGACGAGACGGAGCCCAAGCCATTCACAGTCGGAATGTCGACGGTTTTCGCCCACGCCTCGTAGTCTTCGACGGAAACGCCGGGTTGCAGGTTAAAAACAGCGATAATGCGCATGGTCGCCAGCCCTTTTCGTGTTGCGTCCCGGCGGTCTAGCGCCAAAACGGGAAATCAAAACCCTAATTGATATATCAATACCCTGAGACCCAAATCCGCAAGAGGCTGGGCGTTTGATCAAACGCAATGACAGATCCGCCGTCTTAAGCGATTATATGCGCGAATACATTTGGAGCCGACGCCGATGAACGCCCCGAGCGACCCCAAAGCCTTCGACCAAGATCCCGCTGCTGCTTATGACGGACCGCCCGATTATCGCGTTGTCGGCCGCCACGACGTTTTTCCGGACACCACGCACGACGAAGCCGCGCGCTTCAATTTTCTGGCGCATCTCAATCGGCATCTCTCCGGAGCAATAATGCCCGGCGTCAAAACAGCGTTTGACGCGCGCGTTGCGCCTGAATTCGAAAAGAAGAACGAGCGCAAATTCAAAGACCGCCATGAAGTCCGCAAAGCGCTTTCGAAAGACCCCTATTTCCAAATGTGGTCCGCGCTTCGCCGCACGACGATGGAGATGCGTCAGCAGGCTGGCCGTTGGGTGACGCTTCGCCAGGCGGAGACGTTGAACGCCAAGGCGGATGAACTCGCCACCAAAGACAATCTAAAGCTCGACCCGAAAGTGAAGACGCCGCGTTATTTGGCTGCGGTCGACCATCATTGCATGCCCGGCAGCTATCATGGCGGCGCCACGCGCGATGATGTGGTGAATCCCGCCAATTATGATGTCGGCATTTTTGCGACCACCGGCGGCGCGCTCGGCCGGTTCTCCGATGGCGGCGGCGCAGCGGTCGCAGCCTGGCTCGCGCGGGAAATGCCCGGTTTCAAACCCAAGCGCATCTTAGATCTCGGCACCGGCTTGGGTCACAACATTCTTTCGATCGGCGAGGCGTTTCCAGACGCAGAAATCATCGCCGTCGACCAAGCGGCCCCAATGCTGAAATACGGCGCCGCGCGGGCGGCGTCTTTGGGCGTCAAAAACGTCAAATTCGTGCAAGCGGATGTTGAGGCGTTACCGGAGTTTGAGGACGGCGCATTCGACCTCATCCTCTCGGTCATGTTCCTGCACGAGACCAGCTACAAAGGCATGCAGAACATATTTGGCGAAACGCACCGTCTGCTCGCGCCCGACGGCGTCGTCCTACACGTCGAACAGCCCCAATATGACAAATCGATGCCGCTTTACGAACAGGCCATGCGCGATTGGGACGCGTTCTACAACAACGAACCCTTCTGGACGCGCATGCACGAAATCGATCTGGACAAATGGATGGTTCAAGCGGGTTTCAGAAAATCAGATCTGATCCATGGCGGCGTGACGGCGGTGGTCGATAAAGACCTCTTCCCGGATGTCGCTGAGGACGACAGCCAGGAAGACTATGGCCGCAAAGCCGCCTGGCACGTGGTCGGAGCCCGCAAAGCAGAGACCGTCTGATGTCGATAGCAGAAGCACTCGCTCAAGCCGGCGCAAAGTCGAAAGGCAAACGCCCGCAATTTTTAAAAGACCCTCAGACCGAACAAGTGCTCGCCATCACAATGGCTGTCGCGCAGGAATTGGCCGTGATGCGGGAGCGGATGGACACTATCGAACGCTTACTCGATGAAAAAGGCGTGGTGACGCGCGACGAGATCGAAGAATTCCAGCCGACCAAATACGAGGCGGCCGAACGCGGCTTGTGGACGCAAGAATACCTTTCGCGCATCCTTCGCGTCGTGCAGCAGGACGCTGAAGCCATGGCCGCCGGCGCGGAGCCGACCTCAGAAGCTGTGGGCAAACGTTTCTCTAAGGGCTAGTCCGTCGGCAGATCGCGTACAGGATCAACACCGTCAAAATCGGCCGCAAGCGATTTGATCAATTCGTAAAAGCCGACCAATTGAGGCGTTGGTTCGTAGAGCTCGGTCATATGCCCGAGTTCCTGGACTGTATCCATCATCGCAAACGCAAAATCTTCCGTGAGTTTCGCATAGAGCGCTGTCTCCACGCCTTGAGCGTTGTAGCGCGCGATTTCTGCATCCAAATCATCGACCCACAAGGCGACATGGTGAACGCCGTAGCGGCCTGATCCCTCGGGATACATGTCGTGAAAGGGCGAGGGTCCGGCATTGTTTTGCTGCACAAACTCAATCATCACCTCGCCCCATTGGCCGTAGGAGGAGGTGTGATCAAACTCGCAGACTTCCCCTCTTCGCCAAGCGGCGATCACCGGAACGCGCTCGTTCACCAAATGAGGCCCGGAGCCGTATCGAGCCGAGTGCGCGGCGGCGGCGGCGCGAACATCGGGAACGAAATAGGCGATCTGCCGGATCGGCAAAGAGTGCAACGACACCTTAAACCTCTTAGAAGCTGGGCTCGGTCGGCCGTTCCGCAACGACGAAGTGGTCCTCCGGGTAGTCTTCGCCGACGACGAAATCCGTCCAGATAATCTCGTTTTGTTTGACGCCGTCATAGAACAGACGAACCCGGCCAGGCTGCGCCCACGATACACCCTCCTTTGAGAAATAATGCGAGTATCGTCGCTCGTGCCAACCACGCGGCGTATCGAAGCCCACCGCTAATAGACGATAGTCTTCGATCGCAAACGCAAACCGCGTAACGCCGCCCACCGGATCGGTAAGCTCCACCCAATAAGCGGGAGCGCCATCTACCAAATCGTCCGGCAGACGCGTTTGGGTCCAGCCCTCGTCCAGCGCGTTCCGGATCGCGCCGAAACCGAAATTCGAGCCCCACATTTTGTCGGCGTCCGATGGCGGCATTTGACCGTCGGCTGTGAACGTCGCCTCACCATTATAGGTCAACAAAAGTTTGAGCGTGTCGCCAGCCCACCCTTCAATACGTACGCGCCCTTGTGCGCGATGCGCATCCGGCTTGTCGTCCGCATAGATGCGCCACATGGCGTATTTGTCGTAAAGCGTCGGACCGTCTGGCGTGTAGGTCACATTATAGCCGACCAGCTTAAGCGAGCGAGGTTTCACCCAATTCTCACCTCCCGCCGCTTCATGCGCCCGCGCAACAATCTCCGACGCGTTCAACTTAATCTGCGCCGGCATTTGGCCTGGAAATTCGGCCATTATAGGCGCTGAAGACGCCGGGGTCGCAGCGCAAGCGACAACCGCAAGAGCGAGAGCGAGAGGAAGAGATGCAGCGGCTCCAAATTTCATCGCAAAAAACCTGTGTTATTGATCGAACGCATTGTCGCCGCTCCGAAACGATATATCAATTCAAACCAAGCCGGCGACAAGAGCATTGCCCGCCTAAAACTGGACTAACTTTATGAAGATATTGCGGGCGGCGACGCTTACCGTGGCGGACCTCATGCGATCGACAGAGCTTTACGGCGAATGGCTCGACTACGCGCAAATTGAAGGCGGCGATATCTCCCGATCGCTTGCTGAAAGCTGGGGCTGTCCGGCGGTCGCCGGGCGGCCCTACGCTGTCATGCAGCCCGCCTCCGGAGCCGATGTATTTCTGCGCTTTATCGAACAACCGCCCCGCCCCGATTACGTCCCGCTGACAAGCTATGGCTGGGCGGCGATTGAGATTTGCGTTCAAGACGTGTTGGCGGTGAATGAGCGCATGCTCAAATCGCCGTTCGAAATCATCGGTCCGCCGCGCGAAATTGAAGGATTGCCGGCGATTCACCCCATGCAGGTGAAAGGCCCCGACGGAGAGATTGTCTACCTCACCCACATCAAGGACGATTTGCCCGGTTATGATCTGCCGCGCGCCGGGTCTTTGATCGATAAGCTGTTTATCGTGGTGATGGCGTGTTCAGACCTGGACGCGTCGAAAGCCTGGATCAAAGAGCATGCCGCCGTGACGCCAGGCCGCGATATGGAGATCGTCTACACGATGATCGCCAATGCGTTCTCTTTGCCGATGGAAGATCTCCACCGCATCGCCACCATGATCCACGACCGCGACGTCTTCTTGGAATTGGATCAATTGCCGCCGGCCGCGACGCCGCGCCCTAGCCATGACGGCATGTTGCCGCCTTGCGCGGCGATCGGCACCTTGATCCACCCAGAGTTTGACGCCCTTCCCGGTCGCTGGATCACAGCACCTGAAATCCGGGAAGGCGCGATCTATCAGAACAAACGCGCCGCGACGCTGTCTGCGCCGGACGGTACGCTCATCGAAATTGTGGAGGCCTAAGCTCTTATGAAGCAGATCGTTCTCAAACACGCGCTGGACCACAAGCCCACCGCCGCGGATTTTGACGTTATTGAACTTGAAGCGCCGGCATGCGGCGAGGCGCAAATCCTGGTTCGGATCGTACATTTGTCTTTGGATCCCTATGTAGGCAGCCGCATTCGCGGACGGCATATGGGAGAGGTGCCGCCGGAACCTGGCGCCGGCGTCATACCGGGGGCGGCGGTCGCGCAAGTGGTTGAGAGTAAGATCCAAGGCGTCTCGGTCGGCGATTGGGTCCATACGATGGACGCGGGCTGGCGCGAATACGCCGCCTTAGACGCAGGCGCGTTTCGCATAATCGATCCCAACGCGGCGCCGCTTGCCGCCCATGCCGGCGTTTTGGGGATGCCGGGTCTGACAGCCTGGTCTGGAATTACGCAATTGGCCAAGGTCGGCGACGGCGACGTCGTATTGGTGGACGCCGCCGCAGGCACGGTCGGCGGGACTGTCGGCCAAATTGCTCGGCTCAAAGGCGCAAGCAAGGTGATCGGCATCGCCGGCGGGCCGGATAAATGCGCCATGGTCGTCAATGAATACGGCTTCGATGCCTGCGTCGACTACAAGCAGGACAATTGGACAGCGATCCTAGACACCGAAGCGCCGGATGGCGTGTCCGTCCATTTTGAGAATGTCGGCGTGTCCATCCTCAACCAGATCACGCCGCGACTGAAACTCTATGGCCGAGCGATTCTTTGCGGGCTCGCCGAGCAATACCATTCCGATGGTCCGCCGCCGGGGTTGAACGCGGGTATGATTGTCGGCAAGCGCGCCGCGATTATGGGATTGATCGTCTATGATTTCTATCCGCGCTGGGACGAGTACGTCGCCGAAGCCGGGCCTTGGGTCACATCCGGCAGTCTCAAATTCGTCGAAGATCGCATGGACGGGCTGGAAACCGCGCCAGCGTTGTTCGAAAAACTGATGAACGGCCAAAACATGGGGAAATGCGTGGTCGGCGTAGCTTCGGAACAGATCTGATCCATGGATAAAGCTTCGGAGCATTTCGTCCATGTCGACGGGCGAAAAGTCTTCTACCGGCGATATGGTTCGGGACCGGCCGTCGTCTTCCTTCATGGCTCGCCGCAATCCAGCCGCGCCGTCAAGCCGCTCATCGACGCCGTCGGGGGCGGCTTTACCTGCATCGCGGTCGACACGCCGGGGAACGGCCTGTCCGACCCACTTCCCTTGGTTGAGCCGAACGCGCCTGACTATGCCGACGCATTTGCGAAGTTCCTGGATGCTTTGGGACTAGGCCGTGTCGCCCTCTACGGCTTCCACACGGGCGCCGGCACCGCGATGGAGTTCCTACGTCGACATCCGGGGCGCGCAACTTGTCTTGTCGCAGACGGATACGCGGTCTGGACCGATGAAGAACGCGATTATCTTCTTCGGGATTACCTGCCGCCTTTCGACCTCAAACCGGACGGCGCCCACCTCGCCAACCTATGGAGCCGGATGGAGGAGCAAACTGTCTTCTTCCCTTGGTTTGAGCGAACCGCTCGCGGACGGATGGTCTATGACGTCCCCTCTCCCCAGCACATCCACGCCAACGCTATGGATGTGCTCAACGCTGGCGATAATTTCAGGCCGCCCTACGCCTCAGCCTTTCGTCGACGAGGCGCAGAAGGTTTGCATGAAATACAAGACGCGGCAGTCCTCATCGCCGCGGCCGCCAACGACCCGCTTGCGCCGCATTTGGATCGCTTGCCGACGGATCTCCCGCCAAACTTCACCATTGAAAAGACAGATGGCGATCGGGCGGCGGCGTTGGCGCGCTTCTACGAACACCTTAAAGCGCATCCGGGCGATCCTCCGCCGGCCCCTCCGAAAGCCGGCGCAAATTCAGACGGCGTGACGCACGAAGTCGTAAAGAGAGAGGCTGGCGGCTTACATTGGTCGGGATCGTTGGGCGCGTCCGGCCGCCCCTTAGTTTTGCTGCACCAGGCCGGCGGATCGAAACGCCTGTTCGAACCGACCTTGTCAAAGATAGCGACGACCCGCCCTGTGCTGGCATTCGATCTGCCCGGACATGGCGATTCAACATCCATCGACCCGCCATCGAGTGTTTCAGATTACACCGACGCCATCGCATTAGCGCTCAGCGATCTGGGCGTGCGTGACGCTGACATCTGCGGCCATCATCTCGGCGGTCAAATCGCCGCTGAACTCGGCGCACGCGGCCTTGCACAATCCGTCGGTCTCATCGGCGCTCCAT